>NZ_CAXTNP010000144.1:0-10898 GCF_964245575.1 uncultured Nostoc sp. | reverse complement strand
TGGGTACTGGGTACTGGGTACTGGGTACTGGGTACTGGGTACTGGGTACTGGGTATTGGGTATTGGGTATTTGGAAAACTTTTTCCCAGTCCCTAGTCCCCAGTCCCCAGTCCTCAGTCCAGTTTCTCACCACTAAGGATAAAAATGGGATCAACGGCGGTAAAGGTTTGAGAAAAGCCACGCGTCTCTAAGCGGTTAACCGCAGACTGAACGACTTCGATATTTCTAGCCCTTAACAGAGAAAAGCTCTGGGAAATAGCATACAGACTTTCTAGATTAGCAGCTGTGGCTACAACCCTACCGGATGGTGGCAAATAATGCCATGCTGCTTGCAAAATTTCCTGAATGGGGCGTCCTCCCTCAATACAAACACGGTGAGGGACAACCTTGAGGTTATGTAAACACTCTGGAGCGCTACCTTCAACAACTTCGACATTTTTCACATCAAAGCGATCGCAGTTACGCTTGATCAGATTAGCTACTTCTTCATCCCTTTCTATAGCAATAATCTTTCCGCCTGGACACAATAGCCCCACTTCTACTGGAATTGTACCCGTCCCTGCGCCAATATCCCACAAAATAGAATCTGATTTTAGTCGCAGTTGGGCAATTAACAGCAGTCGGACTTCTCGCTGGCTCAGGGGAATTCCTGGCAAATGTTCAAACAATTCATCGGGAATACCTGGGGTAATATAAGGCCAAAGTTGGGAGGGCATAGAATTACGCAATTATACTAAAGATATGGATTTGCCAAATTGAAAAGCTATAAGCTCTAAAACTTTTCAACCGTAGCATTCAAGAAACCATAATGATTGGCGAAATATTAGGCGATATCCAAGGACAAGACGCTGCGCGTCTACGCTACGAAGTTCAGCAGCTATTAGGAAAAAAAGCAGGGCGGCGGACTTTGTTAGCTCGTGATTTGCAAACTCAGGAATTAGTTGTGATCAAGTTACTCTCCTTTGGTGGTGACTTTGAATGGGATTCACTCAAGCTATTTGAGCGGGAAGCTGAAACTTTAAAATCTTTGTCACATCCCTTAATTCCTCAGTATTTAAACTATTTTGAGGTAAATTTACCAACGCTCAAAGGATTTGCCTTAGTACAAACTTATATCCGCGCCCAAACTTTAGAGCAATACTTACAAACTGGGCGAACTTTTACAGAAGCTGAAGTCAAACAGATAGCCAAAGCGCTTTTAGAGATTCTTATTTACTTACATGGACTGCATCCACCTGTTATCCACCGTGATATTAAGCCTAGCAATATTTTATTAGGGGAGCGTTCTGGCAATAGTGTCGGTGAAGTTTATTTGGTAGATTTTGGCTCAGTTCAGACAGTCCTCGCCACAGAAACCGGGACAAGAACTGTAGTAGGAACATATGGCTATATGCCACCAGAACAATTTGGCGCACGCACTGTTACAGCCTCTGACATTTATAGTTTAGGCGCAACTTTAATTTATTTGGTGACAGGTACACACCCAGCGGATTTACCACAAAAGGATTTTCGGATTCAGTTTGAGCAGGTAGCTAATCTCAGTCCTAGCTTGACTCGCTGGTTAAAGTCGATGACTGAACCGAGTTTAGAACGGCGTTTTAGTTCTGCTGCTGTTGCGATCGCAGCCTTAGAGAAACCACAAGCGATAAACTTACCTACTTTAGTTGTTGGCAAACCAGACGGGAGTAAGATTCAACTAACTAAAAATTGGGATTCTTTAGAAATTATCGTTCCACCAGCTGGTTTTGATCCATCAATAGTATTCACAGGATTATTTGCGATCGCCTGGAATTCATTTATCCTCTTTTGGACAATTGGCGCACTCTCGGCCCCTTTTCCTGTCAACATCCCCTTTGCCTTGTTCTCACTTCCTTTTTGGGGTGCTGGTTTTGTCATGGTGTATAAATTTCTCTTTCATTTATTTGGACGCATCTGCTTACGCCTGAATCCCGAAAAAATTGCTCTAACCTGGGAGTTGTTTGCATGGAAATTTTATCGTCCCCGTACATCGCCAAGACAAAGTATTACTAAGTTGGTTTACATTCCAAAACATTTCACTAAAGACTCTGAAGGCACTAGAATTGCCGTTCCACCACAATTGGATATTTGGGTAGGAGTACAAAAATATCAACTTGGTGGTATTGGTGGTGCGATTAAATCTGAAGCGGAACTGGAATGGCTAGCTCATGAATTAAGTGATTGGTTACGTATGGATATTACCAAGTAGTATTTTATGTAATACTTTTAAATATAATTAGCTAGATTACAGTATTTAAAGTATAAAAATTTACTAATTATGATTGGTCAAATATTGGGAGAGCGCTACGAAGTTCAGCAACTATTAGGAAAAAAAGCTGGGCGTATAACTTTGCTAGCTCGTGACTTGAAAACTCAGGAAGTAGTTGTGATCAAGTTACTCTCTTTTAGTGGTGACTTTGAATGGGATTCACTCAAGCTGTTTGAGCGAGAAGCCGAAACTTTAAAAAACCTAGCACATCCCTTAATACCTCGCTATTTAGACTATTTTGAGATAAATTCACCAACCATCAAAGGATTTGCCTTAGTACAAACTTATATTCCAGCACAAACTTTAGAGCAATACTTACAAACTGGGCGGACTTTTACAGAAGCTGAAATCAAACAGATAGCCAAAGCGCTTTTAGAAATTCTGATTTACTTACATGGGCTGTATCCGCCTGTAATTCACCGTGATATTAAGCCTAGCAATATTTTATTAGGGGAGCGTTCTGGTAATAGTGTTGGTCAAGTTTATTTGGTAGATTTTGGCTCAGTTCAGACAGTCCTCGCCACAGAAACCGGGACTAGGACTGTGGTAGGAACTTATGGCTATATGCCACAGGAGCAATTTGGCGGGCGTACTGTTCCCGCTTCTGACCTTTATAGTTTAGGTGCAACTTTAATTTATTTGGTGACGGGTACACACCCAGGCGATTTACCCCAAAAAGATTTTCGCATTCAGTTTGAGGTAGCGGCTAATCTCAGTCCCAGCTTTAGCAATTGGTTAAAGTGGATGGTTGAACCCAGTTTAGAACGGCGTTTGAGTTCTGCTGCTGTTGCGATCGCAGCCTTAGAGAAACCACAGTCAATAAATTTACCTACTGTGGTAGTTAGCAAACCGGATGAGAGTAAGATTCAATTAATCAAAAATCAGGATTCTCTAGAAATTATCGTTCCACCAGCTGGTTTTAATCTATCAACAGTATTCATAGGTTTATTTGCGATCGCCTACAATTCATTCTGGCTTTGTTGCATAATTGGCACACTCTTAACTCCTTATAATAGGGAGTTAGCCTTGTTGCTTCTTCCCTTTTTGGGTTTTGGCTGTTGGTTTATGTATGGGTTGCTTCTCTTGAAGTTTGGACGCTTCTGCTTGCGCCTAAATTCAGAACAAATGACCTTAACCTGGGAATTGTTTACTTGGAAATTGAATGAACGGCGTCCATTACCAAGACAAAGTATCAATAAGCTGGTTTACATTCCAAAATACTTTAATGGAATTGCCGTTTCAGCACTATATATTTGGTCGGGAGAAAAAAGATATCAGGTTGGTGCGAATTGTGGTATTAAATCTGAAGCAGAACTTGAATGGCTAGCTCATGAATTAAGTGATTGGTTAGGTTTGCCAATTACCAATCCAATGGGAAGTTAGTTGAGCTGATCGTGGCTTTATTCAAAGTGTCCAGTTTTATGCCGACCATACTCAATACAGAACATACGTACTTTTGTGAGTGCAGATACTTAGCACATTGCTCTATTCATCCAGCAAATTGATCAAAAAAAATAGCTAACAGTTGGAAAACTTGTGCTTTTATGGATGATACTGTCTTCATAGACCGTACAATTGTACTAATAAAGTTTAGATGAAACTTAATTGTAATCCTTACTACGAAACAAAATTTGGTGCTGCTTATTTAGGAAACAGCCTAAGATTAATGGCAGGTATTCTCGACGAAAGTATCGATTTAATTTGCACCTCTCCACCATTTGCATTGCTTCGTAAAAAAGAATACGGAAACGTTGATGCTGAGGAATATGTTGAATGGTTTAAAGATTATGCAGCCCAGTTTTACCGTATTCTTAAACCAACAGGCTCACTAGTTATTGATATAGGTGGCAGTTGGATTAAAGGAATGCCAGTTCGTTCTCTTTATCATTTTGAACTAGTTGTTGCTTTGTGCAAAGCAAAAGAAAAAGGCGGACTTGGATTTTATCTGGCACAAGAATTGTATTGGTATAACCCAGCAAAACTACCCACCCCTGCCGAATGGGTAACAGTTCGCAGGGAAAGAGTTAAAGATTCGGTAAATACAATTTGGTGGCTGTCAAAAGAACCGCATCCTAAAGCTAATAACAGAAGGGTTTTAAAGCCTTATAGTGATGCGATGAAAAACCTTCTAAATAATGGGTATAAACCCAAAGTTAGACCATCAGGCCATGATATTTCCGATAAATTTGGGAAGGATAGAGGAGGAGCCATTCCCCCGAATATTATTGATGGACGTTGTAGTACAGACAAAGAAGAAATAGGACAACAGACTCTTATACAAGAAACTTTATTTGAAGATTTAGTCCAGCCCGTAAATATGATTTCTGCCTCGAATACTGCTTCCAACGATTATTACCAAAGGCGTTGCAAACAAGAAGGTTTTAAGCCACATCCAGCAAGATTCCCTCAAGCTTTACCAGAGTTTGTCATCAACCTTTGTACAGAACCAGGCGATATTGTTTTAGAACCTTTTGCTGGTTCTAATATGACAGGTCGAGTTGCAGAAACTTTACAAAGACGCTGGTTAGCTTTTGAGATTGATGAAGACTACATTAAAAGCTCAAAACTGAGATTTGAAGAAAATGCTCCTTTAGTTGTTGAACCTCCAGCAGCTTTACCACCAATAGCAACAGAAAATGCTGATAATAACCAGTCAGTACAGTTAGGACTGTTTTAAAGAAGTTACTCCAACTAATCGTTTTAAAGAAATTGCAGAATGGAGTCTAATAAATTAAAAAGGTTTATTTATGGATAATATTGTTGAAATTTTCGACAGAAAAGCTAGGCGAGTCTTTGCGAATAAAGAACTCGACGTATCTGACGAAGAGTTAAATGAAATTGAACAGAAAGAAGATTTGATGGCTAAAGCTATCGAAGATGAAATAGATGATATAGCAAGGGACTGGGAACTGGGTGAAAAGTTTTTTTATGTCTAAGTTTTATCATCTGTTGATGTACCTAATCACCAAGGCTGTTGCTATAACAGTTGAGACATTTATTTAGGGATATCGGTATTGCTATATATGTAAAAATGCGGAATATTAGTTTTATTTATAAAATATTTTTGCAAGAGGGTCGAGCGCTTATCAATGGCGAACTCATCGGATTTGAGCCATCAATGTCTATATTTAATTAAAGATGCCTTAGAGGAAATTTATATGTTTGGACTGGGATGGCCAGAAATAGCTGTAATTGCCATTGTCGCTGTTCTCATTTTTGGGCCAAAAAAAATTCCCGAACTGGGAACCGCACTGGGCAAAACTCTACGAGGTTTTAAGGAGGAGATAAAAACTCCCAGTGACGAAACCAATTCGGAACAAGAAAAACAATAATTAAAGTAATCAAAATACAGGAGTCATTAGGAGGCAGTGCGTTGGGGAGCCAGCGCTGTCTTCTCCTGATTACAGGAGTGTATTAACAACAGAAGAAGGTGCGATCCCATTTTGCGAATCGATAGCAGTTGTGCCAATATTTGGTTGATGTGTCTCTTCCTTCACTACACCACGCGCCCTAATTAACTTAATAGCGCGAGTGACGCTTTCTGGCAAAATTACCACCAGACTGTTATTAGGAGCCATGTCTAAGCCTTTATTTATCGCTTGGGTTTCATCCAGAATTGATTCATAGCGGCTATCAGACTTAACTTGGGTGATGCCTTGAATAATCAACTGGGCGGCTGAACCCCGTGGGCGTCCCCGTGTGTCATCGTCTTCTTTGACGATGATGTAATCAAAAATTTGCGCTGCTAATTTGCCCAAAGTAACAAAGTCTTCGTCGCGGCGATCGCCTGGGCCACCAATTACGCCAATCCGTTGTCCTGTAGTCCAATTTTGCACAAAGGAACCTACAGCTTCGTAACTGGCTGCGTTGTGGGCATAGTCCACCAAAGCGTGGTAGTTCCCTAAATTAAATAGATTCATTCGTCCTGGCGTTTGACTAACTGAAGCCCGAAAGCTCTTCAAACCAGTACGAATCTGCTCAATTGTGACGTTTTGCACGAATGCTGCCAAACTTGCTGCTAAAGCGTTGGCAATCATAAACGGCGCACGTCCGCCCATTGTTAAAGGTATATTTTCTGCTCTTTCTATACGGTGTGTCCAATCACCTTTAACAATTGACAAATAGCCATTTTCATATACTGCCGCTACTCCGCCCTTTTGGATATGCTTTCGCACCAATTCCGAGTCTGGGTTCATTGTGAAGTAAGCAATATTAGCCTTAGTTTTTTCTGACATGGCGGCGACACGGCGATCGTCGGCATTGAGTACCGCATAGCCATCGGGGAATACGGCTTCCGCTACTACACTCTTGAGGTTAGCTAACTGCTCAATGGTATCTATATCACCTATTCCTAAGTGGTCTGCGGCTACATTTAATACTACTCCCACATTTGCGGCTTCAAAGCCCAATCCAGAGCGGAGAATGCCACCGCGAGCCGTTTCTAGTACCGCTACTTCTACTGTGGGATCTTGAAGGATGACGTGGGCACTTTGGGGGCCTGTGTTATCGCCAGCTTCTACTAAATAATCACCGATATATGTTCCATCGGTAGTAGTATAACCCACTACTTTCCTCGTCTGCTTATAAATATGTGCTAGTAGTCGCGTAGTGGTGGTTTTGCCATTAGTACCCGTGATGCTAAGGATGGGAATTTGGCTAGATTGCTCGTTGGGGAACAGCATATCCATTACTGCGCCAGCAACGTTGCGGGGGATGCCCACACTTGGGGCAACGTGCATTCGGAAGCCAGGAGCGGCGTTAACTTCGACAATCACGCCATCAACTTCCCGCAGAGGACGGCTAATATCCGTGGTGACGATATCGAGTCCGGCGATATCCAAACCGATAATCTTGACTACCCGTTGTGCTAACCAACGGTTTTCTGGGTGAATTTCATCGGTACGGTCTACGGCGCTACCACCAGTACTTAAGTTTGCCGTTGCTCTGAGATAACAAATAGTGCCCTTGGGTGGCACGCTATTTATGGTATAGCCTTGCCTTTCTAAGAGTTGGTAACTGGTGCGGTCTAGTTCAATCTTGGTTAGGACGTTATCATGTCCTTCACCGCGATTTGGGTCAAGGTTTGTTTCCTCAATCAGTTCGGAGATGGTGGATCTGCCATTGCCAATGACATGAGCGGGGACGCGTTCGGCTACTGCGACTACTTTGCCATTTACCACTAGTACCCTGTGGTCGCGTCCAACATAATACCGTTCGATAATAATTGACCGGGAAACCTGTCTGGCAGCTTCGTATCCGGCTTCAGCTTCTTCCCAAGTTCTGATATCAATGGTGATCCCCCGTCCATGATTGCCATCCACTGGCTTGGTGACGATAGGATAGCCGCCAACGAATTCAATGGCTTGTTCCAAATCGTCTAAGAAGTTGATCACTGTACCTCTAGGTACTGGCGCACCAGCAGCAGCGAGGATGCGTTTAGTGGCTTCTTTATCGCAAGCTAGTTCTACGCCCAGAATGCTGGTGTTGTCCGTCATTGTGGCCTGCATCCGCTTCTGATTCACGCCGTAGCCCAGCTGAATCAAAAAGCGGGCTTCCAGAGACATCCAGGGAATACCTCTTTTTTCCGCTTCTTTGACGATCGCTTCAGTGGAGGGGCCTAAGGAAGCATCACGAATGAAGTCTTTTAGGTCTTGGATATCTTGCTCTAGTTCTGCTTTGGGATAACGGCCTCGATCAACGATACTCTGGCACAGCCGTACTGCGGCTCGTCCAGCGTAGCGTCCCCCTTCCTCATTCTGATACTCGATTACTACTTGGTAAATTCCGCGTGTGGCAGTTTCACGGGTGCGACCAAAGCCAACATGCATACCAGCTAATTCCTGGAGTTCTAAGGCTACGTGTTCTACGATATGACCAATCATAGTGCCTTCTTTGACTCGCATCAGAAAACCACCACGACAGCCAGGAGAACAATAATGACCCTCCAGACTCGGCAGCGCCTCAACTAGTCCTTCATAAAAGCCAGGGATTTCATTCGAGGGCGTCTCGGCAAGGTTTTCTAAATCGAGGCGCATGACGATCAGCTTGTGGCGTCGAATGCTCCAATAGTTTGGGCCGCGTAAGGTCTGGATCTTGAGGATTCTCATGGGAATAGGTAGATGGAGATTCGGAACCAAAATTCTAGTTTCTTACTGGAATTGACCGCTAAACTGTTCGTAACAAACAGTTTTTTCTTTTTACATACTATTCTCATCATTTTTCTACAATAAGAAATAAATGTGCGGTCAACCGATTTTGGATTTTAGATTTATGATTTTGGATTAAAAATCCGTCTTGAAAAGTTTGCTAGGTCGGTAACCCCTCCTTACAACTTTTTGCAAAATCCAAAATCTAAAATTTCTGGCCAACTCAGTGTAACCTCAGATACTTTATCCCGTCAGCTGGAGATCCGGTGTACAGCAGGTAATACTGTGCGCTGGTACAAGTGGAAGCGATCGCCGTAGCTGAGGATATGGAGACGTAAATTATGTACTGTTAATGGTTCATTAGCACCGACATGGGGTTCGTTGGTGTGGGTGGCTTCAGTGGGATCAACAATGGTGACACTACCTTTACCCATAACTTGTAACCAACCATCGCGTTCAAACACTGCACAAGTATCTTCGTCAATGCCAATACCTAAGCGATCGGGGTGAGCTGCGATCGCACTAATCAGTCGCCCCATGCGATTACGGTTGTGAAAGTGTTGGTCAACGATTACTTCAGGAATAAAACCTAAACCCGTTGCCATATCAACTAGGGAACGATTTGGCGACTCTCCACTACCGCCGCCAGCAATCATGTGATGCCCCATCACTGCTGCTCCTGCACTCGTGCCTGCTAAGGTAAGTTGCCCCGCCCTCACCCGTTGACGAATAATTTCCATTGCTGGCGTATCTGCCAATACACCACAGAGACGCAGCTGGTCGCCTCCTGTCAAAAATACCCCACTACAGGCTTCTAAGGATGCTTTGATCTGGGAGGATTCACACTGTTCTCGTTCGCGGATGTCTAAAATCTCTACCTTCTGAGCACCCATTTCTTCAAAAATGCGAATATACCTACCACCGATGATGGCGGGTTCGCGAGAGGCAGATGGAATAATTGTAATATAAGCCTTACTAGCACCGGCGCGTCCAAAAAAAGTTCGTAGGATTTCGCGGCCATGAACTTTATCTTCTGCACCTCCGATAACCAGAACGGCGGTTTTAGTTGCTTGGGGTGTCCTCATTTCTAGCGATTTAGCTTGTAATTGCGGCATTGTGTTTCTCCTGTCAACAACTTCAGGTGCCATCGCCTTGGTAAGGCAGTCCAGTCTTGGGGGTTTCCCCCATGAGGAACTGCCGAAAGGGTTCCCTGGCTTGTGGCGAATGGCGTGTGAATTTAACAAGGTTCAGAAGCAGCCATGATTTTTGCGCTTTGCTTCTTTGAGAGGACACTTTTTGGAAGTTTGGAACTGGATCAGCCACTCTCCAAATTTTCGCTTAACGTTCGCGTTGCCTCAGTCTAAACGTGTTCGTTCCCATTCCTCAAAGCCAGTGCCTTGTTTTTCACCTGTCCACTTGCAGCAGGGCAAAATAGTCTTTTTGGGGCTAAATTCCTGCTTTGGGGTTGAGGACGAGCAGTTAAGACTACGCTTTTTTCTGAGGCTGGCTCGATGCATCCTGGAAGTTGTTAACTTGATAAGATTATTAATTTAAATGTACTTGTGACAACATTTAAACATAAATTAAGTAATTAGAAAAACTTTTAATCCCATCTAAAATCCAAGAGGTCTGGTAGTTTTAGATACTATTGATAAAGTTTAACTGGAGTTTGACCCGACTTTGGCTTGTTGGTGTTTGCTAGACATTCAAATTTAAGATTAGTGTCCTTGAATACGAATAACTGTGCGCTTTGATATAGTTACGCTTTTTCCTGACTGTTTTAACTCTGTTCTCAATTCTGGTTTGCTAGGTAAAGCCTTAGCCAAACAGATTGCCGAAGTGCATCTGGTTAACCCACGGGACTTTACCACTGATAAGCACCGAAAGGTGGATGATGAACCCTACGGCGGCGGCGTGGGGATGCTAATGAAGCCAGAACCGATTTTTAACGCTGTAGAGTCGCTACCAACTCTACCCCGAAGAGAAATAATTTTGATGAGTCCACAAGGTCAAACAATTAATCAACCTCTTTTGAAAGAATTGGTGACAAATTACGACCAGTTAGTAGTTATTTGCGGGCATTACGAAGGAGTGGATGAGAGGGTGCTACATTTGGTAACTCGTGAAGTATCTTTAGGCGATTTTATTCTGACTGGCGGAGAAATTCCAGCAATGGCTTTGATTAATGGCGTAGTGCGGCTGATCCCAGGAACCGTAGCCAAAACGGAGTCCCTCACCGCAGAAAGTTTTGAGGAAGGGTTATTAGACTATCCCCAATATACTCGTCCTGCCAATTTTCGCGGCTTGAAAGTGCCTGATGTCTTGCTCAGTGGGAATCACGCCGCGATCGCCCGGTGGCGTTACGAACAACAAATTCAAAGAACCCGCGATCGCCGCCCTGATCTTCTGATAAAGATGGAAGCAGGAGGAGCAGGAGAGGTAGGGAGAGCAGGGGGATCAGGGGG
>NZ_CAXTNP010000143.1:0-19951 GCF_964245575.1 uncultured Nostoc sp. | reverse complement strand
TTTCTCTTCATCTCCCCACTCCCCACTCCCCACTCCCACCTCATCTGGATCAAAAATTAATTTTTATTACAAAACCCCTAGAAAAATTAGCGATTTTCACCTAATATGATTAAAGGTGTGTAAAAAATTGTAAACTTGGTTAATAACCCGGTAAACTTTCTGCTTATAGATGACTTAAGTTTTGCCATCTATAATACAGATACAACCTGTACTTATAAACATTTGGAGATTTGCTCTAATGACCATCGCAGTTGGACGCGCCCCCAGTAGAGGGTGGTTTGACGTTTTAGACGACTGGCTCAAGCGCGATCGCTTCGTATTCGTAGGTTGGTCAGGGATACTATTGTTCCCCTGCGCCTTCCTAGCACTAGGCGGTTGGCTGACCGGTACCACCTTCGTTACCTCTTGGTACACCCACGGGTTAGCTTCATCCTACCTAGAAGGCTGTAACTTCCTAACAGTGGCAGTATCCACCCCCGCCGACAGCATGGGACACTCCCTATTGCTGTTGTGGGGGCCAGAAGCTCAAGGCAACCTCACCCGTTGGTTCCAATTGGGTGGTTTGTGGCCATTCGTGGCCCTGCACGGAGCCTTTGGTTTGATTGGCTTCATGTTGCGCCAATTTGAAATTGCCCGTCTAGTAGGTATCCGTCCTTACAACGCCCTCGCCTTCTCCGCTCCCATTGCGGTATTCGTCAGTGTATTCCTGATGTATCCCTTGGGACAATCGTCGTGGTTCTTTGCACCTAGCTTTGGTGTAGCTGCTATTTTCCGGTTCCTATTATTCTTGCAAGGCTTCCACAACTGGACACTCAACCCCTTCCACATGATGGGTGTTGCGGGTGTATTGGGTGGTGCTTTGTTGTGCGCCATTCACGGTGCCACAGTCGAAAATACCTTGTTTGAAGACGGTGATGGTGCTAACACCTTCCGCGCCTTCAATCCAACCCAGTCAGAAGAAACCTACTCAATGGTGACGGCAAACCGTTTCTGGTCACAGATTTTCGGTATTGCTTTCTCAAACAAACGCTGGTTGCACTTCTTCATGTTGTTCGTGCCAGTCACAGGCTTGTGGATGAGCGCCGTCGGCATCGTCGGTTTAGCACTCAACCTGCGGGCTTATGATTTCGTCTCCCAAGAATTGCGGGCGGCGGAAGACCCGGAGTTTGAAACCTTCTATACCAAAAACATTTTGCTGAATGAGGGTATCCGCGCTTGGATGGCTCCTCAAGATCAACCCCACGAACAATTTGTATTCCCTGAGGAAGTTCTACCTCGCGGTAACGCTCTCTAATATTGAAAGCTAACCATGACTTAAGTTAGGGTTGTGGTTGCCGAGAATTGACACCAACCAGATTAAATAATCTCTTTGGCATAAACCAATAAAGTGTCAATATTCCCCATTCTCCAGTCATCTCCCACCAAAAGGCGGGAGATTTTTTTATTTTTTTATTTATCGTTAATATCTATAAATTTATGTGTTATCTTAGAAGAAGGTTATAAGCCCAGAGCAAATGCTCTGCCCTTTTGAGACTAAGACCGTTTAGGCAACAAGGAGGTGATGCCCATGATAGAAAGTAGTAAATGCATGGGTCATCAGGTTGCAGTTAGCCGGCTGTGTGCCGGGGCTGTTCTCTAAAAGTTAGCCTTAGTTATCTTTGAGATACTAAGTTAGCTCAACTAGCTAGGCAAGCTCGGAGTTCCTTCCGGCAGTCTGGTTGCAATCTGAAGACCCGCTAGACCGCTCTGAGTTAGATCATCTGATCTAATTCAGAGCGGATAGTTTTTTATGGGTAATTTTTAATTTTTAATTTATGAACAGTCGTTTTTGACAACTTCGATGGCGATGGCTGCGGCGGCAAAGCCAACATGTTTAACTTTTATTAAAATAAAAGAAAAATATCTTGCATTAAACCTTGGGGTCTGAGCAGATGTGAGCAATAACGTCTATTTACTAAGTCTGACTTTAAATATACACAGATGCATTATGCTCTAGGTGATCCTCCATCCTTTCTCTATGGAGAATAAAAGGGATTTTATTTGATGAAATACATAATGTGGCGCAAATAATACAACTAGGAATTTTTTGAGATGGCACGACTACTCACTGAGGCGGAAATTCAAGAAAGTGCAAAGGTTCTGTCAGGTTGGACTGTTGAAGGCTCCAAGTTAGAGATTACCGGCACATTCAAGGATTTTATCCAAGCAATTGAGTTTGTCAATAAGCTGGTGGAGCCTGCTGAATCGGCAGGACATCATCCAGATATAGAGATTTCCTACAACAAAGTGAAGATTACACTCACAACACATGATGCAGGTGGACTGACGCAGGCTGACTTTGATTTAGCACAGGCGATTTCCCAAATTAACTAAGTGATTTCTTCTGACATGCAGCACTAGGGAACTGGAAGTCACCGCGAGGGGAGACGCAGCACGTAGCAAGCTTTAAAATTAGAACTAGGGGTTTCGATTTGGAGGGCGCGGTTTTCAAAACCCTTGATTCATAAGCTGGTGTTTGCGATCGCAATAGCAGATAAACTACCCTGCATGAAAGCTTTGCTACTGTGTAGCTGAGTCAGTGTGTTTTAATTGGTGTGCGAATTTTAGTCGGGCTAAGTGCAAAAAGGGATTTTTACTGATAATCTGCTTGTCTAAGCTTTGAGCAATTTAGCCGAAGTAGCGAGCGAATGCCCTAAAGCATACTCCTTGGTTAGATATTTAGATAATTATGTGTGACAGTTATTAAGGCGATCGCTCCAATCTTGCCATCTAGATCCGATGTTTTATAATGTTATGATATAAAGATATGTTTTTGCATAAGTTAATCACATAAGTTTTTAACCCTAAGTTAATCGTTTATTAGCTTTGCAAAAACTAAAATTGTAGTAGTGGCAACTATGCCTCATCCACAGGTTTCAATGAGATGTCGCATTTTTGAGATTTTAGGTGCAACGAATACAATTATCTAAACAAGGTGTGAGGAGTAAAGAGAAGATGTCTAATATATTGTGGAAATCCTTAGTGGTTAGCCCAGCAGTTTTGGGAGCGACATTGTTAGTTTCGGCAACAGCGATTGCGGCTCCAAACAAAACCACTGAAGTATCACCAGGCGCACAACCAGGTCTAACTACTGAAGTTGCCCAACAGCCAGAAATGTTGGCTCAAACAACCATAGACCAAGTTAATCGTTACAGCAACGAAGGCAACCAAAATAACTCTCAGTCTCAAGTAACATCGGTTTCTCAATTTTCCGACGTACAACCCACTGACTGGGCATTCCAAGCATTGCAGTCTTTGGTTGAGCGCTATGGTTGTATTGCAGGTTACCCAAATGCTACTTATCGCGGTAACCGTGCTTTGACGCGTTATGAATTTGCTGCTGGTTTGAACGCCTGTTTGGATAGAGTTAACGAATTGATTGCCACAGCAACAGCTGACTTAGTTACCAAACAAGATTTAGCTACCTTACAACGGTTACAAGAAGAGTTTTCGGCAGAATTGGCAACCCTACGCGGCCGGGTGGATTCCTTGGAAGCGCGGACTGCTGAATTGGAAGCGAATCAGTTCTCCACTACCACTAAACTAGTTGGTGAAGCCATTTTTGCAGTTAGTGATGTGTTTGGGGGTAACACTGGTGACGCTAACAATACAGTCTTCCAAGATCGGGTACGTTTAGACTTGCAAACCAGCTTCACTGGTAGAGACATTTTACACACACGTCTGGCAGCAGGTAATGCACAAGCCTTTTCACTAAGGGATAACGCTAATAATAGTCTCAATGCTCTCGGTGATGCGGAAGGCACACAAACATTTCAAGTCGGTGCTGGCAGTGGTGGCAACAGCGTCAAAATAGACCGATTGACCTATGAAGTTCCCATAGGGCCAGC
The DNA here is from genome assembly GCF_964245575.1 of uncultured Nostoc sp. Lineage (GTDB taxonomy): Bacteria > Cyanobacteriota > Cyanobacteriia > Cyanobacteriales > Nostocaceae > Nostoc. The sequence continues at coordinate 16,064 of NZ_CAXTNP010000143.1, read as the reverse complement.
CCAAGTTTACCTCGCAGCTAGTGGCGGACGACACAGCCATTATGCGTCCGTCAACAACCCTTACTTTTTTGATCAAACTGACGGTGGTAATGGTGCTTTGTCTACCTTTGCTTCTGAAAGTCCCATTTATCGGATTGGTGGCGGTGCAGGTATAGCGCTCAATCTACCCCTTGGTAAAGGTGGCGGTATTTTGGGAAATAGTTCAATCACTGCGGGTTACTTGGCATCGCAAGCTAATGATCCTGGTATTACTAATTTTAGTTCAGGTCTGACCAACGGTAGCTATGCTGCTTTAGGACAGTTGAACTTTAGTGTTGGTGATCGTTTAGCTTTAGCTGCTACCTACGTCCACGGATATAATGGAGTCGGCGGTTCTTTATTCAACTCAGGTTCAACATCAAACCCAGAGATTGTTGCAGTAGGTACTCGACAAGGTAACACTTTACTAAATGCAGGTGAGAGCAACTCCTACGGTGTGTCGGCTGCCTTTAGACCTAGCGACAAGCTATCAATTAGTGGCTTCGCGTCTTACCACGATGTCACCGGCTTCGGTGCAAATGATGATTATGAAGCTTGGAGCTACGGTGCTGGGGTTGCTTTAGTTGATTTCGGTAAACAGGGTAACGTTTTAGGTCTTTTTGCTGGTGTAGAACCTTATTCCCGTAACCGGGCAGTTTTTGCTGGTACTGGTGGTAATGATCTACCCTATCACTTTGAAGGCTTTTACAAGTATCGCGTGTCGGATAATGTCTCAATCACCCCTGGTGTAATCTGGTTGAGCTCTCCCGATCAAAACAGCAATAACGATGATGCGTTTATCGGTACGCTCAGAACAACTTTCACCTTCTAGAGTGTTGACTATCCACCGACAATTTTAAACTCTATTGCTCCCCGCCATTAGGCGGGGCTTTTTGTTTTCCCTAGCAACAATAAATATACACCAGTAGTTAACCGGAGTATACTAGAAAAGTTAGGACTTGTGAATTATAAGTTATGACGGGTTTTATACAACACTTTGCAAGTAAATGAAATACACCCCTCTCCAACCCTCCTTAATACATCAAGTAGGGTGCGCGAGTTGGGTATTGATTGTACCTCACAAATTTAAAATCTGCTGTATGAATAGACCACACTAAGGTGGGCATTAAATGCATACCCTACCAGCGACGAATTTCTAATCATTACAAAAGTGGCGAACCTCTCCTCTGCAAATTCGATAAATTGCAGCACAAAAAATATACCCGCTTGCTATCTGGAACAGCTACTAGCTACCTTGAGGCGTGGGGGTTTCGATATCATGTACTACATTTACTCAAGAGTCATTTGTCATTTCATCCTTAGAGAATTGGAAAGTCGTAAAGTATACTACTCACCTCTGTTTGTTTCGGGGAGAAGCTTTGAAACAGTGGGATCTAGGGGGTTAGCTTTTCGATATTTAATGTTAGGAATAATACTTTTAAAATATCCTTTTAAAGGTGAGGTTCTGCTTTCGATGCTCGTTCCGACGCTCGATTACTCGCTACCGTTGCGCTATCGCTAACGCTAACACCAAGTTCAATAGGTTTGGAAACTCGCTTATCCTGCGGGAACGACAAAGCCGAACAGGACTGGACTTACCAATAACTAATGACTAATAATACTTCGGCTTTTTTCGACTTACTTCGACTACGCCCAACTCGAAGAAGAGGCTTCGCCCTAAGCGTAGCTATGCCGCAGGCTTTACGGCTACGCTGGCTGACAAGCTCAGTACAAGTCGCTCAAGGCAAGTCGCAGTTCGACTGCGCTCACCGTAAACTCAGTACAAGTGACAAATGACTTTTGACTAATAACTAAGGGCGAAATTATGCGAATTGCTCGTAACATTACAGAACTGGTTGGTCGTACACCCCTAGTGCAGTTGAACCGCATTCCTCAAACAGAAGGATGTGTTGCGGAAATTGTGGTGAAATTGGAAAGTATGAACCCATCGGCATCAGTCAAAGATCGGATTGGGGTGAGTATGATTAACACCGCCGAACAAGAAGGGCTGATTACTCCTGGGAAGACAGTATTGGTAGAACCTACCTCTGGAAACACAGGAATTGCCTTGGCAATGGCAGCAGCAGCTAAGGGTTATCGGTTAATTTTGACAATGCCAGAGACAATGAGTGCGGAGCGACGGGCAATGTTGCGGGCCTATGGAGCAGAACTGGAACTAACGCCAGGGATCGAAGGTATGAGTGGGGCAATTGGGCGGGCGCAACAAATGGTTAATAGTATGCCTAATACTTATATGTTGCAGCAGTTTCGTAATCCAGCTAATGCAAAAGTACATCAGGAAACTACAGCCCTTGAAATCTGGGAAGATACCGATGGACAAGTAGATATGATCGTGGCAGGGGTGGGCACAGGTGGTACGATCACTGGTATATCAGAAGTGATTAAAGCACGCAAGCCTAGTTTTAAGGCGATCGCTGTTGAACCATCCAATAGCCCAGTTTTATCTGGGGGACGGCCAGGGCCACACAAAATCCAAGGAATTGGGGCTGGGTTTATTCCCCAAGTTCTTAAGATAAAATTGATTGATGAAGTGATTACTGTCACTGATGAAGAAGCGATCGCTTATGGTCGGCGTTTGGCAAAAGAAGAAGGGCTACTATCTGGCATTTCCAGTGGAGCAGCTTTATGTGCAGCAATTCGCATTGCCCAACGTCAAGAAAATAAGGGACGTTTAATTGTGATGATTCAGCCCAGTTTTGGTGAGAGGTATTTGAGTACACCGTTGTTCCAAGACCTGGAAACAAGGTTAGCCGCTAGCATCAGCTAACGATAAATTTAATTAATGGTCAATTCTAAGCACGTTTCTAACCATTACGAAACTCTCAAAGTTAGTCCAAGTGCAAGCCTTGCGGAGATTAAGCAAGCCTATCGCCGCTTGGTTAAGTTATTCCATCCTGACAGTAATCAGGAAAGTGCCGATCAGGAGCAGATAATCCGCATCAATGCAGCTTATGAAGTCTTAGGCGACAACCAAAATCGCCGCGATTACGACCAACAACTGCAAGATGATTCTCATAAATTAAATAGCGATCGCCAACAGCGTACAGCATCAGCACAAAAGCATTACCAGACAACACGAAAAACTGGACGCGATGTTGACGAGCAAGTTGAGGAATGGCTGCGTCAAGTTTACCAACCAGTTAATCGCTTGCTTTGTACCATTCTTTATTCCTTAGAAGAACAAATGGAGCAATTAGCAGCTGATCCTTTTGATGATGAGTTGTTAGATGAATTTCAGGAATACTTAAAGATCTGTCGAGATGACCTCAAGCAAGCACAAATTACTTTTCGCTCTCTGCCGAATCCCCCTAGTTTAGCAAGAACAGCCGCTCACCTTTACTACAGCCTCGATCAAGTAGGAGATGGACTTGATGAATTAGGTTACTTTCCTTTGAACTACGATGAGCGTTATTTACACACAGGTCATGAACTATTTCGTATAGCTACGAGATTGCACTGTGAGGCACAAGCATCTGTTACATAGTCATTGGGTATGGGGCATGGGGCATGGGTCAATTTCGCTAGATGTCAAATGACTAATGACTAATGACAAAGGACTAAGAAATTAGTTTATGCTGGAAGCAGAGAAAGATTAAGAAATTTTAAATTCTGCTCATAGTGTACTCATGCAATGCATTGTTAATCGCCGCGCCCAGTTTTCGGCAAGTCATCGTTATTGGTTGTCAGAACTGAGTGAAGCTGAAAATATTGAAAAATTTGGTGCTTGCTCTAAATTTCCTGGACACGGACATAACTATGTCTTATTTATCTATCTAGCTGGGGAATTAGATGAATATGGCATGGTGTTGAACTTGTCTAATGTGAAACACGTAATTAAACGGGAAGTTACCAGTCAACTGGACTTCTCTTATCTCAACGATGCGTGGGCAGAATTTCAACAAACTCTGCCCACTACTGAGAATATTGCACGGATTATCTGGCAACGGCTAGCACCTCACTTGCCTTTAGTCCGTGTGCAGTTATTAGAACATCCTGAACTTTGGGCAGATTATATGGGAAACGCAATGGAAGCCTACCTCACCATCAGTACTCACTTTAGTGCCGCCCATCGGCTAGCTCACCCTAACCTCAGTAACGAAGAAAACACTGAAATTTATGGTAAATGCGCTCGTCCCAACGGTCACGGACACAACTACCATCTAGAAGTTACTGTCAAAGGAGAAATTGACCCACGCACTGGGATGATTGTTGATTTAGGTGCTTTGAATCAAGTAATAGAAGATTATGTGGTTGAGCCATTCGATCACACCTTTTTAAACAAAGACATTCCCTATTTTGCCGAAGTTGTACCCACTGCTGAAAATATCGCACTTTACATTAGTGATTTACTGCGATCGCCTATTCAGGAATTGGGAGCTAAACTTTACAAAGTAAAACTGATTGAAAGTCCTAATAACTCCTGCGAAATCTACTGTACTGAATCTGAATCAAATTCAGTCAGCGCCACCGGGAATCAGCCAGTATTAGCACAGGTTTAGCTAATTGAAAATCAAGCATAGGATACAGAGAATTTATATCAACCTAATGCCCAATGCCCACCTAGAAAAGTTTACTAACTAAACAGTTGAAACCAGGTAGCAAAGGACTTGTCAATTCATCTTGAGTAAATAAAGTAACTGCTAGCTTTAATGCAGCTTGTTCACGACGATAAACCTCAACTTTTTTCTGTATAGAATCGCAAATCCAATATTCCTGAACCCCTTGCACCGAGTACAGCTTTAGCTTTGTTTCCTTCTCGCGTTTCTGATTTTTTTCGCCAGGTGACAGAACTTTTACTACTAACTCTGGTGCGCCCGTCAGGTGTCCAGCTTCATCTAGCAAGTATTTTAAGCGTTCATGACTTGCCCATACCACATCAGGGATCACATTGTCAGAATCTGATAAAATAATTCCAGGTGCAATGTCTGGCGACAAGCTGCTTTGCATCTACGCAGCTTTACCTAAACCAGTTTCATCTGACCAAATCTTAATAAATGTAACAATATTGCCACAACTTGATTGATGATCCCAACTAGGTGATTTGGTCACAAATAGTTCTCCATCAATAATCTCATAGCGATTTCTGCGTTCACGAAGTGTCTCGGAACGAGAATCGCCAGCAAATAGTTCTAAGTCAGCAGTCGTCCAACGCACTGGAGTTGTTTGCATAGAAACCCCTTAGCCTTTTTCTAAATCATATTTTAAAAATACCGACGACGAGCGGAATGTCGCAAATAGCGATAAATGCCCCAAGCTAAAACTCCAAAAAAGAGATTTAAGAAAAAGCGACTAATTATAAACCACAAAATATCAGCATCAAAAAGCTTCGACGGACTTAAGGGACTAAGAATGCTGACTAAAAGAAACAGCCCAAAAATAGCATTTCCACCCAGCACGAGGGCAAACAGCACTAAACTCCTCTGCCAGTAACGGTGTTGAGGCGTATGGCCTGAAATCAGGGTAATGGCGGGTTTGCCTTGCACTTTTCGCAGTAATTGTTCCAATCGCCAAAACATCCACAAGAGAAACGGGAATAAACCATAACTCAGGAAACCTAAAGGTAGTGAGTAACGCCAAGCACTAGATAAGACATTAACTAGGGCATGAGAGATTACAGAATTTAGCCAAGCCCTAAAAATGAACTTTTTGTCTCGATTTAACCGAGTGTTGGAGGAAATATAGATTCCTAAAGCATATCCCCAAGGTGCAGAGAACATGGCGTGGACTGGCATACCGATAGTACGGTCTAGAATTGATCCTGTATCGTGGAAAAGGTAAACCCAATTCTCTTCAGCAGTGAATCCAAGGGCAACGGCTATGGTGAAGAGAAAAACGGTAGATGCAAATAATCGATACTTGCGTTGCAGATAGTAGGTTGGGACAACAACCGCTACAATCTTGCAGCCTTCTTCAATTGGGGCTACTTCCACAAGTTGCCGCAACGCTATTCCAAAAAGCGTAGACGTATTGGCAAAGCCTCTCGTAGAGAAGCAGCTTGTCGGCAGACATAGCTTGATTTGATTTGAGTCTACAACCCTGTTGGCTACAATTTCAAAAATCCATTCGAGGCTAAGGGCTAAGATACCAGATATTGCGCCGATGATAAAGAACATCAGCAACTTTAACAGAGGTGGGGCAAATGGCACCCGACAGTAGTAGTAGCCTAGCAGCAGCAAAGGTGGTATTGCTGCCCAGAGCAGTAGAGAGAAATCAACCACTCACCTGAGCGATCGCTGTACGGTGACGGTGGGTATTGTTGGTAATAGTGGGAGTTTGGAAACCCGCCTCAACAATAGCCTGCTCAATGTTCAAAGCAAAATATTCATCTAAATACGGTTCAGTACTTTTGAGCAAAGTCAAAATGTAGGCTGGCATTTTCTTGTAAACTTCAGATTTGGGATTCATATCCATGATTGCCAAGTAGCCACCCGGACGCAGCACGCGCCGCATTTCAGCTAAAATCTGTCGGGTTGCTGATTGGGGTAATTCGTGGCACATCAGGAAAATGGAAACTAAATCAAAAGAGGCATCAGGTAATCCGGTAGATTCAGCTTGGGCATGAAGCCAATTAATTTTAGCTTGACGTTGTTGGGCACGATAATTGGCAACGGCTAAAAAGTAAGGAGATAAATCCAAGCCTGTAATTTTGGCATGGGGATAAACTGCTTGTACGGCAAAGGTACTCAAACCCACACCACACGCCACATCTAGGATGTCTTGGGGTTGATTGGGGATTTGCACTTTGAGGATATCATGGTAACTTTGGCGCAGTTTAGCATCTCCTTCTGCTCCAGCATCTGGCCAAATTCCGGCATGGACAGTACGAGCTGCAACTTCTAGTTCCCAAGCCGCTTTCCAACTGAGGTCTCCACCTTCGTAGGCATGGAATGGCCGCAAGTAGTATTCTGGGTAGGAAAGCTGAGGATTTTCTACTTGAGCTAGATCGGTCGTCCAATCACGCGCCTGTAGTGTTTCGACTTCTTGCGTCCAAGGCACGCCAATTCTTTCGGCACGTTTAATCATCATTTGTCTAGCCTGATGTTTGGCTAGGTTAGCTAAAGGTTTGATTGCCAGTACGCCATTTACCAAGCGGGAAGCGAAGCCAGGAGTCGTATTTACAGCAGCAGTCATAAATTAGTTTGCATTTAACAGACTTTTCTACTTATGACATATTTGTTGGACACCAGTCTAGAAGCAAATTGAATTGTGTAAGTGGGGGAGCAGGGGGAGAAAGAATAACTAATGACAAATGACAAATGACAAATGACAAATGACTAATACCCAATACCCAATTCCCAATGCCCTATTTTGCAGTATTTGGCTTGAGAGCTAACAACATCTCCAATTCACTGGTAGATTTATCAGGGCTAGTAGCGGTAAAACCAAGACCGCGAATGGAACCCAGCATGGTGATAGTATTGGCGTCAGATGAGATTAAACTCTTGATCAAGGGCACAGTTTGAGTTTTGTCCATATCTAAATAGAAATAGCCGCCGTTGGGCTTTTGCAAAGAACCAGTGATGGCTTTGAAGACATCGCTATTGTCGAGAGATGGATTATTACGATCGCCGATCGCTTGAGCAATTGGGCCACCAAGAGCCACAAATACAGTGTCTTGATCTAGCCAACCATGCGCCAATAAAGCTCCCTGTCTGGGAATTTGCCATTCAGTTACGTCTTTCCCACCAATATTTTTATTAGCGATGTTGATTTGTTGTGTTTTGGCAAGGGTATCCAATTTCGTCAAGGTGGCTTCGGCAGTTTTGCGATCGCTAGTATCAAATACTAAAGCACCTCCAAAACCAACATTTGCTAGCACCCCTTGATTAGATGGAATCGTACCAAAGGCAAATTCCCCATTCATCCAGCCAAAAATATCTTTATCCAGGTCAATATTGACAAATTTCAGTTGTCCTCGCACCTGTTCAAGACCTTGTTTCATTTCTGGATAATTTTTTGACTCTTCTACTAGTGTTTCCCAGCCACGGCTGATACCATTTCCGCTAATCAGAGCAAAGGTACCAGTGGGAAATTGCCCGACTATATCTCCAGAACTTGATTGATACTGAAATTTATTTAGTTGTGGATCTAAATTGGCGATCGCTTTTACCCGTACTCCCGCATCATCAACACCAACACCCGCTACCACAGATTTTATCTGCTTGAGTTGCACCAGAGCTTGTGGAGGTAACTGCTTTGCCTGCTGACTTCCGGCTGCTAATTGCTGTACCATACCTGCATAGTCTGGTACATAAATTTGGGCGAGGCTGTTTTTGACATCCACTCCTTTGTTGAGGATGCTGCTTGCACCTTCTTTACTGGCAAAAGAAGACTCTCCTTTAAACGTGTCAATTGCTTTTTCTACAGCTTGCTTTTCGGGTGCTAATACTAAGTGACTATTATTTAAAACGACGCTATATGTCGGCTTGCCATTTTCTGTAGTTTCTATAATTTTTTGACCTTTATAGTCAGATTCCTGAAATTTTACTCCTTTTTGTGATTTTAATTTGTTAGCAAAATTCAAGGCGCTGAGTTTGTCCTTGATTCCTACTACTATCAGGATATTTGATTCCTGCTGTACATTGATTGGTGCATTAGGTGCTTGAGAAGGTGCTTTCAACTGTGCCGATTTAACAGGATTAGGTGGTAATACAGCAATCATTACACTACCAGCCCAAGGCTTTATATCTTTTTCATAAGAAACGTTACTGTCACTGAATATTTGCTTATTGAAATTTTCCAGACCTTTTGCCACTAACTTTTGTGCTTCTGGAGTGCCAAACTGCTGTAACTTTGCCCAGGCTTGAGAGTCAGTAGTAATATAAGTTGCCATCAATGCTGTTGAAGGTACTACTTTAGCGCTGCCTAGAGCGTCAGAGCTACCTGCTGATGGGGCTTTAAAATACATATAAGCTGCTATACTTCCTGCAATAACTACAGCAGCACCAACAGCAGGAATGAAAAACTTGGATTTACTTTCAGGCATTTTGTTATCCTCTTTTGCTCAGATTGTCACCGAGATTTATACAAGTGTCATTGTAGAGTTTTCGGATTTATTAATAATTTCCACACATTGATCGGTATTTACTGATAAAATTAGTAGTCCTATAAGCTAGCAGTCTAAAATAATTACTCTAAAAAATACTTCCACGAGATGGGGAGCGAATCGGCAAATGATATGCTGTTCATTTCAAACAAAATAGCCTGCTCAACAGTGGCAAGCTATCCTAAGTTATAGGACTCCTGTCTGATTTGTAAGCAAAATTTCAGATAAAACCCTGAGAAACGGGCTTTTCAGTCTCAGTATGTTTTCAAAAATAAAATCGCAGTCCTATGTAAGAATAATTAGGAGTGTTTGTAGTTAATAAAAATTTATCGAGTGCAAGAGACTCTTGACTCGATGACAAAAAAGTGCAAAACATCAGTAAAAGTAAATGCGGGAGGGATATGGAAAAAAGTCCAAGGATCGCCAGCCGACCTTCGGAAATTCGGGTGAGATTAATTTCAATCCCCCAATCCCAAAGGGGAATTCTCACCTCCATAATGCCCTGTTGATTTGGGAAATACATTCAGACACCGCTATTTTGCTTAACTACGTCCAGCCAAGCCAGACTTTTCAGGATTACAAGGTCAGTAAGGATCAATGTCGAAGTCTTATTTTGATACAGATAATAACGGACACAAACCTTTTGAGTTACCGGGAGCAAGACCACACTACAACCCCGATCGCCCCGGACAGGTAGAGCATATTTTTCTCGATCTCAGCTTGGATATCCCAAAGCTTTGCTATCAGGGCAGTTGTAGCATTCGCCTCTTACCAATCCGTAATGGCATTGACCGTTTGACTTTGGATGCTGTCAACCTGAATATCGAGTCTGTGCAAGTAGACGAGGTGCCACAAAATTTTGACTACGATGGGGAACAGCTTTCTATCCAACTTGCTGAGGTGAGCCAGATTGGTAAACGCTTGCTGATTGCGATCGCCTATTCAGTCGCAAAACCGCAGCGCGGTCTTTACTTTATTCAACCAGACAAGCACTACCCAAACAAGCCAACTCAAGTTTGGACTCAAGGAGAAGACGAAGACTCTCGCTTTTGGTTCCCCTGCTTTGACTATCCAGGACAACTGTCTACTTCAGAAATTCGCGTTCGTGTCCCCAACCCTCTGGTGGCGATTTCCAACGGCGAATTGATTCATACCACAGAAGATGGTGATTACAAAATCTACCATTGGTCACAGCAACAAGTTCATCCTACTTACTTGATGACTTTAGCAGTAGGTGACTTTGCCGAAATTCAGGATGAGTGGAACGGTAAACCAGTTACCTACTATGTAGAAAAGGGACGGGAGGAAGATGCTAAACGCAGCATGGGCAAAACTCCCCGCATGATCGAATTTTTGAGCCAAAAGTATTGCTATCCATACCCTTTTCCGAAATACGCCCAGGTTTGCGTCGATGACTTCATCTTTGGTGGGATGGAAAACACCTCCACAACACTGTTAACAGATAGATGTTTGCTGGATGAACGTGCCGCTTTAGATAACCGCAATACCGAAAGTTTAGTCGTCCACGAACTTGCGCACCAGTGGTTTGGTGATTTGGTAATAATTAAGCATTGGTCTCATGCTTGGATAAAAGAAGGGATGGCTTCTTATTCTGAGGTGATGTGGACAGAAGAGGAATATAGTCTCCAAGAAGCAGCTTACTATCGTTTATTAGAAGCTCATCGTTACTTAAGTGAAGATAGCAGTCGCTATCGTCGCCCGATGGTAACACATGTTTACCGGGAAGCTATTGAGCTTTACGATCGCCACATTTACGAAAAAGGGTCTTGTGTTTATCACATGATTCGGGCCCAATTAGGAGATGAGTTGTTTTGGCAGGCTATCCAAACATTTGTTCAAGATAATGCCCACAAAACTGTAGAAACAGTAGACTTACTCAGGGCGATTGAAAAGGCTACTGGACGTAATCTTTTATTCCTGTTTGACCAATACGTTTTTCGTGGTGGTCATCCCGATTTTAAAGTAGCTTACTCTTGGGATGGGGATGCTAATTTGGCAAAAATCACGGTAACTCAAACCCAAGCTGCTGAAGGTAAAAATGGCAGTAAGGATTTGTTTGATTTAAAAATACCTATTGGTTTTGGCTATACCCAACAGGAAGAAGTTAGGAGTGAGGAGTTAGGAGTTAGAAATAATTCTAAACTCAAAACTCATAACTCACAACTCAAAACTTTTACTGTCCGGGTAAATGAACGTGAACAAAGCTTCTACTTTCCCCTAGAAAATAAGCCCCAATTTATCAGCTTTGATGTTGAGAATAATTATCTGAAAACAGTAGCATTAGAGTATCCAATATCAGAGTTGAAAGCACAGTTAGAATTTGATCCCGACCCGATTTCACGTATTTACGCAGCAGCAGCTTTGGCGAAAAAAGGTGGATTAGAAGCTATAATTGCACTATCTACGTCGCTAAAAAATGACCCATTGTGGGGTGTGCGTGTGGAAGCAGCGAAACAACTAGCGCAAATCAATTTAGACCAAGCCTTTGATGGCTTAGTTCTTGGGTTAAAAGATAAAAATGCTTACGTGCGACGAGCTGTAGTGGAAGCACTTGCTCAAATCAAAACTGCTGAAAGCTATAAAGTTGTGAAAGGGTTAGTACAAAAGGGCGATCCTAGCTATTATGTGGAAGCAGCAGCTTCTCGTGCGATCGGGGCGATTGCATCTGCGAACTTGGAAGAAAAAGCCAAGGAAGACAAGGTATTAAAGCTGCTGAAATCCGTTTTACAAGAGAAGGCGGGTTGGAATGAAGTAGTGCGGAGTGGTACAGTTGCCGGTTTAGCTGAATTCAAAACCTCGGAAGCAGCTTTAAATCTCCTGATAGAATATACCAAACTCGGTATACCACAACCTCTACGTTTAGCCACAATTCGCGCTTTAGGAAAGATTTCTGTAGGTCAAAGTCCGGTTAATTTGGAACGGATTTTAGAAAAATTAACAGAACTAGCCAAAGAAACCTTCTTTTTAACGCAAGTGGCGGTAGCAGCAGCATTAGGGCAAATGGAAACAGCCAAAGCAGTGGGGATTTTGCGATCGCTAGTTGAACAAACAGCCGATGGGCGTGTACGTCGCTATGCTGAAGAAGAAATTTCTAAAGTGCAAAAGAATATTGGTTCAGAAAAAAACCTGCGTCAATTGCGTGAGGATTTCGACCAACTCAAACAACAAAATCAGGAATTGAGAAGCCGTTTAGAAAACTTGGAGGCAAAATCTAAATAGCACTATACGATGGTTAAAAGTAGCTAATTGGTAATTGGTAATTGTGACCAAATCACTACCAATTACCAAATTTATAGCAGTTATAAATAATCATTATGTTATGAGTCGCGGGTTGATTCTTCCACCTAACTATACAATTTTAAGACTAGCCCTTTCAAGGTGATTAGTAAAATAAGATTGTTTTTCTCAGCGCTCTCTGTGCCTGGAGCGGTTTAAAAGTAATTTCTTTAACCGCTCCGGGCACAGATAACACAGAGATAAGAGGTTAAAGAAGAATTTATAAACTAAAATTTCCACTCACCTTGAAAGGGCTAATTCTAGGACTTACGCATTGACAACAAATGCCAAATATGTATGAGTTTAAAAACCACATCTTTCGTAAGGACACAGCATAGTCTATTTACGATCGCAGGATAATTAAGAAATGCCTGAAACAACCTCAAGATAGTTAATTCGCATCACGATGTATTTGTACAGTGCGTAAGCCCTAAATTCGTCCTACAAGAAACCGAATTGTTTATAAATTGCTGATTTTTAGAGCGGGAGCAGAAAGCTTCTCGCTCTACATTAGTGTCAGAATGGGCTGTAATTACAGTTACCGCAGTAATACCATTTCTTTGTGAGGCTGTACCAAACCCTTTTAACTTCTTACTTTGTGTCCTTTGCGTACTTTGCGTCCTACCCTGTGCGAAGCCGCTTTGCGTCTATGCGGTTCGTTTTTCTTTCTTCTCTTCTTATACTTAAATATTTTTTAGCGCATCTTCATACAGAATTAGTATAACCTGTCTGACTTTTACGGTATCTGGAAAACCTCTCTCCTAAAAGGAAAGAGACTTTGATTCCCCTTTCCCTCGTTGGGAAGGGGGTTAGGTTAATCGTTAGCTTTTGCACATGGTCTAAATTGTCAAAGTAACCTGTGGTGCTTTTTTCTCAACTTCATTCATTATGGACGAGTGTTTTAGAAGACCATCATCACAGAAGTATTCAGGCAAAGCTAAATGGGTGGTTAAGACAGTCTGAAATTTTAAAATGATTAAATTCAACACAGTAATAGTACTACTACTCAATATAACTGTTAGTAAATAAAGTTACTTACTATTGCAGTTTATTTAAATTTGCATAATTAGATATAGAATTTATATTCTTATAAAGAATGGTTAAGAAAAGATAAAATCATCTAAAAGTTGGATAAGTAGTTGTAGTTTTATAAAGTATAATTAAGAAAAAGATAAACAAATGTAGGTAGTAACAGATGCTAAAATCACCACGAACAGTATCCCAAAAGGGTAGAGTTCTAGTTGTTTTAGACAAAACACTACCGCTATCCTGAACTTACAACTAACTTGTGGGTTAGGAGAAAAACAATCATTGTAAATTTTTCAGTTGAAGAGGCAAATAAAGGCGTGGGTCAGTATCAACCTGCTCTGCTAAAACTCTATAATCCAGAGGCGATCGCTCGCTACTATAGTTACCGTCCCTGGCTAGCCTGGGGACGACTCCTGAGAATTATCTTCTCTTTTGCGGGATTTATCCTTAGTCTCAAGTGGGACGAATGGCAAGATAAAGTTGAGCAGAATAAGGGTAAACGAGCTATCCAGTTGCGAGAACTGCTCACCCGCCTCGGCCCGACCTTTATTAAAGTTGGTCAAGCCCTCTCTACCAGGCCTGACCTAATACGTAAGGATTTTCTAGAAGAACTGATCAAGTTACAAGATCAGTTACCACCTTTTGATAATGCGATCGCTTACCAAATTATCGAAACTGAACTAGACCGTCCAATTCATGAAAGCTTTAGCGAACTGTCGCCTAACCCAGTAGCAGCAGCTAGCTTGGGTCAAGTATACCGTGGTCGTCTGATCAGTGGTGAAGAAGTCGCAGTGAAGGTGCAACGCCCCAACTTACGCCCGACTCTCACACGCGACCTCTATTTATTGCGGTGGGGGGCAAGTTGGGTAGCTCCCTGGTTACCCCTCAATCTCGGTCACGACCTAACTTTAATCGTGGACGAGTTTGGCACGAAGTTATTTGAAGAAATCGACTATATAAATGAAGGGCGCAACGCCGAAAAATTTGCTAGCAACTTCCGCAATGACCCAGAAGTAAAAGTTCCAGGCATTTACTGGCGTTACACTAATACCCACGTTTTAACCCTGGAATGGATTGACGGCTTCAAGTTGACAGATACTAAGCGCATCCGGGAAGCAGGATTAGATCCAGAAGCGATTATCCAAATTGGCGTTACTTCAGGTTTGCAACAGCTTTTAGAACACGGCTTCTTTCATGCTGACCCTCATCCCGGCAATTTGTTTGCTGTACCCGATGGTCGGATGGCTTATATTGACTTCGGCATGATGGATCAGTTGGGGGAAACCACCAAAGAAACACTGGTGGATGCACTGGTGCATTTGGTGAATAAAGACTACACCGACTTAGCCGAAGATTTTGTAAAATTAGGATTTCTGACTCCAGACACGAATATTTGCCCGATTGTGCCAGCATTAGAAGCGGTGTTGGGAAACGCCATTGGCAAAAATGTCAAGGATTTTAATTTCAAAACTATTACCGATGAATTCTCGGAACTGATGTATGAATATCCTTTCCGAGTCCCGGCGAAGTTTGCTTTGATTATTCGTTCCTTGGTGACTCAAGAAGGTATTGCCCTGAGCCTCAACCCAGATTTCAAAATTGTTGAGGTGGGTTATCCCTATATAGCACGGCGCTTGCTGACAGGGGAATCGCCAGCATTACGGCGACGATTATTGAATGTGTTGTTTAAAGATGGTAAATTTCAGTGGCAGCGATTAGAGAATTTAATTGCGATCGCTCGTACCGATAACAACTTTGATGTATTGCCCACAGCCCAGATGGGGTTCCAATATTTAATGTCAGAAGAAGGTAAATTTCTGCGGCGACAGCTGGTGCTTGCTCTCACCGAAGATGACCGCCTCCACACCGAAGATGTCCAACGCCTGTGGAACCTGGTTAAAGATGACTTAAAACCGGATCGTTTATTAAATGTAGCGATCGGCATTTTAACAGACTTATCCAGGGAAGGCGCAGCTGCTATCCTGCCAAAAACTACATTCCTTGCGCCTTTTGCTGGGAATCAGTCAACAAACAAAAACTAAAAAATCTTTAATATAAATCAGGAGTTTTCATGTACTATTTCCCTCTGCAACCGCCTTATTTTTTGTTACTTGTTGGCTTTATGACAGCATTAACATCTGGTTTGGCATTATCTGGCACTTTGAAAGTAATTGTACAGAAATGGCCAAGCGATGCCTACGGCAACCCCTCCGGTGTACGTACAGAAAATACTAAACCACGTTCCTCACTGAAACAATTACTTGTGCCATTTATCGGTATAACTGGCGGTACTTGTCTATTTCTGTCTTCAGGCTTGGAGATATTTGGCTTTCCCTCCTCCTTGGCTTTAGGAGTCGGTCTACCAATTAGTCTCTTTACTTGTTTATTAGTTTGGTTGCAGTTGGGAAGTATGATGACCTTTATAGAACGCGAAGGTATGCAATCTTTAGATTTAGATTCTATGCCATAATTTAAAATAATATGGTAACAGCGCTTTTCAAGTAATTTAACTACCATTACTCCCTACTAGCCGTCTCAGTCATGGTCTAAATACCTAAAAATAGCTGTAAGTTATTATTAACAGGACTGTATTGAGATATCAGGGTAAGCGCATCTAATTTTGTGCTTAAGAATACAGATTGTTTTACTGAAG
>NZ_CAXTNP010000142.1:0-20040 GCF_964245575.1 uncultured Nostoc sp. | reverse complement strand
CGTAGTTAAGTTTTTGAGCAGAGAACTCGGAACTTCGACCTTTGAACTCGGAACTTCGACCTTTGAACTCGAAACTCCGACCTTTGAACTCGGAACTCCGACCTCTGAACTCGAAACTCCGACCTTTGAACTCGAAACCCAAGCCAAAAGCCTTATAGTTCTGTCTCCCAACTCCAAAGGACAAATGACAAATAACTAATGACCAATGACAAATGACTAATGACAAATGACTAATGACTAATCAACTCCACTGCATCTCGTCCATCGCAATTTTGTAAGTAAACTTTGACAACTTCTTCTTTAGCAGTAGGTAACTTTTTGCCAATAAAATCTGGGTGGATTGGTAATTCTCGATGGCCCCTATCTACTAACACAGCTAAACGAATCACCTCTGGTCTACCGTAGTCGTTGACTGCGTTCAAAGCAGCGCGAATCGTCCGTCCTTTGAAAATCACATCATCTACCAGTACAACTGTTTTCCCCGTCAGGTCTAAAGGAATTTCGCTTTTCGCTGGAGTCCGTAATCCAATTTTGTCGAGGTCATCTCGATAAAATGTAATGTCCAAAGCCCCGACTGACACGGCTACACCTTCTAGCGTCTCAATCTGACGCGCCAACAATTCAGCTAATAACGCACCTCTGGTATAAATACCAAGAAGCACCAGCTGAGACAAATCACGTGTCCTTTCCACAATTTGAGAGGCAAGGCGAGTCAAGGTACGACGGATTTCTTCAGATGAGAGAATTTCAACTACTTTGGCAGACATAGTGAGTGATAAGTTAGGAGTGATGAGTTAGGAGTTAGGAGTTTTTATTCTTAACTCCTGTACAGATGCGATTAATCGCGTCTCTAACTCCTAACTTTATATGTATCATTACCTATTTGAAAGTATTAAGAATATTGCGATCGCTATCCCTAACCATACCAAAAAACAATATCGGGTCAATTGCAAAGCATTCTGAATAGAAGTTGCAGTAATCGGATAAATAGCATCTCCTAGCAGTGGTTTGTACTTAGCTACCCCGCGATACCAATTTGTACCTCCCATTTGCACACCCAAAAAAGCAGCATAGGCGCATTCACTCCAGCCAGAATTAGGACTAGGATCGTTAATTGCATCCCGACGACAAATTCGCCAAACATGCATCGGTTTACCCGATAACAGCGCCAGAGTCACAACTGTTAATCGGCAAGGTAGCCAAGTCAAACAATCTTCCAACCGCGCACAAAACCATCCCAAATAAGTATAGGGTGCTTCCCGGTAGCCCACCATTGAATCAAGGGTACTGCTGGCTTTATATGCTAAAGCCAAAGGAGTTGGCCCCACAACTGGCACAAAGACACCAACAATTGCATAAAAAAGCGGAGCCGTTACTCCATCAGTGGCATTTTCTGCAACCGTTTCTAAAACGGCTCGGGAAATTTCTGCTTGTGAAAGGTTTTGGGTATCTCGACCAACGTAATTACTTAAAATCTTCCGAGCCTTCTCTAAATCTCCTGCTGTTAAAGGTTCTAAAACAGCCATCGCTGCGGCTCGTAAACTTCTGCCAGCAAAACAACTAGCCAAAAGAATGCTATCTATTGCAATTCCCAACAACGGATGAATTAATTTGGCACTTTGAATAATCAAAAAGCCAACAAAACCACTACCAATTATGAGGATAATACCTAGTAAAATTCCAGCTAGGCGTTGTGTTAGAGAATTTTCACACAATCGGAGAGAAAATTTGGTCAGGTGAGAAATTACCCACCCCATAACTTGCACTGGATGAGGCCAATTCCAAGGATCGCCAATTAAGTAATCTAAAAATGCAGCAATTATTAAGATATAGATGCTATTGGTCATAAGTTACGAGTCAGAGGTCAATATTCGGACTATTGACCGGAGTTTCGGAGTCTCCGGCTCCGCTTTTGACTAAACCACAAAACTAGCTTCTTCTCCAAGGGCAGCTTGCCAGCTACGAGCATCATAATAAAGGTCTGCCAAAGTAATACTGTACAAAGCTTCTTTGAGCTTTTGGTTGAGTCTCTGCCAAAGGCTAAATGTTACCCAATCTTCAGCTTGTGCAGGTGCTGGGGTGTGATGAGGTAAATGGCTAGTCTCACCAACTGCTTCTAAAATTTGTCCTATAGATATTTGTGCAGGCTCTCTTGCCAATTGGTATCCGCCGATGCTACCACGAATTGATTTAACTATTGACGCACGACGCATTTCTATTAGTAGTTTTTCGAGGTAAGGAGCTGGGATATCTTGGCGTTTGGCGATCGCTCTCACAGATACAGGGCCATATTTTGGCTGTAAACTCAAATCTAGCAAAGCCTTCACACTATAGTGTCCTCTGGTAGTTAGTTTCATTTTGGCAAGCTTTGTTGTTTATCCTTTGTCACTTGTCATTTGTCACTTGTCATTTGTAAATGCCCAATAACTAAGGATCAGTTTTGCTTATCATTGCGTGACTCAGTTATCATCCTCAGCAACTAGACAAATTTTTGAGCGTTAGTTTAGAAAACTTCAAACTTGTATATACTCTAGCAGTGATTCACTAACTATATCTATATATATAGTTATCAGCATTGCCAGCATTCTCTAAAATAGATTGTCTTGGCAATATTGGTAATGGGATAACAATTGTGCATCTGAGTGTAATATACTTGGCTAGGTTGAGATAAAAACTAAAGGATTATGTTCCTATTAGCTCAACGTCAGCTAAAATAAAATCGATTCCAACACTTCAAACATTCATTTTCGACCTAAGTTGATGCCTAAACAGAAAAAAATTGAACCCCTACTCGGTGAAGAACTGCTCAAAAAAGTCAAAGAGCTAGAGAGCGAGAGCAAGGAAGATAAAGCCAAGAAGTGCGGCTACTATACCGTTACCAAAAATGGTATAGAGCGCGTGAATATGATGAAGTTCTTAAATGCCCTAATTGATGCTGAAGGCATTCAGTTGGACAGTACACCCAGCGCTAATGGGCGTGGTGGACGTAGTGCTAGCTATAGAATTAGTGTGCAATCGAATGGTAACTTACTTATAGGTTCAGCTTATACAAAACAGATGAATCTGAAACCAGGAGATGAGTTTCTGATTACTTTAGGCAAAAAGCACATTCGTCTGAAACAGGTAGACCCAGAAGATCGGGAAGATGATGAAGCCATAGACGCTACAGCTTAATAAATGGTCATTAGTCAATTGTCATTTGTCCTTTGTGAAAACCAATGACCAATGACCAATGACCAATGACCAATACTTCGGCTTCGCTCAGTACAAGTGACTAATGACTAATGACTATATCTGTGGTCGGTAAGACAGGTAAATAGTGGCGAAGTGCCTTACGCGTAACTGCTAAATTACAGGTTAATGCAATTTGCTCTCTTTCTAGTAAACCCAAAATGCGATCAGGTTTATCTCGTGCTACCACTGGTAATTGATGCAAACCTCTAAGAGTCATGCGGTCTAAAGCTTCAGATAATAGTTCATCTTGCCATGCATAAAGGATTTCAGTAGTACAAATGTCTATGAGAGTTTGACTGGATAAATTATCTGGAATTTCAGTTGGCGAATTTGGGTAAGTTTGCCAAAGAGCAAGGGCACGGTTAATATCTTCCAGAGAAAGTATACCAACTAATTGCTCTGTTTCATCAATTACTAAAGCACTGCGGACGCGATCGCGGATCATTTCCACAGCTGCATCTAACACTCCAAGAGTTGCAGGTAACTTTTTTGGACAGGGATACATGGCATCTTCTACCAAAATTTGCTGCACAATTTCCGCTTTTTCATCTTTCAATTCAGAAAGACCAATTTGTTGTAAGTTAGAGTTAGAGTTAAAAGTTGGTTTAATCCTTTCCACTAGCCAAACACTCAAACCCACAGCTGCCATCAACGGTAAAACAATGCGATAGTCGCGGGTTAATTCAAACAGCATTAAAATAGCCGTTAACGGCGCTCTGACACTACCAGCCAGCACTGCTGCCATTCCTACCATTGCGTAAGCTGGGGGAGCCGCCATCTGATCGCAAATAGCTGGGAATGCCACAGCCAAAATTTTGGCGTAAGCTGATCCAAAAGAAGCACCTAAAAACATTGCTGGTGCAAACAAACCGCCGATGAAACCACTACCCGCACTAATTGCAGTCATCAATAACTTCACCACCAACAGCACCACCAACAGGTAGAGTGGAAACTCCACATCCTGAAGCATTGCTTCTACAGTTTCATAACCGACACCCAGAATTTGCGGGAAGTGCAAAGCAACTGCGCCAATCATCACACCGCCAATAATTGGATGAATCGGCTCAGGAATTCGTCCCAAAAAGGCAAAACCTGGAACTTTCCCAGCAAAGCAGGCTTTTGATAAACAAATTGATTGAGTATAAGCCAGAGAAACTAGGCTGGCCCCTAAACCCAAGCCAAGATAAAGGGGTAATTCTAAGGGACTGCGGACTTGGTAGACAGGTAAATCAAAAGCAGGTTGTGCCCCCAAACCAATTTGGGCAATTAATGCTGCTACCACCGCCGCTAACAGCACCACACTCACACCAGAAGTAGCGAAAGATGTCGCTCCCATCACCACCTCTAGGGCAAAAAATACTCCAGCGATGGGAGCATTAAATCCGGCCGCAAGTCCAGCCGCAGCGCCAGCAGCTAAAAGCAAACGTTGTCGTTCTTGAGATACATTCAGGATCACAGAGAACAACATCCCAAAATTTGCGCCAATTTCTACACTCGGCCCCTCTGGGCCCAAAGAAGCACCGCTCCCCAAAGAAACAGATGCAGCCAGCATCTTCGTAACTGGTCGTAGTGGTCGCCTAATCTCTGTTCCCTCAGAGGCGGCGATAAGAGATGAAAGTTCAGGGCCAAAGTCTTGAGTGCGCCAGCGCATCAAGCCAACGATTAATCCGCCAAGGGTGGGAACGCAGGCTAAAGTCCAAGCACCCCAGACGCCGATTTGACCCATTAAATTTTCCAGCATCAGTTGGTGAATCAGCTGGATTGAATAGTGAAAGGTGACTACACCCATACCAGTACTACCGCCAATGAGCATGGCTAAAAACAGCACAACGGTTTCTGGGGATGGTTGAAAACGATTAATTAAGTGAGCTAAACGAGCGGAAGGTGTAGGAAAGGCAGGTAGTTCCGTTACCTTCCTCAGTTGAGTGGGAGGCAAGAGAGTCATTGAGAGGCGGGGTAAATGTAAGAAAAAATTTAAATTTTTATCTGTTACTTCTCATTGTGAGCCATTATTTAGCAACCAGACAAGTAGACTTTATTTGCTTAATTTACAAAGCTTTAGCAAAAAATGTGATTGTGCAAAATTTTTGTGAGGAGAATGGTTAAATGGGAGACAATTGTTATTTAGGGGTTAACGATCACTAGTGGGGTGCAAGTGAGCGCCAACGCTATTCTTTCTAGAGACAACACAGTTTTTGTGTGCTGGGTGGACGTACCCGCAAACATTGACTAGGAGTCATCCTTGCCTAAATCTAGCTATACTCGTGTTGCGACCATTGAGCCATCCTTGGTAGTAATACAATGTATGTATGATTTATGGCTGATGTCAGACCATACTTGTAAGTCTGCTAAGTATTGATCGGGATTCAATATAGCTATTGTTATAGAGCGAGTAAATGGACTAGGCGGACGAGGTAAATGAATATACACACCTTTGATAATCATTATGTTACTTGCCCAATTTGCCAAAGAAATGCTACGCCCAAACCAGTGAAAACGCGCATGGGCTTGTTTTGCTGTCCCTATTGCCAGGAAAGGCTAGTAGTTTGCCAAAGCGGTCATTATGTCCGCGATCCGTTTACTTGGAGACAATTAATGATGTCTTCGGCGCTACGTCGTCAAAGCCGACCTTTAGCTAGGATTATCAGAGATTTTGTCTTGCTGAAGCGTCCTATGGTGGCCTTGGCTGTAGGAAGTGCCATTTTCTTTAGTGCGATCGCCCTGACTCAGGAAAATACAAGCTACGATCACCAAGGGTTTCCCACAACAGAGAAAGTTAATAAACCAGGAAACAACTCTCAGTAAATCGATTACTTTGGTATAAATCAAATCTTACTTTGATTTTTGTAATATTATAACTTAATACTTCTGTGAAACCGTGTCTTATTCGCCAAAATAGGATACGGTTTTAGATCATGTCCGTTTAAATGTATTTGACGCTTGAACTAGCGATCGCATGAGATACTGCAAACACCGCTTCACCGATAACCTCAAACAGCCTAAGACCAAACTGCGATCGTTAAAAGGTTTAGAACAGGTGTTTGATGAGATGAAAGCGCGTCAGGTGATTAAAGTGGCGATGATTCTTTAATTTTTTGCGGGATACAGGAGATGATCTTGATCTAGCCAAACAATGTAGAAAATCTCGTTAATAAAGAATCCATGAACCCTACCATGTTCATTTGAGGAGATGGAAAACTGATATGGTATATCAACTAATTGTTCTTCATTTGGCAAACCAAATGCCCTCTCGCTGGTATCTTCCCACTTGATGGGATGACATCTGAGCGTACTGCTACGATTTACTAATAATTCTTGAGCCGTTAGGCTAGATAAAGCTTTTAACCGATCAAGCAAGGTCAGCCAGTAGATTACTTCTTTTTCCCTACAAGAAAACTTGCTGTGATCGTCTTGATAATATTTAAACGAAAAGCTGATGCCTTGAAGTGGCTTCAGCTTTGTTAGTCTAATACCTGATGTGCCCTCTTTGGTAATTTCAGTCTTCTTAATCCTTTTCTTCGGCACGAGATCCGTAGTACTCCTTCATCCACTGTTTCTGAATAACTTCGTTGGAAGGTTCATCAGGTGGTAGATTTCCTCTAGCCAAATTCCAGGGTGCCTCGGCATGAGTCATCTGTTCTAGTTCATAAGCATCGCAGGCAAAGTACTCTTGTGCAACCTCATCTAGAAACTCTTGAATTTCTTGGGGTAATTCCGGGTTAGCATCCTCTAAAATTGGTTGCCATCCAAAAAGCTTATACTTATGGTACAACGCAGGTATCACAGGCCCATGTATCCAGGCTTGAAAATCCTCTTGGAATAGAGGAGTGTCATTGAGTGCAAGATGCCAAGCCTGAGCATAGTACACAAGCTTTTGCAGTTTTAGATTACTGATAAAAGAACCTGTTTCATTTGCCAACCAAATAAAGTAATCTGCCACTTGAAAACATGACAACACTACAACCACCCCCTTCAATCTGCTAGATAATAGCTAGCCTTCATTTGCTCTCATACATCAGCTTACAGAGTTATCACAACAAGAGCTATGAAAAATTTCTCTGCTTCATATAGTTTAATTGTACTACTTTAAGCTTCTAACCAGTGAATCGTAAAACTCTCAATAACTTTTGGTGGACTCGCCATATAGATAATCTTCTAAGTACGCTTCAAAAAAAACTTGAAGCAGCCTAATGTTCCTGTTAAAGGGTTACTTGCAAACCTTTGCAACCACATCAAGGGCTTCCGGCAATGCCGCTTTTCAGTAATCATAATCCTCCTCATCCATCCAATCTGGCTCAATCATCCCAAAATCGACATCAGGCACTGTGATCTCAATTTCAACATCTTCTACTTCAAATTCTGCTCCGACTTTATCCAAATCACCTATGAACGAAACTAAAATATCCACATCCAAATTAATTTGAATACTTGCAATACTACTCCCCATTGGAACGTCGTCTCTATCTATAGAATCATATATAGAAAATGAAAAGCTGCACTCAACATTGACATCAACACTCAATTTTGATTCAGCTACCAAACTTTCATCATCAAACTTAACTGGTCTAAATATTAGATTAGGAGGCTCAAGTAATTTAAATTCAAATCCATTGAAGGTTATTTCGGTGGATTCATGTTCATAAACGTAAGCTGAATTTGCCTCAGGACAAATATCAATATCACTAATTCGATATTCCAAAGCATTAGAGATAGCTTCTTTTACATCTTCAAGTTCGCCATTTTCATATCTTTCCGATAAGTCTCTACAGATATCTTCAGCATCTGGAAGTTGACATAATACCAAAGCCCCTGCAAAATCATCTATGGCAATAAGCCTTTCAGAACTTTTACAGAAGTTTTTCCAATCATTATCAGATGTGACAACAAGAATTTTAGTTTGATTATTATTAGCCCATGTCTCCAATGACATTAAAGCAATAGCATCAGGAAATTCATTCTTCTTTTTGCCTGTTTCTGAAAACGGAGGTTTAGCTTGGAAGTATTTCTGTATCAAATCACCAACCATTACATAGTCTTGCGCTTCAACTATCTCTAGGGATGTAACTTCTACAAACTGATTAAATCGCTCAGATGCAATTTCCTGTGCTTCATGCTCGCCAAAAATTGTTTTTTTAATGGCTTCGATTTTCTTATCCTCAACCAGCCAATGCTCTTTAGCTTGTTTTAGGGATTTTTCAATTTCCTTTTGTGCATCCCTTGCTTTTTCTATTAAATGTGATAAAACTTCTTCTTTGACCACTTCAGAAAGAATCAGTCTTGTAGAACTATCTCGAAACTGTTCTAATTGCTTAAGTAGTCCTGATTCTAGCCTCAAACCCTGAGCGTCAAAAATTGATGTATCTAAGGTAATAGCTCTAAACTGTCCCGCTCTAACAAGATTTTTAAGTTGATCTAGATCCATATCTTTAACTCAAAACAATTTAAAGGGACATAGCCTTGTCACTAGCCTCAACATTTTCTACCGCGAAATAATCTGCGATCGCTTGTAAATCACGAGAAGCAGGGAGTGAGATAATGTATCAATTCATTCCTAAGCCTCTTTTAGCTTGCTTCAACTGTGTTAGAAGCTGATTCACAAAAGTTTCACCATCAATTCCTTCTCCCCTTTGAAGTGATGATATGCCTTCATCGATCTTGGTGCGAGTTTCTTCGAGCCATGCTTGATCAGAAAGAGTCTCTTCTGCTAAAAGGCGTAATGCAGTTTGAATTACTTCATCAACGCTGTTAAATCTACCTGTTGCTAATAAAACTTGAATTATCTGTTCTTGCTCTAGGCTGAACGTAATGCTCATAACGATTCCATTGTTATCTTTTTCTATGATAGAGCCGTGATAAGTAAGATCCCTCATGTATTAAGTTGGGTTGACGCTTGAAATAATCTTGCTGAAAAACGGGAAGACTATGGTTACTTTCTAATGGGGAAATTTCCATGAAAGTCCTCAACAGCAAAATGCTCAAAAAATCTCTGCTTAACTGTTTGATTTTGCCTTTTTCTCTAGCACCCTGGCTGTGCATGGGAACGCTTTTTGATTCCCAAGCCAATGCTTTACCAGGGCAAAGTACAGAGGAAGTAGGCACTTGGATTAAAGCACATCCCACACTCCGCCCCAGGAGTGGGGAGCAATTATTTGTGCAAAAGACTGATACTGCTGCTCAACGATTCACTTTTCAAGCGTCGGTATTGCCTCCTGGTAGGGTAGAGTTTTCCAAAGACCGTGGAAGAATCCGCAGTGAGCGCATTTCTATGTATGATGCCATTAACGGCATGACATTTACCCGTCTCCAGGAATCTTTGCGGGTGATTTATGGCTTGGAGATTTATCAAGATTACGATCGCGCCCAAGTCGTTTACGAGTATCCCAACCAGAAGGTAGTTAACTCGGCGCGTCTTGCCAAAACTCCGATTAGGGAAGCTTTAAAGGGAGAATTACGAGTAGGCGATCGCTATGTATATTGGGTGGAAATTGCTCAACCCAAGACTGGCAAAGCTTTTACTGGTCAAATGACGATTTTGCTCAAAACTGACCTAGACAAGTTAGAAAATGAACTGCAAACTCGGTAATGGGGATTAGTCATTAGTGATTAGTCATTAATTATTCTTGCCCAGCCTCCCCAGCCTCCCCTGCTCTCTCATCCCCCTCATCTCTTCTCGTTTAAAGATGACTGAATTGGTATTCTACAACTTCCCCAACCCTACAGGAGATAGGGTTTGCCACGTACCCGAAAAGATACTTTCAGATGCTAAGGAAATTCGTAGCAAATCTTCCTTCAGTAGTGGCGGCCAATCAACCCCGGCTTTACGCCCTGCGGCAAATAGCTGTTGCGCCTTAATGCTTAACTGATAAAGGGTCAAAGCCAGCTCTCGGTCTAGGCTCTTTGCATCTTTGAGGGCTTCAAACACCACTTTCAATGCCAACAAAATCGAGGTGATCTGACCGGGTACCGGTGGTTTCCCTTGTTTCATACGCGTCAACAGCGCATCTGGGTTTTCCTCGGTTGTGATTGTCTGATCTATGAGGAGTTTCCGAGCTGTTTCGTAATTCATGTAGCCAGTTTAACGTACATTTTGCTTCAGCAGGAATACCTAATTAAAAAGTCATCAAACTGGCTTTTGGTTATTTATAGCAATCTCTTATGATTTGTGAAAAGATAAACTTGGGGAAAATGATGGGGGATTTGCGATGCTCTAGCTTAAGCAGATAGACTGAACATAATATCTTTGAAAAATACGTCACGCTTAGAATCAGAAGCAAAATGATATCACCGAATTTACTAGAAATTGAGCGCTCCGTCCGTGCCTTGTCTGTGGAAGAACAACTTTGGCTCTTAGAAACTATTGCTCGGCAAATCCGAGAAAATGAGTATACAAAAGATAAATTCCCTGATGCCAAAAATTCGGAAGAACAACTGGAAGTGATGGTTAATGAGGTAAGGATTCCAACAGAAATTGCTGCTATAACTGATGAGTTTGCGATTTCTGAAATCCTCTGATATAGAAAAGTAAAAATTATGAGTTTGCCAGATTTAAAAAGCCAAATATACAGCTTTTATAGATTCTCTCGTTCCCAGTCAGAGACTGGGAATGCTTAATGGGGGGCTGCCGCCTCTTAACTTGCGGCAGAAGCCAGAGGCTGGAAACGAGGTTTTAAAAGAATTTTAGCTGAAGTTGACACCAATAAGCATTGCTGTGTTCCTGCAATTGAGAATCGCTATATTAGCATTTTCGGTACTGTACTTCGTGTTTAAATTCATCTTGGTTAGACTCAACATTTTGAAAAACAGTCGAGCGGACAAATCCCAGATTATGCAATAAAGCAATAGAACGATGATTTTGGAGATCAACGTCAGCACAAAAATCCAGATTTTGGTATGTCTCAACTAAATAATTAATCATACGCGTCACCGCTTCGCGTGCATAACCTTTTCCCCATGAATTAGGAAAAAACACATACGCAATGATTGCACTCTTCTTGAGAGTAATTGTTGCTTGAACATATCCAACGTAGCATTTCTCTACAAAAGACCAGACAGCCCAATTCAACCAAATCTCCGTTCCATCTGGTGATTGACGACGCGCCAACATGATGTAGCGATCGCAAAGCGATTCAACGCTTTGTGGCGGCACATCTTCGATAAAGTCGTATATACTGGCATTCTGTAATCCATCAAAAAGCAGTTCGGCATGATCCGGTTCTAGTGGTTCTAAACAGAGTCGTTGAGAGTAGATTTTCATTTTGTGATCTAACCCGGCACTAACAAGCCACACTAAACACCTTCGACTAACTCATCTTCAACATAAACCTGTGGAGCTGAAAGCTCTATTTATTTCACTATATCAATGTCAAGGCATTATTTGAGTTATCGAGTTATTGTCAAATTTTTGACTTTAAAAAACTCCATAAATATAATATTTTTTCACAACTAATTTAGGATTGCTATAGTTGCCAATCAATAGATACCATAGATAATTTCTGTATCTAGTACGCCACGGCGGAAATAGAGCAACCATTTAAAATCCCTAAAAAGCCCATGACTTTTGAATGCGTGATTTTTGACTTTTTACTTTTGCTTTGTGGTGCTAGCCTTTTAGATTGACTTTTGTTTCATTTATCTTTACGATTCAACCCTACTATGGTATGCGAGTTAGGTAAATACGCTCCTATGATGTTGCTGATTAATAAGTCAATGGAACAATCTCGCAAAAACCACTTATCAAGGGTGCTCATTACATTGTTTGAAGTTATGTAGCCTTTTGATTACGGCCTATCAACCACTGCGGTAAACTATGCGTTGATTATGATTCTTTCGCAGAGAAGAACACTCGAAAGGAGCGGTTTTTTCAATGTCTCATACTGTAAAAATCTACGATACCTGCATTGGCTGCACCCAATGCGTCCGCGCTTGCCCTACTGATGTACTGGAGATGGTTCCTTGGGATGGCTGTAAAGCTGCTCAAATTGCCTCTTCACCCCGTACAGAAGACTGCGTGGGCTGTAAGCGCTGCGAAACCGCTTGTCCCACCGACTTTTTGAGCATCCGGGTTTACCTGGGCGCTGAAACAACTCGCAGTATGGGTCTGGCTTACTAAAAAGCTCAGTGCTAAGTCACCGAACTTCTGATCGCGA
Organism: uncultured Nostoc sp.; assembly: GCF_964245575.1. Lineage (GTDB taxonomy): Bacteria > Cyanobacteriota > Cyanobacteriia > Cyanobacteriales > Nostocaceae > Nostoc. The sequence continues at coordinate 7,660 of NZ_CAXTNP010000142.1, read as the reverse complement.
TGCAGGTCTACTGCCCAACCGTTCTTCCAGAACTGTTGCCTTGTTTCCTTTGGAGACAAGAAAGAAGCGCAAGCCTTTGCTTTGCTTAGAGTTCTCGCTGAGTTCTGAGTCTTGAGTCCTGAGGCAAAAGAAGTAAATCAAAAAAACAATTTCTTGATTCTTCACTCAGCACTTAGAACTCAGACCTCAGTGTTCAAAACTTTTAAAGTTTCTTAATAGAAAGCACCTTTAGAAATACCTAGTGGCAAAGGGAGTAATTTACTCCCTTTTTTCTTTGCAAAAGGTCGAGTTTGTGCTAAGAACTATACTGGATTTAATCATCCTGAAAAAAAGTGGTGTGAACAATGTGCGGAATCGTTGGATATATAGGCACTCAAGCGGCGACAGACATTTTACTGGCTGGGCTGGAAAAACTAGAGTACAGGGGCTACGATTCGGCTGGAATCGCCACTGTTTGGGAAGGTGAGGTTAATTGTGTGCGAGCAAAGGGCAAACTGCATAACCTGCGTTCTAAACTGGAACAAATAGAAACGCCCGCCCAGATTGGTATTGGTCACACTCGCTGGGCAACTCATGGTAAACCAGAAGAGTACAACGCCCATCCCCACATGGATACGGCAAAGCGAGTGGCAGTGGTGCAAAATGGCATTATCGAAAATTACCGCGAGTTGCGCGAGGAACTCAAAGGAAAAGGACACCAGTTTCTTTCTGAAACCGATACAGAAGTTATTCCCCATCTTATAGCCGAATTTTTAAAGAATCTTCCCCCCTCATCTGCCTCATCCCCCTTCCTAGAGGCAATTCGCCAAGCAGTTAACCACTTGCACGGGGCATTTGCGATCGCAGTTATTTCTGCTGACTACCCTGATGAATTGATTGTTGTTCGCCAACAAGCACCTTTGGTAATTGGTTTTGGGCAAGGGGAATTCTTTTGTGCATCTGACACGCCTGCGATCGTTGCCTACACTCGTGCAGTGCTACCTTTGGAAAATGGCGAAATTGCCCGCCTCACACCTTTGGGCGTTGAGATTTACAATTTTGCTGGCGACAGGTTGAAAAAACAACCCCGGCTGCTCAACTTCAATCCTGCAATGGTAGAAAAGCAGGGATTCAAACACTTCATGCTCAAAGAAATCCATGAGCAACCAGGGGTAGTAAGAGCTAGTTTAGAAGCATACTTTAATCCAGGGGAATCTACCGAATCGCCAATCAATCTTGGTTTACCTGCGGATTTATACACCGATTTAGAACAAATTCAGATCGTCGCCTGTGGTACGAGTTGGCACGCAGCATTAATTGGAAAATACTTACTCGAACAACTAGCAGGAATTTCAACTCAGGTACATTACGCTTCTGAGTATCGGTATGCACCATCACCCGTAACGGCTAACACGTTGATCGTTGGTGTTACCCAATCAGGTGAAACCGCCGATACCCTAGCAGCTTTGGCGATGGAAAAAGAACGTCGCCAAGGGAAAGAACCTAAATATCAAGCGCGACTACTGGGCATTACCAATCGCCCCGAAAGTAGCCTTGGTCACATGGTGTCGCATATCATTAGTACCTTAGCGGGAATTGAAATTGGGGTAGCGGCGACGAAAACTTTTACCGCTCAATTGATGGCATTTTATGCATTGGCATTGGATTTAGCAGCTCGTCGTCAGATAGTTTCAAAAGATATTTTAGAGAAAATTATTAATGGGTTGCGGCAAATTCCTAAAGAAATTGAGGCAACTTTGGAAACTCAGGAACGTTTAACCGAACAGCTAGCCCACGAATTCGCTGAAACTAAAGATTTCATTTTTGTGGGAAGGGGAATTAACTTCCCCATTGCTTTAGAAGGGGCGTTGAAATTAAAAGAAATCAGCTACATTCACGCTGAAGGGTATCCGGCTGGAGAGATGAAACATGGCCCGATCGCACTTTTAGATGCGAAAGTACCAGTAGTTGCGATCGCAATCCCTGGTAGTGTGTACGAAAAAGTTATTTCCAATGCCCAAGAAGCCAAAGCCAGAGATTCTCGCTTAATTGGCGTCACTCCCGTCAACGATGGCGAAGCTGCGGAAATCTTTAACGATCTTCTTCCTGTCTCTCATGTAGAAGAATTACTTTCTCCGATCCTCACAGTAGTTCCTTTACAACTATTGGCTTATCACATTGCCGCCCGTCGCGGTTTGGATGTCGATCAGCCAAGAAATTTGGCCAAGTCTGTAACAGTGGAATAGTCTATTAATAGAGGTAGTAGCGTTTAATCGCTACTACAAGCCAATGTGCAATTCCTCATAATTTTTTGAGGACTATTTTCTTAAGTTCAGGTCTAATTTGATCGTAGGAAACCCTTAGGAATTCATTCTATCACCTGGCATATTTACTCATCGCATTAAAACAGGTCATTGCTGAAGATTTGCAGTTGTCATCGGGGAGCGATTAACATGACGACAATTGCTTTGAAAGTTGAAGTACCTATTGCTTGTTTTCGTCAATCCCGTGCTAGAGAATACGCTGAAACTTATCCAGTACCTCCACCTTCTACGGTGTACGGGATGTTGCTTTCTCTGATTGGTGAGACAGATCGTTATAAACATTGTGGAACTCAAGAGTGCGATCGCAGAGAGTGACGCAATGCTTTACCTTATTACTTTCTAACAAGGTTTATGTACCTCAACTTCATTCTTGTTCAAATCCCTGATTACTAAAATTGAGAACCTGGCAATTCTCGCTGACTGTGCGAATTACATTATCTGGTACTCCTTCAGGGACAGTGACCTGAAGTTCCAAAGTAATTTCTACTTCAGCATCTACCAAACTACTGAGGTGTTGAATAACCTCGTCTGCTATCTGTCCTACGTCACGTCGTAATCGCAATGCGTCCAATTTGACTGAACCATAGAAACGTTTTGGTGAAACTATGACAGTTACTTTGCCATTAGAGGAGTCATTTGGTGTCACTACAGTGTCAATAGTTTTTTCCTTTTCAGTCTTATAACTTCCTGTTCCTTCTTTAACTAGTGGTGGAGTTGGAGGTTTAGCCATAGCAGCATCTGCCTCAAGCTGGCGTTGCGCTACTTCGGGTTTAACTATCAGGCTTTGACTACTCAGTGTTACGGTAATGTGTTCAGCCGTTTTCAAACCAAGATAACGTCCTTTGGATTCATCCCAGCCTGTGGCATAAGCAAAGTTTTCATTCCACACTAACGCTGCAACTCCTTGTGCGATCGCTTCTAATAGCACTTGTTGATTTTTAATGCGTGGCAGGTAAAGGTAGTACGCTAAGTACTCCCACAACTTGTTAAGGTCGAGGTGGTTTACATCGCGCCAGAGATATGGATCGAGGGCTTCTAGGCGCAGACGACTGGCGGCATAGTTAGCAATCAAATGTTCTTCATGAACTGCTTTACGACTTGCTTGCACAATAGGAGAGTCTGATGAGTGCAATCGAATTTCTTGCCATTCAATCTCTTCTTAGGGATCGGGTTGCATTGGCACTAACAACCAGATGTAAGCTTCCTGAATTAAACTTTTTACATCTTTGTCGGTTTGCTGTTGTTTAGTCGTCGCCTGATTGCTTTGAAAAACATTTAAGTTTAAGGCTTCTTTATCCCGAATAATCGAATTCCAGGCGAGGTACTGGCAAACAGATTGTTCTAATAACTCCAGTTTTGCCTTGTCTGGTGCCAGGAACAGCAACATATTCTTGCAGTACCGAGGACTAGCTCCCTTTTGGTTCAGTATTTCTTCGGCTCTGGTGCGGGCTGGGGTTTCGCTTTCCTTATTTTTATGGGGATGTTGTGGGCCCATGACAACCAGCCTTACAGCCATTTCATCAGGAACATCTGCCGAGGAGTCGGGAGCAATATGTACTCCAGCAAACTCGCCGCGTTGCTTATCAGCCTTTAATCGGAGAATGATTTCATCCCAAACTTTATCTTGCTCCTGTTGGATTTGCTCGGCTCTATTTTGGGCAAGTCTGGTGACACTAGGCTGAGTTGAGAACCAGTAACGAGTGTTATCGACATAAAGATGTGTAGACTGATCGGTAAGTCGGCGCAAAGCATCGCCAAAAGTTGCTGCACTTTCTCCTGGTTGAACACACCCCAACTTGATCCGATGATCTTCTACACCGCGATTAGCTGCTCTCAGAGTAGGAGCAGAACCAAGGTAAATCGTCCGAGCAACGCGGCGACAGGCAGAGTAATGTCCTAAGTTCGGGTTTTGGCGATCGCACGCCAATGGGAGAGAATTATATCCATCTACATCTTTTTCAATCACTGGCACCCAGTTATCTTCGAGGTAGCGAGTCAATTCTGTTTGTACCTGTCCGTCATCCATTGGCACGCTGGCAGGCATGATTAACAAACTCTTGTCCTGTCCTTCCCAAAGTGAATGAATCACCTTTGCCATCAGTCGCAGTACACCCCGCGTACGTTGGAATTTGTCGAGAGTTGACCAGTCATTATAAAGTCGGTCAAACAGTTCTGGATGGATAGGATAGGCATTTTCTAGCCGTCGTTTATAACTAGCTTCTCGGCACTCACAAGGAAACTCCTGAGATTGGTTTTGGTACATTTCTGCAAAGGCACGGATGATAGCATCACGGGCAATAAAGCCACTTTCTTCGGTGATGGGTTGAAACAGCCGCCGCCGCATAATTTCAAAGCTTTCATCAGCACTTGCTGGTCGCCAAGGAGATTCAACTTTGCCAATAGCATTTTTGAGTCTACTTAAGGCTGCTTTACCGCGATCGCCTCCAATCTCATTATCAGATGCAGGGATACTCACAACCAAGAGTGTCTGTGTAGCGTTTTTTGCCGACTCGCTCAAAGTCTGGGCAAAGGTAAAGTGAGTGTCAAAGTTGCCCCCCGGAAGGTCGTTTACTTCGTGAAGCTGTCGGGCATAAGCTACCCAATTCATCAATTAAAATCAGGCAGGGTGCATAGCCGTTAAACACGAGCCGTAGGGGATCGCCAGGGTTAGTTGAAGTTTCATCTGCTTCTCGAATTATATCGTAGGCTTCCCTACCGCCCAGTTGCCAAGCTAATTCGCCCCAGAGTGTGCGGACAACTGTGCCATCTTTTTTATGTTGAGGCTGACCGGGAGAAATTTTATTTCCTACCAGCACTGCTGTGTTAACTTTTGGCGGAGGTAAAACATTTGCGGCTTCCAGCACTGGTTCCAATCCGGGTAACTTGGATGCCGGAACTTTCATAAACAGGTGGTATAGTGCCAGCATCGCGTGGGTTTTACCGCCACCAAAGTTGGTTTGGAGTTCGATAACGGGGTCGCCTTGATTGCTAGCAAGACGTAGCAAGGCATTTGTCAGCAGTTGTTTTAGCCCTTCGGTGAGAAAAGTACGACTAAAAAATTCTGTAGGTATGCGGTATTCGTCGGAACCTTCATCTAAATAAACTTGCCAAAACTTTTGCCAAAGGGACACCCTGATGAGTTAGGGTAACTTCAACATGATTTTGGATATCTGACAATAAATCAGCTAAATTATCAGATAAGTCAGCAATATCAAAAGTTTTTGGTGACATTTTGCTTATGTCCTACTGATTACCAGCATTATAACCAATAAAATCTACTCTCACTGAAGATGAAATCGAATAGTCTTGGAGGATGAAAAATGATTAAAAAATATGAATAGTGTAATCATTAATACGGTAAATAATTATTTTAAATTGGTTCAGTTCCCTGTTGCCACAACTCTAGCCAATCATAATTAACACTCGTCACGGCAAAATCTAGTTCTTTATGGAACGGACGGCGTAAGTAGTGAATAGAACAATTACCTTCCATATTTTCTGCTACAGGCACTTGCACCAATGCCAAAATGAAATTATCTGGCTTGTTTAGAGCGGTAATAATTTCATTTTTCGTCACTGTCACAGCTTGAGCACCTGTAATTCGCCCTTTCACCTCAATAAATCGCAAGCCCTCACCCCGCCTCCGGCTCCCCTCTCCCAATTTGGGAGAGGGGCTGGGGGTGAGGGGACGTGACTCAATATCATAGCCGCACTTCTGGGTACTCACATCTGTTCGTTCGTACCCTAAATTGCGTTCTACTTCCATCACAGCCGTCATTGCTGCCTTTTCTACCCGTTCCGTCTCCCTGGCAAACATCGCCGTTGTTGCCTGTTGTTTGCCTTGCATTCGTTGCAGCAAGCCTACTGAAACTACCAACGCACCCCCAACCACTACAGGCGGTAATGGCGATAATCTACGTTCTTGCTCTAATTCTTCCAAACGTTGCATTAACCGTGCTTGCAAATCATCAGCTCGCTGACGTGCTTTACCTGAATTAATTTTGGCATTAGGCTTGCCAGCTTCCTCTTGCATTTTCAGTTCTTCAGCCCGATGATCCCAGTAATTAATCTCCTTGGTTAATCTATCTTTTACTGCTGTCATCGTCTTAGCAATAAGTTCCTCTTTGTGCTGCTTGAGTTCTTGAAGATGTTGGGGAACAAGGTGAGCGATCGCATAACTCTTAGCTTTTGCTTCTAAATCTTCTCGCAACCAAGATTCTTCTAAAACTTTTTCCACAACACCCTTCTCCTCGTCTGTTAGCGGACGCTAATTGAGGTAAGGTGCGTAACCTGCATTGTAGGTATTGCCTTCTGGGTTGATTTCCACATATTGCATTCGCCGCGATACTAAACGCCTAGAGCCATTTAAATTTTTTTGCGCGTCTTGTATGGGATGTTCTAGATAAACTAAGGCACGGGTTCCTTCGCTGGAATCATTTTCATCGACGTTTCAACAAATCCCGGTGTCGTTCCAAAGTCAGGTCAATTGTGGCATCCAGTAGAGAATGTCCAGAACAAATGAAGGCAGCTAGGGGTTTACCAGAAATGCTGATTAAATCTTTTTCAAAGCAGATGCGTTCGTAGCGTAGCAGCAACGGTTCAGCTACACCAATTTGCCGCCCTCAATTGCGAATAACTGCCGGAACATGACTGATTTCGTAACGCTGGGGTTCTCGTTGACGCAATGTTCCACCTAATTGGGTAAATGCTTCTAGGAAGAAAAAAGCAATAAAATGAGGTTGTAATCGCCGTGCCTCTGCCCTTTCCATTTCTTCCCGGATTTGCTGCACTTTGGCGATATCCATCGAATCCCGTGCCAAAGCCCTTTCTTCTAAAAGTTCGCGTAGTCGCTGTTGGTCTTTATCATGTACGACTTGATTGAGTCTATCTCGCACCTCTGGTTGATCGCCATAGCGAATTGCTTCAATCAATAATTCTCGTAATTCCGTCCCTGCGATCGCTTTCCCCAATACATCAAATACTTTACCTTCCAGTGCCTTCTGCTCTGCCTCTATCTTTTTCAATAACGCCAAATAGACGTCGCCTTCACGAGTGCCTTTTGCCACTAAATTCCATAAGTGACAAACCTCGGTCTGCCCAATCCGGTGAATTCGCCCGAAACGCTGTTCTAGGCGGTTAGGATTCCAAGGTAAATCGTAATTAACCATGAGGTGCGCCCTTTGCAAGTTAATCCCTTCACCCGCAGCATCCGTAGCTATTAAGACTTGTACTTCGATATCTTGGGTAAACGCCTCTTGCCCTTTGCGGCGTTCTTCGCGTCCCATTGCGCCATGTATATTTAGTAACCGTTCACAGGAGTTGTCCCGCTACTGTAAAAAATAGGTACAGATAGATGG
>NZ_CAXTNP010000141.1:1841-20220 GCF_964245575.1 uncultured Nostoc sp. | reverse complement strand
ATATATAATGAAATTTTTGATCATGAATCATCAAAAAAGGAGCATTTAGAGGGGCTATTTTTTTTAGATAAACTAAAAAATATTTGCGATCGCCAACTCGCAATTCTAAATCCAATTCCTATCGGTACTGGTTTTTTGGTTGGAGTTACTCATTTAATTACTAATAATCATGTAATTCATAACAAAGAAATAGCTAGTCAGTGTGTTGCTCAATTTAATTATACTGAAGATAATCTTGGTTATACTCAAAAAACTATAGATTATGAGTTTGATCCTGATATTTTCTTTGTTAAGGAGCCAAATTTAGACTATGCGCTGATACAGCTAAAGTCGAGCATGTTTGCCCGACAAGCTGGATACAACTTCGATTGGATTCAGTTAATTGAAGATGACATGAATATTTGTCCTGCTTTAAAGGATAGTCTATTAAAAAATATTGATGATAAAGTTAAGGAAATTGTCTCATCTTCCCCGGATAACAAACGTGGAGATAATATTATTATTGTTCATCATCCTAAAGGTAAACAAAAGAAGATTGATATAAGTAATAATCCAGTTACTGAAGATGGATTGTATAAAGACTTTCTCAGATACAAAGTAGATTCTGATTATGGTTCATCTGGTGGTCTTGTTGTAAATACAAAGTGGGAGGCAGTAGCATTACATCATGCCGCTATACCCAACAAAGATAATAAAGCTCAAAAGCTTATTGTTCAACAAGGTGTTAGAATTTGTCGAATAGTTGAAGATTTAAAGAACAAAAGTTTCAATGATTCTAAACTGGCAAGCTTTATCGAAGACTTTGTAGTTACCTCTGAACAGTTGAATTATCCACCATTGCCATCTGCACTTGAGTTTAATGGAGAAAATAGTTATGTTAATTTAGGTTTTCATGATTTAGATATTAATGAAGGAATTACATTTGAGGCATGGATCAAACGTAATTCCATGTCTGGGGACGCAACAATAGTTAGTCAAGTTAGTCAGAGTTCAGTTTTTTCTCTGTATTGGGAAAAAGGAAAGATTTGGGTAAATGTGAAGTCACAGTCAAAAAAACATTTTACTAAAGAAGCTGTTTTAAATGATAATAATTGGTGTCATGTTGCACTTACATTAAAACAACAAACAATTGAGGTATATCTAGATGGAAAACTGCTAGAAATTGAAGGCTCACAAACTTACCAAAATATTGAGGAATCTAACAATAACCTACTTCTTGGTAGGGATAAAGTTAGTTATTTTAATGGTTTAATGGCTGAAGTCCGAGTATGGAAAATAGTCCGCAGTTATGCTGCAATTAAGGCAAATATGTATCGACGGTTGGCTAAAAATGAGTATAAACAACTGACGGGTTACTGGCGTTTTGAAGAAGCTGAAGGTTATAAGGTAGAGAATTTAGCTAAAGATAATACTTCTACTGCAATAGAAGAATCGAAGTGCAATGGGTTTAAAGATTTCGGTTTGGAGTGGAATGGAAAAAATGATTACATTGATTGCGGTAAAGATAAAAAATTTAATTTTGAAAATGAAATTACCATCGAAGCATGGGTTAAGAGTAGTGAAGAATCCCAAAGGGGAATCATTGTTAACCAAGGGGGTAGTTGGAATGAGAATGGTTATTGCCTATGGCAATTTGACGAAAATATTCGTGTAGAACTACATAATGAAAATGACAAAATAGTCGTTGATACGGTAGCTCCTTTTTTAAATGATAAAAATTGGCATCATGTTGCATTTACTTGGTCTGGAAAATCGGACTCAAAGGAAATTCAAATATATATTGATGGAGAAAAACAACTGACTAAAACTCAACAACCTGATGGACAGTCTGCTCCAATGTTTCAAGGGCCTATTGGAAAACCCCAGGTAAACTTAAATATCGGTCACGCTCAGGATTATGAATATTATTTCAACGGTGCGATTGCGGAAGTCCGTCTTTGGAACATAGCCCGTACAGAGGATGAAATCAAGGAAAATAAGGATAAGCAGTTAAAAGTTGACAAACAAGAATTAGTTGGTTACTGGCGACTTGATGAAGAAGAGGGAGACACTGCAAAGAACCCAGTACCCGAAGGTAGTGATGGGATAGTTCGTGGGGGAAAATGGTTGAAGCCCTATTGTCTCCTCGCCAATAATCAAGGTGCATTTGGTGTAGCATATAGAACAAATAGATTAAAAGCATCTCAGTATCCAGGTTTACCTCTGCCATTTGATTTAAAGTTTAATAAGAAAGGTGATCGCGTCGATTGTGGCAATGATAATTTGTCTGTTAGTAAAGCAATTACCGTTGAGGCATGGTTTAAACACAAGTTCGGTAATTGTGTGATTGTTAGCCGAGTTGACGATCGTCACAATGGCTACTCCCTATCCTGGAATAGCGGCAGAATCCGTGTAGCATTGCAGAGTCAAAACTCCTCAGAGAAAAAATTCGTAGTAGTTTATACAAAAGAGAATGCTCCACAGGATAGTGTGTGGCATCACATTGCATTTACTTGGGAGCAAAACTGGGAGCAAAACTCACATGAGGTTTCGCTTTATATCGACGGCAGAATTCAGGATTGTGTAGTGGAAGGGTCTTCCGAGACTATCGTTTTTGCAGGACAGACTAGAAGTATCGGTTTATTTACAGGTTCACTAGATAACCTGACAGCAAATTTCTTGATTGGTTGCAAGGAAGAGAAAGAAACTTATTATAATGTAGCGATCGCTGATGTCCGACTCTGGAATGTAGCCCGCACTCAGGATGAAATCAAAGCAAATATGTCTCGGCGGTTGAGGTTGACTGGCGAAAATAATGATTTGTATGATCCGTGTGGTTCGCAAATTTTAGTTGGTTACTGGCGACTGGATGACGGCGGCGAGGATAACTCAGAGGTACAGAACCTTGTACCTAACAGCCAGCCTGGTAAGATTATCGGCGCAACTTGGTTTCCTCAGCCACCTAAGCTAATTGAGAACAGAGATACAACCAACTAAGAAAATAATAGTGTTCGGTAGTGCTAAGTGTTGAGTAGTACTGCACAGTTAAATTATGCTGAAGTTGATTTAGGCATTAACACTGGGGTCAAGTATTCAGCAATTCCTGCCATGCGAATGTTAACACAGCCTAACTTGTAGGCAAACTCAACTGACTCGCCTGCGCCCAAAGCGTCATAAAAACCCACAGCAAATTCAATTGCTGCTACGTCACCAATAGCTTTATTCATGCCAATCACGTAAGGGACATGAGGAGCGATCGCCGAAGCTTGTACTTGTGAGTAGCAGGCATTGAGTATAATGCACTCTAGTTTGTCTGAGAACAATTCAAATAAACTTGCTAAAGCCTCTGTATCTACTAACTTTGCGGTTCCAGTTTCATCTTCTAGTACCAAGCCTTCTTCACCACCCCCATGACCGGAAAAATGAACAATCTGAGGTTTGAAGTCTAGCAAGGCACGCTGGATATCTCTAGTCCGCACAGCCCATCTCTGCTCTAGTACAAATTGATCCCGCCGTTTAGCTCTTTGTAATCCAGCGTCAATTTCTCGCATTTCCTCATCTAGGCGTAGTCTAGATGTACCTTTGGGATTGGCTGCTAAAAATAAGATAGTTTTTGCCGTCGATGCCTGAGTTGCAGCCGGAGAATTTTGGGTTTGTGCCCCCTGAATTCTCTCGTTGTAATGAATTGAACCAGAACCAGTCAGGTTGGTAATTGAACTGTCTGAAATGTTGAAGATATTCTGTGCCGAAGGTGAATCTGACTGAGACATAAGAAATCACTACTCTCCATACTTAAGGAAACTATTAGGATTTTTAGTAAATCAGAAATGTCGATGTTAAGTCGATTATTGACTATGAAAGAAGCTATAAATGAGCGTGGAAAGACGTATGGACTAATAGCGATCGCCTTTGCGATCGTGATAGTCTTGGAATATTTAACACCACCTGAGTACGTATTTGGCTACCTCTACACAGGGACGATTTTGTTAGCAGATTCACGATTGAATCGGGGTGCTGTATTGGGGATCACTCTTGCAGCTACAGGATTAACATTATTGAATTTGTTTGTTCCCGGAGGAGAAATGATTGATCCCCCAACATTGGCAAATAGGTTGATTGCAGTATTGGCGTTGATGGTAACGGGTTGGTTAAGCGATCGCAACCACCGCAATGAAGAAGCGATCGCTTATACGCAAGCACAATTACGCTCCCAAGAACAACTAGCTACCATGCGTGAAGATTTTGTTTCTACCCTAACGCATGATTTGAAAACACCCCTATTAGGAGCAATTGAAACGCTGAAATATTTGCAAAATGAGCAATTTGGTGAAATCACGCCAATGCAAGCAAAAGTCCTACAAACAATGGCTCGTAGTCATCGGAGTACACTGCAATTAGTCCAAACGCTTTTAGATGTATACCGCAATGATGCCGAAGGGCTGAAACTACAGTTATCACCTGTTAATTTGGTAACTGTGGCGGAAGAGATAATCGCCACCCTGGCTGAACTAGCGAAAACACGTCAGGTTTATATTTCTCTCCACTATGGCGAATCAGATTTTCGCAGCTTTCTTTGGGTAAACGGCGATCCTTTGCAACTGGGGCGAGTCTTTACCAATCTCCTAAGTAATGGCATAAACCATACCCCCCGTGGCGGTAAAGTAGAAGTAGTACTTGAAAGTTATTCTAGCGATCAAGTAGTAAAAATACTTGATACTGGTTCCGGCTTTACCGAAGAAGAGTTACCCCACTTGTTTGAAAGGTTTTATCAAGGACATAGCGATCGCCACGTCTCAGGATCTGGACTAGGGCTTTATTTAACCAGGCAAATTATTACTGCTCATGGGGGTACAATTTGGGCAGAGAATCGCTCACCACGAGGCGCACTGTTTGGTTTCCGACTCCCTGCTTGTCCACCACCGGAAAGATGAGGAGGGGGCAGGGGGCAGGGGAAAATAATAATTCCTAACTCCTGACCAATGACTAATGACCAATGACCAATGACCAATGACCAATAACAAATGACGAAAATCTTACTCGTTGAAGATGATGAATTGTTTCGGCTTGGTCTGCGGATGCGGTTGCAACAAGAAACCACTTTGGAGATTCTCGCAGAGGCAGAAGATGGGGAACAAGCTGTAGAATTAGCAAATCGCTATCCCCTGGATTTGGTCTTGCTGGATATAGGTTTACCGGGGATTGGCGGGATTGAGGCTTGTCGCCAAATCAAGCAGAAGCACCCAAATTTACCAATTCTTGTTTTAACCTCTCGTTCTGAAAAACCCCTGATTTCGCGGTTAATTGCCGCCGGGGCACAAGGTTACTGCCTCAAAGGGATTCCGGCTGAGTCTCTGATATTAGCAGTGCGATCGGTTGCAGCAGGAGCTTCTTGGTGGGATCAAACGGCAACAACAGAAATTAGAGCAGCTTTTGAGGGCAATTCTACCGTGGTGCTGCCTGCAAAAACTGAGGAATCTTTAGAAAATCCCTTAACCAAGCGGGAGCAAGAAATTTTGGCACTCGTAGCAACTGGCAAAAGCAATCAAGAAATTGCTGAGATTCTCTACATTGCCCCTGGTACAGTGCGGGTTCATGTCCATACTATTTTGCAGAAACTAGAAGTACGCGATCGCACTCAAGCCGCAGTTTTAGCTATCCAAAAAGGATTAGTAGCACCAGAATTATTAATTAAGTAAATTAAAATTCAAACTTTCAAATTCAATCTTAAAAAACTAAACTTGTTTCGTCCGACTTTGTAAAGCTGATGAGATGGCGAATCTAACTATTCAGCAGTTAAGCAAAGTCTTGCTCTTTTAACTGGAATTCATGCATCAACTTTAAACCAGGACTATTTCATTATTTTTAGCATTTCACTTTAATAATATTTTCTTTCTTTCTTTCTTTCTTTCTTTCTTTGTGTCCTTTGCGTCCTTCTCTAACGAGACACTGCGCGATTGCGGTTCGTTCCTCATATAGTTGTTTGGCGCATGTTAATACAGAATTGGTATTACCCCAAGTAAATTACATAATATTGATGGGGTCTACATCTATTGTTAAACTAACAGATTGGGGACAAAGCGATCGCACTTCTTCCCAATCTGGCAATTGTGGTAATGCATCGGGGGCAAATTTAATCAATATCTGCCAGCGATAACGATTAGCTACCCGCAAAATACTTGCTGGTGCTGGGCCTAATATCTCGATTTCTTCTTCTGTACTCAAGGTTGTGGCAATTATTTGCGCGGTATTTTGCACTTGAATAGGATCGAGACTACTTAAGCGCAATAAAATTAACCGCCCATAAGGAGGATAATTGAGGGCTTGGCGTTGTTCTAATTCAGCTTGGGAGAAAGAGTGATAATCGTGCGATCGCACTGCTGCAATTACCTGATGCTCTGTAGTATAAGTTTGTACAATCACCCTCCCCGGATCATCGCCTCTACCAGCACGTCCAGCTACTTGAGTCAAGGTTTGAAATGCCCGTTCACTGGCGCGATAATCTGATAAATTTAGCAATCCATCGGCGGCGACAACGCCCACAAGTGTTACCTGTGGTAAATCCAATCCTTTGGTGAGCATTTGCGTACCTACTAACAAATCTGCTTCGCCGTTGGCAAACTGGGTAAGTAGGGTACGGTGTGAACCTTTGTTGCGAGTGGTATCGCTATCAAAACGAATCAAGCGTAACTCTGGGAACTGTCGCGCTAGTTCCTGTGTTACTCGCTGAGTACCGCTACCGAAAAATTTCAGGTAAGGGGAACTGCAATCAGGGCAGTATTTGGGATGCGATCGCGCATAATTACAATAATGGCAGCGCAATAATTCCGGCGCTTTTTCTTCGGTGTGGTGATACGCTAACGATACGTCACAGTACGGACATTCCAACACATATCCACAACTGCGGCAAGATACAAAAGTACTGTGTCCCCGCCGATGGATAAATAAAATTCCCTGTTGTTTTCTCTCTTGTAACTGTTGCAAAGCAACTTGGAGCGATCTACTAAATATAGAACGATTTCCCTGCTGCAACTCTTGCCGCATATCGACTATTTCCACGGGCGGTAAAGGGCGGGAGTTGATGCGTTCGGGCAAACTTAAGTAATAACTCCTGCCTGCTGCCTCCTGCCTCCTCACGCTTACCCAACTCTCCAACGAAGGGGTAGCGGAACCCAACAGCAAGGGGCAATTTTCTAATTCTGCTCGCCACTGGGCGACGGTACGGGCGTGGTAGGTGGGTATGGGGGAGTCTTGCTTAAAGCTGCTGTCGTGTTCTTCATCTAAAATAATTAAACCCAGGTTGGGCAAAGGAGCGAAAACGGCGCTACGAGTACCAATGACAACTTGTGGTTCTCCTGTGAGCATTTGTCGCCACGTGTCGTAACGTTCACCATCAGAGAGGGCGCTGTGATAGACGCTGACTTTATTACCAAAACGGGCACGAAAACGATCAGTTAGCTGGGGTGTGAGTCCAATTTCTGGGACTAAAACAAGGGCGGATTTGCCTTGGTTGAGGAGAGGTGCGATCGCTTGCAAATATACTTCTGTTTTTCCTGAACCTGTCACCCCATGCAACAAAACTTCAGCAAATTTATCTAGTGTTTGGATTGTTTCTAAGGCGCTAGCTTGGGCAGTAGTTAAAAATTTAGCCCCATCGCCTGCTAATGCTGGCCCCTGTTCGGTTCGCAATACTTCCCGTTCTTCGATGACGATGTAACCCTTTTGTGCCAACGTTTTGAGGATAGAAGAACTAGCATTGCAAATTTGTAGTAATTCATTTTGCCACAACTCGCCATTATGCCGCCGCAGCACTTCCAAAATCTCTCGTTGGCGAGTAGTTAAGTCGTGGTCGATTGTACCTGTAAGTGTGACTGCTTTTTGCAGCTTTGGTCGAGTTTGTCGCGGCGGTTCTAAGTAGCTTTCTACTAAACCGAATCGCAGCAACTCCCGAATTCCCCGATAGGCAGATTTGACTTTTTGTTGGAGGTAGACAAAACTGTAGTCTCCCGCCGGTTGCGCTTGTAAAAGTTCCCAAACTTGCCGTGCAGTTGGAGTCATAAAAGCTAAAGGATCAGGAGATGCCAGTAAATAACTACTCCCCCCTGCCCCTCTGCCTCCAACAAGGCGGATACGACGCTGCGATCGCCCCAGCAACCCTGGTGGCAGAGCAACCCGGATCACTTGAATTAAGGGCGTATAGTAATATGCAGCAACTCGATTGAGTAATTCCCAATAAGCACTTGAGAAAAATCCCACGCTGACTATATCTTCTACTTCCCGGATTTTTTCTGGTGGTAAATCGACATTTGGTTGTGCCAGTAACCGAATAGCGATCGCTCCTAATTGTTGTGCCCCAAATGGCACGCTTAAAATATCTCCTGGTTTTATTTCTAACTGGGCTGGTAATCGATAAGTAAATAGTCCTGTACTTCCTGGACAGTCTACCAGTACTTCAACCCACCTATTAACAGTTGTACCTGACTGGTATGATTCACTAGCTTGGGCTACCAATAAAGGAGATAATTTTACGTCATTAATGTACATAGTTTTTGACTTTATAGTTAGATATTTCCCTCACATAGCTGGTCAAAAATAACCAAGCTAAATTAAGTCTAAACTTTTATTTTTTTAGACTTAAATGGTATTTCCCAATACTGTTATCCTTCATAATACTTGATAAGTTTCCTCTTATGTAATCTACTAGACAAATTCGTATCAACTATACATGCAATAAATATTTGGTACCCACTATACAAAGAAAAGCATGTCAGCCCTTTCTGCAACAGTTGCTCTATCTACTAAATAGGGAGTAGCCTTTTTCCGCCTATCGATAGATATTCAACCCTTTCTGTATATGAGATGCTTTTATACAAATAAGAATATCTGGAAATTAGGCTGCCATTATTATAATTTCTCTCATCTTGGTAACTTGAAATCAGAAATGCATAACTCCAACACCAGGTTTTTAATTTATCCAGTGATTTCCAAGGTATAAACATTAAAAATCTTTATAAAGATAATAATATATGATATATGAAAATTTAAGATACTTGGATGGTTAGCTGAGATTTATATGTTTGTTAAGCGTTGAGAAAGTTTGAGGGGGTTTGACATATTTGGTAATTAAGAAAAAAATGAAGAATATAATCTGTTAGGAGCCTGAGAATAAAGTTTTGTTGGGTGCGAAGGCCAGTTTAGTTATAGGTTGTATCTAACTGTAACCCATAGATGTTTAAGTAGATGCCGATTTTCATTCTTGAATAAAAATTAGCATAAGCCTGTATTTCGCTATATAAACGGGTGCATTCGTCCCTTAGGGAAAACTACCAAGCCTCAAACGAGTAGCAGTAACTAAATTATGTACCAAACAAAGCAACAATCCCTAAAGGAAACTATGAATATTGTTAAATTGGGAGAAATGGAAATACTGGAGAATACTGCTGATATTGAAGAACCATCACTCGATATTTTAGAAGCAGTGCCAGATGAAGAGATTCCAATTGTAGTAGAAAATCTGGAATCAGACGAACGCGACGGGGATGAGATGGCTGCCGCCCGTCCTTCGGGATACAATAAAACCGAGCATGATGATGCCGTCGGCGCGTTTTTTAAAGAAATGGCGCGTTATCCGCTTCTAAAAGCTGATGAAGAGGTAGAGTTAGCACGGCGAGTTAGGTTTCTAGAAGAAGTTAGGGAATTACAAGCAGCCTTACAATTAAAACTGGGACAAGAACCTAGCAAGGTAGAGGTGGCTTCCGAGCTAGAAATGACGGAAAAGCAATTAGAAAATCGCTTGTATCAAGGTAGAGTAGCGAAACGCAAAATGATTCGCTCGAATCTGAGATTGGTAGTTTCTATTGCTAAACGATACCTGAATCGGGGAGTGCCTTTTCTGGATTTAATTCAAGAAGGAGCGATGGGTTTAAATCGCGCTACAGAAAAGTTTGATCCAGATAAAGGATATAAGTTTTCTACTTACGCCTATTGGTGGATTAGACAAGCGATTACCAGAGCTATAGCTAACGATGCGCGGACAATTCGGCTACCTATTCATATTGTTGAAAAGCTTAACAAGCTGAAAAAAGCACAACGAGAACTCAAGCAGAAACTTTGCCGCAATCCTACCGAAGGAGAAATGGCAGAAGCTTTAGAAATTAGTGTGCAACAACTACGTCAGCTACAACAGCTACGCCGTCAAGCACTTTCTCTCAACCACCGCGTCGGTAAAGAAGAAGACACGGAATTGATGGATTTGCTAGAAGATGAAGATAACCTGTCTCCAGAAGCAAAAATGAATGAAAACATGATGCGTCAGGAGATTTGGGAAGTCTTGGGTGACGTATTAACTCCACGGGAGAAAGATGTAATTTCTCTGCGCTATGGTTTGACAACCAGCGAACCCTGTACGTTAGAAGAAGTTGGCAATATGTTCAATCTTTCTCGTGAGCGAGTGCGACAAATTCAAAGCAAAGCCATGCGAAAATTGCGCCGTCCCCACATAGCTAAACGTTTAAAAGGTTGGTTGATTTAATTACATTTCAGAAGATAGAGATGTAATACCTGATCTAATTAGCTTCATTAACGAACATGGATCAAATAAAGTGCAAAACTTTACTTTAAACCTCGTAGGGTGTGTTATCGCGTAGCGTAACGCACCATCCAAGATTTTAGGTGCGTTAGGACAAATGCCAGTAACACACCTTACAAAACTTGCTCTTTATTAAATCCACATTCTTAACGAATGAAGGCAAGCTTGTATCTGCTATATTTCTTAAGCTTTATCTATTGCAAATTACAAAAACAGGGCGTTTTGTACCTTTTTTCTGCTTTTCTTTAGTCATTAGTTAAAAAAACTTGCACAGTTGCCTATAGACTATGGACTATGAACTATAGACTATAGACTAATGACTTTACGTAGCAATTTGATTGTGCGTTTTGCTGAACCAACTGATTACAGCGTACTGTTTAAATTAATTCAGGGGCTGGCTGAGTATGAAAAATTATCTCACGCTGTCACTGGCAATGCTCTCGAACTTAAAGAGCATTTATTTGGTTCGCACAAATATATAGAAGCGATTTTAGCAGAATCTGCGGGCCAAGCTGTTGGTTTTGCCCTATTTTTTCATAATTATTCAACATTTTTGACCAAGCCAGGAATTTATCTGGAAGACTTATTTGTTTTACCAGAATATCGCAGGCAAGGTATTGGTAAGGCTCTCCTTACTAAAGTAGCTCAGATAGCTGTAGAACGTGATTGTGGGCGGTTAGAGTGGAGTGTGCTGGATTGGAACGAATCAGCTAAAGAATTCTACCGTAGTATGGGAGCATCTATATTAGATGATTGGCAAATTTGTCGTGTCACAGGAGATATGCTTACTCAGTTAGGGGCTGTCAACTAAAGAACAAAGGATGAAAATTGTCCTGCTTCATTCTTTATATTTCATCCTTAAACGCTTATCATTTATTGGTTATAAAATATTAAATTTTATATAAATTTGGATTTTCATTATTAGCGTAGATGCAAACTAGCTTGTCGCCAGACATCGTTCTGTGCTAACAACCCTAAATTTAAAACCTCGAATATTCAAAATCCAAAAAAATGATAGCAAAGTTTGACAGCTTGTCATTTGACTATAGCAGCACCTCAATTGACAATTATGGAGGATATTGCAGAGAGAACACGAAATGAAAAAAATTATTACAGTGATGCTGTTAGGCATAGCAATCTTCACCTTTGCCTTCAGTAGTCCAGCTTTGGCTGGAGATGCTGTTAGTGGAGCTAAAGTATTTAGTGCTAATTGTGCCTCTTGTCACGCGGGAGGTAAAAATCTGGTTCAAGCTCCCAAGAACCTGAAGAAGGACGCTTTAGAAAAGTATGGTATGTACTCAGAGGAGGCGATTATCGCCCAAGTTACAAAAGGTAAAAATGCCATGCCTGCTTTCGGCAGTCGTTTAAAAGCTAACCAGATTGAAGATGTAACTGCTTATGTGCTTTCACAAGCAGATAAGGACTGGAAGTAGACTAAAATCTAACTTCAATAATTAACAATTTGCGGGGCTTTTTGTCCCGCTAATTTTAAGGTTGCCGAAATTTTCAAATAGGATGCTGATACCAATTTTGGATTAAGAGTCTTGGCAAAAAGACTGTTCCAAAAACATTAAACAATACTCCCTATCCTCATTTGGTATTATGAGTTATTTGTGGCGATTATTTCTCAGTGTAGTTATTGCTTTACCGCTTACTTTTCTGACTTTACCTGCACATTCATCACCCATATCTATCACGCAAATTACAGGGGCTGATTTCTTGGAATTGGGTATAGATAATATGCGGCGGGGTAATTACCAGGAAGCAATAGAGAATTTGAACCAGGCAATTGACGTTGAGAAAGATTTTGCTGTAGCTTATAGCGATCGCTGTCTGGCTTATCTCCAATTACAAGATTACCATCAAGCTGTTACAGATTGTACTCAAGCAATAAATTTTGCACCGGATAACTTTGAAGCTTATCTGAACCGGGGAGTAGCACACTACAGACAAGGAGATTATCCAGCTGCCATTGTCGATCTTAATCGAGCCGTTGCACTTAAACCATCCGATTTTCGAGCTTACTACAACCGAGGGCTAGCCCGTGCTGGAGATGGGAAAGACTTTGAGGCAATTCTTGACTTTAATTTAGCTTTAACTCAAATTAAGAGAATCAGCAGCTTAATGCTTGCAGATATTTACAATGACAGAGGTTTAGCGCATTTTGCCTTGCAAGATATCCAAGCAGCCATGCTCGATTTTAATCTAGCAATTCGTCTCAATGCTAACGATTATAGAGCGTACTTTAATCGGGGTTGTGCTTGCGGAAGAAACGGCGATAACTTTGGTGCAGTGCGTGATTTTTCCCAAGTTATCAGACTTAACCCAAGTAATGCCCAGGCTTATGTTAATCGGGGAGTAGCTCACTATCGCTTAGGATATCATTTAGGAGCGATGTCTGATTTACAAAAAGCATCTGAGTACTATGAACAGCAAGGAAAAAAAGTTGCTTACGAAAAAACTCTAGATTTACTGAAGAGTTTGCGACAACAAATTTCGTCTGTAACGGAAATCGCTCTTTTCTAAAACTGTAAGGGTTATACAGGGTATCCACCAGCTTGAAAAATCTGTTCGGCGGTTAAATTTAATTCCGGGAAAGTAGGTGAGATAATGCGATCGCTATCTCGAAACTGGCTGACTTGGTATTCTCCATCAATTAAGGTGTAAAGCGAAACAGTTGGTTGTTTGGGGTTGCCAATAAATCGCCTACCGCCTAAAGCAGCATAGTCTACAATCCAGTATTCTGGAATGCCTACAGCTTCATAATCAGCAGCTTTTTTTAAATAATCATCACGCCAATTGCTACTCACTACCTCAACTACTAAAGATATTGATTCCGCTTGGCTTACAGTAGATTCTTTTTTCCATAGAGGTTCGTTTCCCAAATTAGGAAGATTTAATATCAGTATATCTGGAGAGTAAGCCGATTCACTTTCAAACGGTTTTACTAGTACTGTTTTTGGGATGCCATAGGGCAGGCTAATGCGACTATATTCTAGAATGAATTTCTGGACTAAAAATACGATAATCTCTTCATGGTCGCCTGTTGGTTGGGACGTTTCGACTATTACTCCATCATGCAATTCATAACGTTTTCCTGTGTTATCGGGATATCTAGCAACGAATTCATCGAATGTAACTAGTTTGCGTAAGGTTTGAATCATAAATTATTGCCTTCTATTGTGTTTGTGAAGCATCCAGTTTTCTCAATCCTAACGTAATTGGTAATTGCTACAAGATAAGCACTTTGAGGCTTATTCCCCTTAGCCTTTTGCAGCCTAGCTTGCTTATGAAGCCCAATATCTCTAGCCCTTGGAGAGCGCACATCTGGGAAGTTGACCGCCTGAGACAGAAGAAAAGATATCTCAAGGCAGATTGAGATCATATTACCAGTAGAACCGAGATCACACTTCAATTAGTACATATCGGCTAAAGTCAATATTTATATTTCAATATAACAAATGCTCATATAGGAACTTAAACTATGACAATGAAGAGAGGAGACCGCAGAGATTCTAATTATGACAATGCTATTAATAATCCTCGCTCACGGCAGAAAGAACCAGCTTCTTATCATGAGCTTAAACTTTCATTGATGACTGTTCGCGCCAATTTTGAGGAAGCTGCATCTCAACGCGATGAAGCAGAACAACGTGCAAAAGAAACTGCTTCACAACTGGTTCATGTTCAGCAAAAGATTCAAACTTACCAAATCGAGGCTAATAAGCTAAAAGAGCTTGTTACTAAAAATTATCGCTTTTATATTGATGAGCAAGAAAATCATCAATATACGCTCTACCTTTACAACGAAGAAAAAGCGAAGATATCCCAGCTAGTTCATGTTCATCAGCAAGAGATCCAAACTTGCCAACTCGAAGCTAATGAACTAAAAGAGCGAGTTACTCAAAATTACCAGTTTTATGTTGATGAACAACAAAGTCATCAACAAATCCTCTACCTCTACAACGAAGAAAAAGCGAGAGTTACTAAATTGCTTACTAAATATGAGTCAGTAAAGTCTGAACGAGAAATGTATTTGGGTTTATACAATGAGGCTAAAGCAGAACTCAAGCATGAGCGACGTTCCAAAGCTGGTATTAAGGGATGGGAAACTCGCCGGAAAGCCGAGAATGAACGACTAAAACGGGAAATTGCCCAGATGGTTGTGCTACTGCGTGAATCCTTAGAAAGTAAGGATGAAGCAGTAAACAGTCTTTACGTTGTAGCAGAGCGTATGGATCGGATTCAATCTCTAGTTGATTCGGTAGAAGAAGAAACAACTAACAATCCTATGGGTTTGGTACAAAAGTTTAAACGCATCTGGCTGGCTATTAAAGATATACTTTCTGAATAAATAAGCATACTCATGAGCAAAAAATCACTCCCAACCACGCAAAAAAAAGGTAAAGCGAGGTTGGGAGATCAAATTCGCAGTATTGCTGATCGCCTTAAACAAGAGACTGATGTACAGATAAAAGCAACTTCTAAGATTTTAGGGGCTGCTGCTCAAATTGCCGAAAATCATGATCGACTTATTACTGAAGTCGTTGATGTGGTTGAGTCAGACCTTAATCTAGAAAACCAGGTATCTCAAAAGCATATTTATACTGTTGATATTCTGAAGCAACAGTTTAAAACATTACGGAATGCAAAGGCTCACTTTAACTTGAAAGTTAGTAGTTGGGAATCACTTGTTAATAAATTAAATGCTACATCTTGCGAAACAACTATCAAACAGAATAAACCTCCATCAAATCAGGTTTTGACAGACAATCATATAAAAAACATTGAAGATAATTACAATAATTTTAAAAAGTTGATAGTTTTGTTAGAACCTGATGTTGCAGAAATGTTTCCCAATTCGGAAGCAGTAAATGAGGCTCTGCGTTTTCTCATTAGAGTTGCAAGTAAAAATTGTTTTTAAAACTGTAAAGTTGTATCCATATAAATTGTAGATAATTCACGCAATTAAAAACTGCTATAGCCCTACTTAATCATTTGTGAACAACAAGATTCCCCGATCTCTCAGAGAAATCGGGAATCTGAGTCGTGGAAATATGACAGCGTGTCTTTTGACATGATTTTACTATTACAGCAACAATATTATGTGGTGACGGTTTTTAGTTGGTGTGAAAGAGAACGTGAAAAAGGATTTTTTGTTGCTAACAGTTGCTTTTCCGAGTTTACTTATAGCGTTTCCTGGCTTTGCTGTTGAAAGTGAAATTAAGCAGAGAATTACTGATAAATCAACCGAAGTAATTTCAGATATTCCGAGTTTAAGTGACATTGAGCTACCCGCTATTAATGCCGAATTATTAACTCAACAATCTGCACCGAGTGAAGTTAATCCAGAAACTCAGCCAGAAACAGAGCAAACTCCGAGCGATGATGCAGAGATTTCTATAGAAGTGATCGCAGAACCAGATAACCTACCTCAATCTACTCCAACTTACGTAATTGATCAAGAAGAAATTCAAAAGCAGGGCGCTACAAGTTTAGCCGATATTTTGAAAAGAATGCCTGGTTTTGCGATCAATGATGTAGGTCATGGTGCAGATACTCACACAGGTACATACTATCGTGGAGCCTCAATTAATCAGTCTGTATTTCTGATTAATGGCAGACCAATTAACAATAATGTTAACACTTATCATGGTGGAACTGACTTAAATAGCATTCCTGTAGAGGCTATTGAACGAGTGGAATTATATAGCGGTACAGCTTCTGCTTTGTATGGTTCATCAGCTTTTGGGGGAGTTGTGAATATCATCACCAAGGAAGGTTATGGCAAACCTAAATTGAGTGCTAGTGCAGAATTTGGCTCATTAAGTTTAAATAATCAACAAGTAACTTATGGTGGTTCATCTGATAATGTCAAGTACAACTTTAGCTTTGAAAGATTCTTTACAGATAACCGTTACCGCGTTCCTGTAGGTGCAGCAAATCGTGATGAACAGGGATTTTTATCAAATGCAGACACAGCTACAAGTACTTATTTTGGTAGCATTGGAGTAGATTTAGATAAGAAAAATTCTCTGAATTTAGATGTTACTAAACTCAGCAGTCGTCGCGGCTTAATTTATTTTGGGTTCCCTCTCCAAAGAGATAGATTAGACCACGATGGTTTAAACGTTGGCTTATCCTGGAAAACTCGGCTAGGTAATGGGGAAAGCTCTAACCTGACAACCTCAATTGGTTATAACCAAGATTATTTCAGCACATACGGCCCTACAGGAGCATTTTACCGTACAGGAGCTTTAGATACACAACAACTCACAGCCAGAGTAGATCATGAGTGGAAAATTACTTCTAATAATAAATTGCGCTGGGGATTAGATTTGAAAAACACCGATTTAAACGGTGATGTTTTGAGTACAGATCCTAGTAGGATTGCCACTAATGAAACTGAAGATAGAAGTTTGTTCAATACAGCTTTATTTGCTGTCAATACTTGGAATATTAGCGAGAATTTTCTGATAGATTTAGGGCTAAGGCAAACCTTTGACAGCCAGTTTGGAAACTATCTTAACCCTAGTGTTGGGTTACGTTATGCTGTCACACCAATAGTAGCAGTGCGTGGAAGTTGGGCAGGGGCACAACGCAATCCTGGGTTAGATCAGTTGTATGTTTATGATACGGTTCATGGTTGGGAACCTAACCCTGATTTAAGACCGGAAACTGGCTCTACTTGGAGTGCGGGAGTAGATGTAAATTTTTCTCAAAATTTGATTGGACAGTTTACTTACTTTGGTAGTAGTATAGGCGATCGCTTGGGAGTCATCGCCGGCAGATGGGAAAACATTGGATTAGTAGATACCAATGGTTTAGAAGCAGCTTTGCAATTTAAAATTGCGGCTGGCTGGTCAACTTTCCTCAACTATACTTATACAGATGCTCAAATAAAAACAGGTACAGAGAGAGGTTTACAGTTAGGTTTGATTCCCTACTCTTTACTACAAACTGGTGTAGGTTATGAAAATGCGGGATGGCAGGCTAACTTATATGTTACCTACAATAGTGGCGCTCGTAGATCCATCTTCGCTAACCCTGGTGACAAGCCTACAGATTTTGCACCATCTTTCGTGAATTTAGATTTGACCGGTCGTATACCTTTAACTACCAATTTAGGATTGACAGTTTATTTAGAAAATCTACTTGGTGAGCAATATGAGCGAGTTAATCGCATATATAGTCCTGGATTCACTTTTCGTCTGGGTTTAAGCGCTAATTTTTAGGTGTCTGCTTTGCTTTCTGTGTTCTCTGTGGCTCTGCGGTTTAAAAGTTATTTATTGAACCACAGAGGTGCAGAGAACACAGAGAAAAGAGGAGTTTTTTGGTAAAGACGACGCACCACTATATAACATCGTGCGTTAGGCTAAAGCCGTAACCTACCCTATTTAAGATTTACTTTTAATCTAAAATATAAAATTGCGATGAGAGCTAGAATTGACAATCAAATACTTTTTATTCACCACGAAGATTTACCAGAGTTTAAGAAGGGTGGTTCGGTGGTGAGAAACTCTTATTTTTGGGCGTTACGTTCAATTGCTGCTCAAGCTTCGCGTTATCGTGATTGGGAATACGAACCGGAGGTTTGGCTAGCACTTTCAAGAATGCTTTTATCTTTTGCTGAATCTGGGTATTTGGGTCTTAGAGAAACCTTGCTGGAGTTTCCTCTATCTCAAGGGGAAATTCCTAGTTTGCTGCGAGATGTATCTACTTTTGAGTAGGGTTGCATAGCTTTTGTTGGCGGAAAACACCGAAATGAGTAAGTCAAATCAACTTTTGCTTGCGGAAAACACCAAAATGAATAAG
>NZ_CAXTNP010000141.1:0-1741 GCF_964245575.1 uncultured Nostoc sp. | reverse complement strand
AAATCAACTTTTGCTTGCGGAAAACACCAAAATGAATAAGTCAAATGACCTTTTGTGAAAGTATTTAAGTATTTTGATAAAGTAATCAGGCATTTTGATAAAGTAATTAGGCATTTTGATAAAGTAATCAGCAAATATACCTGACAATTACCAATCGCGGCTACACACGGCTGTAATTAATATTACATTACCAAAATAATGTTTGAACTTATCGGGCACTCAAATGAGGTTCAATCCGTCACGATTAGCCATCATGGCCAAACTTTGGTTAACAGTAGTGCTGAAGTAAGGGTAGTTGTAAGAAGACAATTAAAATGCACCAGTTAATGGAAGAAAATAACGTGAAAATAGCGATTATTACTAAAACATTACTTACACCTATATGTTTGTTAGCTTTATTTACCCCAAGTCAAGCATCGGCTCAACTTATACCGCAACCTTGGGTTTCAGTCGGTGGAAAAGATGGTGATGTAACTTATGCTGTAGGAGCTAGGGCTTTAAATTTTGGGGTTGAGTTAGGAACTGGCCCTGATGGTGCTACGGGAGTAGATGTTTTGAAATTTATCAGTTTGCCTGTAATTTCACCTTATGTAGGAGTTGGACTTTATTCAGAAGATAAAGGTGTTGCAGTTTCAGGTGGCGTTCAGGTAAGTGCTACTAATAACGTTTTTGTTGGTGCTGGTTACAATTCTATTCGTGGGTTTAACGGGCAACTGGGAATAAGATTTTAACAGTGAA
Organism: uncultured Nostoc sp.; assembly: GCF_964245575.1. Classification (GTDB taxonomy): domain Bacteria; phylum Cyanobacteriota; class Cyanobacteriia; order Cyanobacteriales; family Nostocaceae; genus Nostoc. The sequence goes on along the minus strand of NZ_CAXTNP010000141.1, from coordinate 1,003 downwards.
GTAAGTTAGCGAGAAAAATTCCATCTATATATATGAAGTCTAATTTTCTTAATATAGTTGGAAATATTCTTGCCCACCTACTTAGTGGCATTCGATTTTAGCCTTTATACAAAATACTCTGTTGCTTTTTGCACTTGGTGGCTGAAACACCAATGAAAGCAATGAAAGTCATTAGACCTAAAACAGAGGTTGGCTCAGGAACAGATTGCATTCCAAAACTATCATCAGAGTATGTGCGGAATGTGTAATCATAATATGGGAATGATTGAAATCCTCTGTTTGCATAGACTTGACCATCGGGATAAGGATTGTTAGTATCACCAGCGATCGCTAGATTACTGAGCGACTCAAATACGAGGAATAAAGTCTTATTTGGTGTAACAGCTACGGGGTTCCAGAATACTTCTGTCCACGCATCGGGTAACTGTCCGAGTGCTATACCACTTGCTAAAACATTTCCTTGACCATTCCACAAGGATATTTTAACGTCACCAACTGTTCCAATACCCTGTGTAAGTTTTATGGCAGCACCTGCAACATTATTAGCTGCTGGTTTGAATGATTGTGCTAAGTCTGACTGCGAAAAATATGCCATGTTTACATTAATGCTGGACTGTTCTTGATCGATAAACAGTGCAGCATTTGCCGACTTAGCTTCTAATCCAATAAAAGCAGCTGCTAATGCCGATCCGATAACAGCAATTGATAATCTTTTGACACTTTTGAAACTCAATACCATTGTTTTTACTTTGAAAGACAATTTTTTTGTCTTTTCGATTATGTTACAGTATGCATATTAATATATACATGTAATCTTAAAAAACTATTGTAGGGAATCTACATAAAGTTTCTGAAAAAAGCTACTAGTATAGAAAAATTTGAGGATGAAAATTAATATGTGACAACGGTTACAGACATATTTATAACGTTTATAAAAACTATTTTTATATTTAAAGGAATGATGAAGTATATTATGATTTGATTAAGAAATTAAACACACAGG
>NZ_CAXTNP010000140.1:0-20238 GCF_964245575.1 uncultured Nostoc sp. | reverse complement strand
AAGTACTTCAACACGACTTTGGAGTACCTCAACACGACTTCGAGGTATCTGTATTGGTGATCAGATCACGGTACACACAAGGATGTAAATACTCCCGAAATGCGTAAGCGTCTCTTCTTACTTGCGTTCCAGAAATCCGAAAAGTTTTGCGATCGCAATCCACAAGCCTAATAAGGTTAACATAAATTACTTTTAAACCGCTCCAGGCACAGAGAAGCCAGTCCGCTCTTGCGGTTAAGAGACTTGTACCCCTACGGGGAAGCAAGCTACGCTCTTAGCGTTAAGGCAGGGTAGCAACTGGCGCAGCGCAAAGAAAAACAATCTTATTTTACGAGTCACCTTGAAAGGGCTAGTCCTAACATATTAGGATCAGCTAGATTTGCAAGCATACTTTGTATGGTAGTTCTGCACGCACTTTCAGATTTTCTCGACTGCGATTTTGCTGTCAACGATTTATCTCCGAGTTATTGGTACGAAGGGACTTGCTTCCAAAGTGGCGTAGGCGTAGCCCGTCGTAGACATCGCGTGAAGTTACCGCGCACCTCAATATCTGAAGCGATCGCTCACGGACTTATGCAACAACTTGCCAAAAATGACTGTTATTCTCGTGAAGGCAAGATGTATGGAATACTATTAGTTGAACTGCCTAATGGCGAACAAAGGGTACTCAAAGCCTTCTCCGGTCTTTTGAATGGTTGCAGTGTTCTTGAGGGCTGGGTTCCACCAATTCCAGGACGAGACGAAGTTGCTTTGGAGTCAGCCCGCACTTTAGCACAGTTGGACGCGATTAAACAGGAAATTCTTACCTTAAAGCAACTAACCGAACGCCAGCAGTATGAAACCCTCTTTGATGAATTTGAGCAACAATTGCAAGCAATGAGCGATCGCCATCGCCATTGCAAACATCAACGACAGGAAAAACGTCAGCAAATCTCCAATACACTTACAAAAGAAGCACTCACTATTACCCTTGAACAACTCGACGAAGAGAGTCGTCAGCAGGGAATTGAGCGACGACAACTTAAACGCCAGCAAAATGCGATATTACAGCCTCTTCAGGAGTTAATTGCAGCGACGGATGCGCGAATTAACGAACTGAAACAACAGCGTAAAGCACTGTCTTGTCAACTCCAAGCTCAGATGCAGGCTACCTACAGCCTGACTAACTTTTCTGGGCGATCGCTATCATTACAGCAATTGATGCCAGGAGGTTCGCCCACTGGCACAGGAGACTGTTGTGCCCCAAAACTGCTCCATTATGCGGCAAGACATAATCTCAAACCATTGGCAATGGCAGAATTTTGGTGGGGTGCGTCTTCTGTAAATCAGGAGAAAATCCAGGGAAAATTTTATGGAGCATGTGCCGAGCGATGTCAGCCATTGATGGGGTTTTTACTCTCAGGGTTAAGACCTATTTCAATCCCTAATAGGGATTTTTATATAACAACCCCACTATTACTAAATACATTAACACATTTACGTAAATCCAATGTGTTTGAGTCCAATGAATTCCCAGCCTTCTCCCCAATCATGGAAGAGATCCCGATTATTTATGAAGACGAATGGCTGATTGCTGTGAACAAACCTGCTGGATTACTTTCAGTGCCTGGTCGTTATCGCGATCGCCAAGATAGTGTATTGAGTCGCTTACGTCATCTGTTACCAGATGGGATGGCGCTTGCATCTGTGCATCGCCTAGATCAGGAAACTTCTGGGATTTTGTTGTTAGCACGCGATCGTCAAACCCATCGGCAAATTAGCCAGCAGTTTCAGCAACGCCAGGTTCACAAGGTTTATGAAGCAATACTTTCGGGTGCTATGACAGTTGAGCGAGGTAAAATTGAACTGCCACTGTGGGGAGATCCTGAAAATCGTCCTGAGCAAAAAGTCGATTGGCAGCACGGTAAACCCAGCTTGACACACTTCCAGGTAATGGCGAGAGAACAAAATTACACCCGTGTAGAGTTTACGCCGCTTACAGGGCGCACTCATCAATTAAGGGTTCATGCGGCTGATGCGCGAGGACTTGGGGTAACTATTTTAGGCGATCGCCTTTATGGATGCTGTGCAGTTACCAGTCGCTTACATCTGCACGCCAGAGAACTTCGCTTCGAGCATCCGCAGTTAGAAAAAACCCTACATTTACAATCAATTACGCCCTTTTGACGCTCAACCAAGAGCCAGGGACAAGGGGAAAGACTTGTTGCAAGTTCTCATACCATTTCACGAAATAATTGATACAAATCACTTTTTTGCCTCCCCTACCCCCAGCTAAGAGCTCCCTTGCCTCTTTTTCAACTCTCGCCTGGTAACGAGGAAACGTACTGGCTTCCTTTTATCTCCTCCCCTAACAGTTAGCCTATTGCTTTTTAAATTTGTATATGATAATTTCTGCTTGTAGTTAATTGGGCGGTTAATCGACCGATTTACCGTATTTAAAATTGAAATCACAGCTAAGAGACTTCCCAATAAAAAATATCCAAGGAAATCTTTAATGAGCCGTAAAGATAAGAGTGCTGGAGTTTACCTCTAGACTCTCATTCTGATCTTTTTTTATTAAATAACGTAGACGCTGCATCGGCTTGCCGCAGGCTACCGCTCCAGGCACAGAGAACACTGAGAGAAAGATTCATTCTAAAACTTGGTTTATTAAGCATTGTTGACTTGACAGACCATTAGTGCTGATGATGTCAAAATCCAAAAGACTGCTGACTGGATGCTGAAGCAAAAGATTCTACCGAAAAGGATAGATGTTGCTGCTACTATTTGTCCCACAATTCAAAATTATATGACCAAAGTATTCATTCTCGATGCCAACCAACAACCGTTATATCCAGTACGCATCAGCCGTGCTAGGCTGCTATTATCACAAGGGAAAGCTACCGTATTTCAGCGATATCCCTTTACTATAATTCTGAAGGAGTCCCTTTCTCATCTAAAACTTGAGCAACTTGGCTTCAAAATTCACCCTGGTATTAAAATAATTCGTAATACTCGCCATTCATGCGAGAAGCAAGCTACGTAATTCGTAACTACGAGTAATTAGTTAATCTTAATCGCCTCCCAAACGGAGGAATATAGATGACAAACCCCACCATCTTGGAACCATTGCCAGAAGACCAATGGTTTATTGAGAGCCAGGAACTACGATCCTTTGTAGCAAAAGTGCGTGAAATTAACGCTAACACTGTTGACGATCGCACCCAAACTCTCGCTAGACTAGAACCCTATTTTCAAGAACTGCTTGCCCAACAGGAATGGCTACCCCAAAAGTTTGTTCAAGTCAATCCCGAAAGCAGGATGGGCGGCGGTATTGGTCAGTGGCTACTTTTTCGCGCCAAAGACCGTTCGCTGTCAATCTTTAGTTTGGTAATTCCCCCAGGTTCAACGACTCCCGTCCACGACCATTTAGCCTGGGGATTGATTGGTTTATACAAAGGCAATCAAGAAGAAACAGTCTATTGCCGTGTAGATAACGGCGATGCCCAAGGACACGCACAATTACAAGTAACTGAAGTGCGTAGGCTTCAACCAGGGGATATCTACCGCCTGTTACCCCCAGATGGTGATATCCACGCCGTCAAAACTACATCCCAGAGCGCATCTGTATCCATCCATATTCTGGGTAATGATACTGGTTGCATCTTGCGCCACCAGTTCATCCCAGAATCTCACAGCGTCAAATCCTTTCGCTCTGGATATTCCAACGCTCCTTGTCAAGAGGAAGAAGAAAAAGAACATGCCCAGGTACGATAGACCACAACCCCCCGTATTCGAGCGAGTTGAAGACGAACGCCTGCACCGCAAGCAACGCCTAGCCGCAGCCTTTCGCCTGTTTGGTAAGTTTGGGTTCTGCGAGGGAATCGCAGGCCATATTACAGCTCGTGACCCAGAGTTTACAGACCATTTCTGGGTGAATCCATTAGGAACATACTTCGGTCACATCCGAGTTTCTGACCTGCTCTTAGTTAACAGAGAAGGTGAGGTGGTTAAAGGCGATGCTGAAGTGAATCGAGCTGCTTTCGCCATCCATTCTCAGATTCATGAAGCTCGACCTGATGTAATCGCGGCGGCTCACGCCCATTCACTTTATGGTAAAGCCTGGTCTAGTTTGGGGCGTCTTCTTGACCCTTTGACTCAAGATTCTTGTGCTTTTTACGAAGACCATGTGCTATTTGATGACTTCACAGGTGTGGTTTTAGAAACTTCTGAAGGTCAGCGACTGGCGCAAGCCTTGGGGCCAAACAAAGCCATAATCCTGCGTAACCACAGCATTTTAACTGTGGGACATACGGTAGATGAAGCTGCCTTTTGGTACATTAACTTAGAGCGATCGTGCCAAGCCCAACTACTGGCAGAAGCTGCGGGTAGACCCACTACTATCAAACACGAAACAGCCCGTTTAACACAAACTCAAGTGGGGTCACATACAAGTGGGTGGTTCGGCTTCCAGCCCCTTTACGACAGAATTGTGCGCGAAGAACCGGATTTGCTAAATTAGTGCTGTGTTTTTTGACCTTTTTTTAATTAAAAATTAAAAATTAAAAATTATTATTCTTAATTAATTTTGGGTACAAGCCCCCACCTTCGGGAATTAAAAATGCAAAATTAAAAATGCAAAATTAAGATTTGTCTATTCAATTTTTAATTAATAGTGGTGGGTTCAGCAGCCCACAATAATAGCGTTCGCGTAGCGTCTTGCAATTTTTACTTAATAATTTTTAATTTCGAGAAGCGACTTGACATTGGGATAATACTGGAGTTTAGACTAAATTCGATTTTTCAGGCTACAACCCTTGTGTAGGAAGGATTTTAGATTTCCGAACCATAACAGTCTCATAACTGTTCAAAGCCTGTCTGGATAGGGATTTGGCGGTTTGATAGGTCAAATTAGTCTAAACTCCAAATAATAGGCAAAGAAGTAACAATTCTCGCCACTTCCCTTTATTTTTTATGTCAAATTTTCCTAAATTTATTTATATACTACGGTAAACCTATAAATTTATAGTATTAAGATAGTTCAGAGAAATCATTTTGATGATTAACCTAATCTTTCGCCGTTTGATTGCTAAGGGGATATCGCCCATCAAGTTCAGGAATATCCCCTTTAACAATCAACATAAATTATTCTTTTCTTCTCCTTTGCCAATAGTGGGGGCTTTTGTTACAGGTCTTTGTCTAAGCTTGCTATTTGCTGCCTGTTCATCGACATCGACTGTTAATTCTTCTAACCCTAGTGCTACATCTGTTAGTAATTCTGCTTCCAGCAAAGCAACAGTAGTCAGATTTGGTTATCAAAAATCGAATATTTTGCTGAGAACCAAAGGTGTCTTAGAAAAGCGTCTGTCACCAAATGATATATCTGTACAATGGATTGAATTCCCTGCGGGGCCCCAATTGCTAGAAGCTATGAATGTGGGTAGTATTGACTTCGGACACGTAGGAGAATCACCGCCAATTTTTGCCCAAGCCGCAGGAGCATCATTAACTTACGTGGCTGGTATTGCTTCTAGTCCTGCTGGTTCAGCAATTCTTATTCCCCAGAATTCCTCAATTCAAAAACTTACTGACCTGAAAGGCAAAAAAGTTGCTTTTCAAAAAGGGTCTAGCGCCCACTTATTGTTAGTCCAAGCTTTAGAAAAAGCTGGATTGAAATATACTGACATCGAACCTAAATATTTAGCACCGGCTGATGCCCGTGCTGCATTTGTTAAAGGTAGTATAGATGCCTGGGTAATTTGGGACCCGTTCTATGCTGCGGCTCAAGAGGCAACTAAAGCCAGAGTTTTGATTGATGGGACAGGAATTAATAAGCAGGGAGGATATTATTTGGCAACCCGCAAGTTTGTCACTGAAAATCCCCAAACTGTGAAGGCAATACTAGAGGAAATTCAAAATCTAGAAGAATGGTCTAAACAGAATCGAGAAGAAGTAGCAAAAACTCTAGCACCTGTGTTAGGAATTGACCTAGAAACGATGAGAAAAGCTACCAATAGGCGGACTTTTGGCATTGTGCCAATTGACGACAATCTGATAAATCTACAACAAGGTGTTGCGGATACATATTATAAATTAAAGTTAATCCCCAAAAAGGTAAGTGTGAAGGATGCAGTATTGACAAAAGAACAATACGCTGCATTTTCACCAAAAACTTAAACTAGTGCAATGTATCTGCTGTAGGGGCGTACAGATGTATGCCCTGACAAATGGAATTGGTGTTAGTAATAAAACAACTGAAAATTTTTGAAATTGATTATGACTAATCCTACAGAACTACTGCGATCGCGCTACGGTGAAATTCCCTTCAATCCCGAAATTGAATGGAATGATTCGCTAACAGCACTACTATCTCACCGTTCAATCCGGTCTTATCTATCCGATCCTCTACCACCGGGAACTCTAGAGTTGCTAATTGCAGCCGCCCAATCTGCATCTACTTCCTCTAATTTGCAAACCTGGAGTGTGGTAGCAGTCGAAGATCAACAGCGCAAAGAGGAGTTATCCAAACTAGCGGGAAACCAAGCACATATTAAGCAGGTTCCTTTATTTTTGGTTTGGTTAGCAGACTTAGCGCGTCTAAATTACGTTGCTGACAGTCGCGGCATATCTCATGATGCACTGGAATACTTAGAAATGTTTGTGATGGCAACAATCGATGCAACGTTGGCGGCGCAAAACGCAACAGTAGCAGCCGAGTCACTTGGTTTAGGAACAGTATATATCGGTGGAATCCGCAACTGCCCGCAAGAGGTAGCAGAGATATTGAATTTGCCCTCCTCTGTGTATGCTGTATTTGGGCTGTGTGTAGGCTATCCGAATCCAGAGGTAGAAGCAGCGATTAAGCCACGTTTGCCACAATCAGCTGTGCTGCACCGCGAAACTTATAAATTGGCAGATCAAGAAGAAGCGATCGCTCATTACAACCAGATCATCAAAGAATTCTATACTGAACAAAAGATGAATGTCCCTGGCGATTGGTCAGAACACTCAGCCCAAAGGATCGCAACTGTTGAGTCATTGAGAGGACGCGATCGCTTGCGGGAAGTTCTCAATCACCTTGGCTTCAAGTTACTGTAAATAAGAAAAATCAAGATTATGGATTTGCAACTCCGTGGCAAAGTCGCCTTAGTGACAGCTGCTAGTAAAGGTTTGGGCAAAGCTACAGCGAGGCAATTTGCCTGTGAGGGTGCAAAAGTTGCCATCTGCGCCCGCAGTGAATTAATTGACAAAACTGCTGCGGAGATTGCAAGCGAAACAGGCACAGAAGTTCTATCTCTGCGTGCAGACGTTACCAGTCAACCAGATATTGAGCGGGTAATTAATGCCACAGTAGAGAAATTCGGCGGGTTGGATATCCTCGTTACCAACGCCGGAGGCCCACCCGCAGGCACTTTTGACGATATTGATTTGGCAACTTGGGAAACTTCTATCAACTTGACTTTGCTGAGTACAGTACGCTTGGTAAAATCCGCTTTACCTCACTTACGTCAATCTACAGCACCGGCGATTCTTACCATCACCTCAACCTCAACTAAACAACCAGTCCAAAATCTCGTGTTGTCTAATTCCATTCGATTAGCGGTGATTGGTTTAACTAAAACTCTCAGCCAAGAACTGGGTAGCGATAAAATTCGCGTCAACAGCATTTTACCAGGCTGGACATATACAGAACGGGTAGAAGAATTAATTAAGGCGCGGATTGCTAAAAGTGGTGAAACAAAAGAAGCAGAAATTGCTAAACTTAATACGGCAGTTCCTTTAGGTCGTATCGGGACACCAGAAGAGTTTGCCAATGTTGCTGTATTTCTGAGTTCACCAGCTGCATCATTTGTGAATGGAGTCATGCTGCAAGTAGATGGCGGAACTATTCAGGGCACATTTTGAGCTTTGAGAAATCAATTAGTAACTCTAGTGGTGAGGACTCGATTTCTTGAGCTAATAATTCTCTATTCAGCATCTGACACCAAACTTAACTATTTTAATCCTAACAGCATGATTGTATTTTACACAAAAAAATGGCTCTACTGCTCCTTTTATGGAATAAAATAATAAATCAAACTGTATTTTGCTTAATCACGCATACAACTTTACAACCAATCAATCATAACCAACTATTAAAATTCAAACTTTTTGTAGATACTCAGGTGGCACATGATCCACTAACCAAACACCATTAGCAGAACAATAAAAGATGTAACCCGCTTGATGCATTGCCGCAGCAGATATAGCAAAAACTACTGCTTTTCCATATCTTGCACCAACCGTTTGTGCTGTTGCAATATCCTTCGATAAATGGACATGATGGCGTGACATTTTGCAAAGTCCTGTTTGCAGAATTGACTCTACAGATTTGCGCCCCGTGCCGTGATAAAGCTCATCTGGAGGAGCAACAGCTTCTAATTGTAAATCAACTTTTACACTATGTCCTTGGTTCGCACGAATCAGAGTACCTGTGGAATCAAAAGAAAAGCGTTGTTTATCGTTGGATTCAACAACCGCCTCTAATTCCTGACGGGTAATCGGAAACTTGTTTTTAGCACAAGCAGTAAGTAGTTCATCAACAGCAACCCAACCACTGGGAGCAAGTTTAATTCCAATTGCATCTGGTGTATGTCGCAAATATTTACTGAGATATTTGCTGATTTGGACGAGGCGAGAATCACTCATTTGGTCATTAGTCATTGGTCATTAGTCACTTGTACTGAGCTTGTCCTGAGCGTAGTCGAAGGCGTTGCCTCTCTAAGAGTTGGGCGTAGTCGAAGTAAGTCGAGGTAAGTCGAAGTAAGTCGAAAGGAGTCGAAGTATTGGTCATTATTTTTTTGTACATACCTCGCTTTTAAAGTTGCTAAAAAAACTTTCTTATCTCATTAAGGACTAATTCAAAGCATGTTAAAGAGTGGGCGTGGTTTCTCTTGGAATAATGACTCTTGCGTTGCAGTTTGATTGTGGTTGCCATCTTGGTACTACAACTATGTCATAGTATATTACATAAAAATTCTTATTGATGGTTTTACTTTGTGTAAATTGACAAGATTTGTCTTCCCATCATGGCTAATGCGACTCCAATCATCACAATGAGTGTCACCTTACCACCAGGAACGAGTGGTTGATTTATGCTATCTGAGTTTTCTTGTTTTTGACGTTGCTTCCAACTCATTAATGCCGGAATAATTCCACCTAGAACTGAAATACTAAATGTTCCAGTGTAATCTAGGACAGTAAAAAAGATACTGGGATTGAGCGTTCCGAGGGTCATTGGAGGGAAAAGAACTAACGAATAGAGGGGTAGGCGACTAGAAAGTTTGCCCTCTGCAATTAGGAAAATATCTTTGAACAAATCCAGCAATCCGTACACAAATCCAATGAATGATGTGACGATCGCAAACTCTGAAAAAATGGATACTAGCACTCCTAACCATTCCCCAGCGCCACCTGCTCGGAGAACTTGCAGTGGGTCAAAAATAGTTCTACCATTAGATGTGCCATGTAGCATATCAGGACTGACGCTTCCCAAAATTACGGCATTCCATGCCAAGAACATAATTAAAGGAATCACAGAACCAATAAAGATAGACTGACGAATTTTGCAGGCATCCCCTTCGAGTTGCGTCACAACCAACGGCACAACGTTTTGGAAAAATAGCGCCACAGACATCACTGAAATGGCACTACCAAGGGCACTCCAGTTCTGAAATAACAGTTGGGTACTCTGAATGTGTCCTCCTGCCAAAAACAATAGTCCCAAAAAGGAAACAATGACAATTCCGACAAAGGCGCTGTTTAATTTCTCAATAAACTTTTCTCGCCCAAGATACATAATGCCACCAAATAACAGCGTGAAAGTCGTTGTGCCTACCCACGTAGGCAATATCTGCACACCCCAGACTTTTGCCACAGCAGATACTAAAATCTCTCCACCTTGGGTGATGTATGCCACCAAGAGAGCATAATGCATGAATAAATATGCGCCGCCTGCAATTCGCGCTCCCAGCTTACCAAGGATCTTCTCAACAACTCCCAACATACCTATACTCGGAAGCCCTTCTGCTCGCATCGCGTTTAAAGTCACCTCTGCAACTAATAATCCTGAAACTAAAACATAGAGCCAAACAGCAATCAGCCCAGATGTGGATGGTACAATACCAGACGGCAGGGTAACGGCTGGTAGGGCGAGAATTCCAGCCCCAACGGTGGTTCCCGCAATCAATGCAGTACTCCCCAATACACTACCGGGTTGATGATTGAGCTTTTTTCCATCAAATTCGAGATGAGAAAACAACCGAGTGATTTGCTCTGAATCTTTGAGAACAGTCTTTATGAGAACCATAGTGAATATCCCCACTTAAACCAAAAAGTTAATATTAACACATGTAAATAATATGTAAATATTGTTTACGAAAACCCTGATAGGTATCTCGTTTTAAAACCCTCGCTCGTTGATGGCGGCAATGACTGTGAGCCGTTCATGCAGTGGGTGATAGAATGAGTGCCGTTGGATTGTACAGTGGTTCTGCAACCAGAGCAAACCAAGGTATTTGTGTTGCTCAAAAAACTCCCTTGTAGTCGAGCGCACTTATGAGAAAGCTGATGGGGTGTCGTCGATTCGTTAGAGACTATAAGTTATTGCCCGAAACATCCCCGAAACATCAGAGACCTTTATCTACCTTGCCATGATCTGTCTTATAGTGAGGCGACTGGCATAAAAGTTGACTCCTCAAAACTTTTCAAACACCCTCTTATCACCATTTCTCTAATATTTTATGCAACTAAATATAAAAATAATTCATTCAATATCAACAAATAAATCATTGAATTCGTAAATAAATAAATTTATACTAATTTTTAAGATTTATTAATAAAGTGTATTAACTAACATTGGATAAAATTTATTTAATCAATATTAGAGGCTATTTCTCAAGTAAATCTATACTTTGTAACTTGCTCGTAGGGTGGCAATACCGACCATCTCAAAGTTTTCAGGGTATTACCCACCAGAAAATAGTTATATTTTTTTAAAAGTTAAACCGAATTTTTACATTAGGTAACTTTGTTATTTTAATCAAAAAAGGACAACTATGTTTGGTTCACGTATAGGCTGGCTGATTCCTGCGACCTTAACTATAGTCAGTTTAGGCTCAAATATGCAAACTGCAAAAGCACAAGATAATTATAATAATTATACGTTTAGTGTTGACTACAATACATTTGTCACTTTTGACCCAACCTTCAGACCAGACTTAGGAATTATTAGAACAACTATCAAAGGTGAAAGTACCAAACCGGCTCCTTATGGGTTGGATTTATTTGTTAGTAATGACTATGGCAAACTTGAGCCTATTGAAAATCCATCGATTAATAAATATACCTTTAACTCAAACCCAAGCGTGTTTGGTTTAAAGGACGAACTCGCATTTTCTGACAGGTATTATGGTGGTGCAAATGAATTATTTGGCAAAGCAAGTGACAGCGCTGAAATTAATTTTGCCGAAGGCTTCATCAAAGGTGGTGGTACTATTACCATCTTTGGGGGAACAGGTTTATTCCAAAATGCTACAGGCAAAATCACTTTTACTGAACAAGACCAACTTAATCCCTCTGGAACCCCTTCTCAAGGTTTAGCTAAACTGAATTTCACCTTGCAAACTCCTCAAGAGGTTCCAGAACCAACGGCGACTACAAGTTTAATTGGTATCGGTTTAATTGGAGCAAGTTTAGTAATTAGCCGACGCTATAAAAAAAGTTCTTTATCCAGGATAATCAATTAAATATGGGACTAGTTAGAAGCCCCGCCGATCAAATTCACGGCAGAACCATACATAATCAACCTGGAAACGATGTTTTTAATTACAATACTACAGAGAAAATAATTTACAAACTTGCGCCAAATCTACATTTCCACCGCTAATGATGATACCAATTCTCGCCTCTGGTGCTTTCACTACACCTTCGAGTAAAGCAGCAGCAGCTAATACCCCAGTGGGTTCAACTACAATTTTCAGACGTTCCCACAAAAAAAACATGGTGCGAAGAATCGCTTCTTCAGATACCGTCACCATATTATCGACGTAATCCAGCACTAACGGGAAAGTAATTTGACCAAGGCTAGGAGTCCGCGCACCATCAGCGATGGTATCAGGATTTTTGACTGTTTGCAGAATTTTGGTGTGAAAGGAGCGGGTAGCATCGTCAGCAAGTGCTGGTTCTACCCCAATTACTTTACAATTGGGTAAAAGTGCTTTGGCTGCAATCGCACACCCTGAAAGTAATCCGCCACCGCCACAACAAACTAATAGCAAGTCCAATTCACCAACTTCTTGGAGCAGTTCTAAAGCAGTTGTACCCTGTCCGGCGACTACATGAGGATGATCGTAAGGGGGAATGAGTGTCAAAGAGCGATTATCTGCTAAATTTTGGGCTAATTCTTCTCGGTTTGTTTCTTGGCGATTGTAGAAAATTATCTCTGCACCATAACCACGAGTCGCGGTTTGTTTGACAACAGGTGCATCATCAGGCATGACAATGGTGGTGGGAATATTGAGTAATTGTCCAGCTAAAGCGATCGCTTGGGCATGATTTCCCGATGAATAGGTGATAACGCCTGTTTGTTTTTGTGCTATGGATAGTTGGGCTAGGGCATTGTATGCACCTCTAAATTTAAATGCCCCCGTGCGTTGAAAATTTTCGCATTTAAAGAATACTTGGCTATTGGTGCGATCGTTAACGATTCTAGAAGTTAGCACAGGTGTGCGGTGGGCAATCCCCAAAATTCGCTTTTGTGCTGCTTGCACATCAGTTATAGTAACGGAATTATGCTGTGGCATTGATGACGATATTAAAAATTATTGCTGTTGTTTATATAGATACAGATTTTTATATTTGCGCCTAATATCCTGGATTTAAGCATACTCATTTCAGGTGGATAGCATCATTTTTTTCTTCCATAAATTTAGCTACAGCAAACATTATATATTGCTGTAGCTAAATTTATAAAAGTTAAATTAACTCAATTTAGTCATTTTTGTCACATGAATAAAACATCCGAAGATCGGCAAAAAAAAACTGCTTTAATTACAGGAGCGGCTAGTGGGATAGGCTATCAATTAACCCAGATTTTTGCTCGTCATAGTTATAATCTGGTGTTAGTGGATAAGAATGAACAAAAACTTATTGAAATTCTAGATGAATTTCCCCAAAAGTTTGGTATTTATGTGAAGATTTTTGCTAAGGATTTATCTATCCCAACATCCCCAGAAGAAATTTTCACAGAACTACAGCAAGCATCCATCAAAATTGATGTGCTGATTAACAATGCTGGCTTTGGTACTTATGGAGTATTTAACGAAACAGACCTGACCATTGAACTGAAAATGCTCCAAGTAAATATAGTGAGTCTGACTCATTTAACTAAGTTATTTCTCAAGGAGATGGTTGAGCAAAACTATGGAAAAATATTAAATGTGGCCTCAGCTGCTGCTTTTCAACCAGGGCCTCTAATGGCAGTTTATTTCGCTACTAAAGCCTATGTATTATCATTTTCAGAAGCGATCGCTAATGAATTAGAGGGCACAGGTGTCAGCGTGACTGTTCTTTGTCCAGGGCCAACAGCATCAGAATTTCAACAAACTGCTGCAATGGAAGATTCAAAGATTGCTAGCGTTAACAGAATGATGGATACGGAAACCGTTGCTAAGATTGGTTATCGCGCCTTAATGAGAAATAAAACTGTTGTCGTTCCTGGGATGAGAAATAAGCTATTGAGTGAAAGCGTCAGATTTACACCCAGAAATTTAGTAACAAAGGTTGTCAGAAGTATGCACGAACTCAAAAAAAATAGGTAGCCTTGCGGCAGGGGAGGCAGGGAGGGAATTTTGGAAGTTGCTAGATCATCCCGCTTTCTCTGTAACCGCCCTATGTCAGGAGGTGGACAAGGGCATCCACCGAGAACCAGTACATAGGGCAGCCGTCCAACACTCCTGCTACTACTGCGTCACTTAAGGTTTTTGTTATGAAGCCCACTGTAAATATATGCCACAAGATAGCTGCTTTTTGGATATATATGTGCTATTAAAGGTGGGCAGAAGTACCTGGAGCATAAAAATAGTTAAAAACTACAGATAAAAAGGTTTTGTGACTTACGTATAAACGTTTGTATTTTCAAGCAGTCCTACCAGAACAACTATATCGAACAGGAACGCCTATACGAGAATCTGCAATCTCTAGTGGAGTCTTCAGAACAAACTAAAAGAGCAGGTTTTTAGAAGTTAGTAAGACTAAGTAGATTTTCATAAATTACTTTATATGTTTTGGCATTTTATTTAGTTTTACTGCCTACAGATTGTCTTAAGTATAGCTATTATTTATTACTATCTTTGGGATGCCCAATTCCCTCACTATAGTAGGATGTGCGCTCCCTATCTCAACCGTTAATATATTTATTAAATAGAAATTCTAGTTGACGGAAAGAGGTAAGTAATGGCAATTAAATTGAAAGTTCCGGATATCAAAGGTGATGAATGCGCCAATAAAATAACTAAATCTATTCAGACTATGGTAGCTGATGCCAAAGTAGATGTAGACGTTAATGCAAAAACCGTAGTTGTAGAAGGTGCGGCTTCTGAAGAGACAATTAAACAGATAGTTCAATCTGCTGGTTATACTATCGAGGGCTATTAATTACATTTCTAAATCTCCGAAGAGATTTATCGGACTTACGCACTGTACAAATGCATCGTGATATGCATTAACAAAAGTAGGTTGTTTCAGGCTTTTCTTAATTATCCTGCAATCGGAAATAGACCATGCTGTAGGGGCACAGCATTGCTGTGCCCTTACAAAAGATGTATGTTGTTAAATTCATCCATATTTGGTATTTCTTGTGAATGCGTAAGTCATAATTTAGATGAAGTAATTTAGCCAGCACAATTGCTTAGTCATATATTCGCTGGGATTCTACGCTGAGTATTATTAATGACTTGAGTTTAGGAGTTACGCAAACAATAGCCGAAACCCTTATTTTCGCGTAGGGGTAATTCATCTAGACGCAAAGCGGCTTAAGACAGGGTATCGCCCCTGAGCACGTGTACTTTTGCGTAAGTCCTATTAATAAAGAATTTAAAGCGTGGGTAGTGTTATGAAAACCCGATCAATGGATTTTTTAGGAAAGAATCTGTTGATCGGGTTTAGCCGTTTGCAAAAAATCGTCTCAGATTACGGTTTATCTACTTTGATAGTTCTGGTGTGAAGAGAATTTGGCTTTCACCAATCCTATCAAATGCAGGTGTAGACCAGCGATCGACTACTTTGCCCATAATTGACATTTCTTGAACTAAGCGGTCAAATTTATCAGGGGTGAGAGATTGGGGGCCATCAGATAAAGCCTTAGCTGGATTGGGGTGAACTTCAATCATTAAGGCATCTGTACCAGCTGCGATCGCAGCCATTGCCATCGATGGAACATATTCAGACCTACCCGTACCATGACTAGGATCAATCATAATCGGTAAATGGGTAAGCGATCGCAACACCGGAAGCACCGATAAATCTAAAGTATTGCGGGCATATTTACCATCAAAGGTTCTAATTCCCCGCTCACAAAGAATCACATTGGGGTTTCCAGATGCCAAAATATATTCTGCTGCCATTAGCCACTCGTCAATTGTGGCAGACATTCCTCGTTTGAGCAGCACTGGTTTATCTTGAGCGCCTACCTTTTTCAGCAGCGAGAAGTTGTGCATATTCCTAGCTCCGATTTGGATGATGTCAGCTGTTCTCGCTACTGCTGATAAATCGGCAGCATCCATGAGTTCTGTGACGATACCCAAACCAGTAGCTTCCCGCGCTGCTGCTAATAAATCTAAAGCGCTTTCACCATAACCTTGAAAGGCATAAGGTGAAGTACGAGGTTTGTAGGCTCCACCCCGGAGAAACTGCGCTCCAGCTGCCTTCACCCGCTTTGCCGTTTCGACAATCATCGCTTCATTTTCAACGGAACAAGGCCCGGCTACCACTACGATAGGGTGACGTTCGCCGAAATAGACATCACCGTTAGGTGTTGGTACAACGACCTCGCTAGCTTCTCCATCTCGGAATTCTCGACTAACCCGCTTGAAAGGTTGTTGCACCCGTAATACTTGCTCAATCCAAGGGCTGAACTCTTGAACCTGTAATTTATCGATGCTAGTGGTATCACCAATTAGCCCTAAGACAACTTTATGAGTGCCAACACTTTTTTCTACTGTGACTCCCCAAGTGTCACTCAGTTCTTGGCTGATGCGAGTAATTTCCTCAACAGGCGTACCGTTCTTAAGTATGATAATCATCTGTTTTTCCTTTTGTTTTTGGGTGTAATACAGTCCGTTCGTAGGGGCACAGCAATGCTATGCCCCTACAGCATTTGCATCCAAACGAGAATCGCTATAACTTAGTGGCTAATAAGAGTTAGCGCAAAAATTCAGCAAGTTGTTCTAGTTTTGTCCAAGCTGCGCCGCTTTGCAAAATTTCCTTGGCAAGGGCAATACCTTTAACACAACCTGCTAAAACATCCGTTTCCCCATGAATGGCTTCACCAACTTGGAGTGCTAGAGCTGTATTTAAAGCGACTACATCTTGCTGTGCTTGAGTGCCTTTACCTTGCAAAACTGCCTTCAAGATTTCGGCATTTTCTGGGACATCTCCACCGTGCAACGCCGCAGTGGGTGCAAAACTCAAACCAAGTTCTTGAGGATTGAGCGTTAGAGAACGCACTTTTTTATCTTGGAGTACAGCCAAGTCAGTCACATCTGCTAAACCAGCTTCATCTAAACGTTCGCGTCCGTGGAGGGCGATCGCTTGCTGACATCCCAATTGGGATAAAGCTTGAACAATCTCTTCCAGTAAAAGCGGGTCATTTACACCAATAATTTGCCCTGTCGGTCGCATCGGATTTACTAGCGGGCCGAGCAAGTTAAAAACAGTCCGCACTTTCAAAGTTTTTCGCAAACTAGCGATCGCTTTGAGTGCAGGATGCCAACCTGGAGCAAACAAAAAGGTGATTCCGACTTCGCCAACTGCGGCTTGTACTTTCTCAGGAGTGGCGTTGAGATTTATACCCAAAGCTTCCAGCACATCAGCCGAACCAGTCTTGCTAGATGCCGAACGATTGCCATGTTTGGCAACTTTAACCCCTGCGGCGGCAGCAACAAAGGCAACAGCAGTCGAGATATTAAAGGTTGAAGCACCATCTCCACCAGTTCCACAGGTGTCAATTAGGGGGACTGGGGACTGGGTACTGGGTACTGGGGACTGGGTACTGGGTACTGGGGACTGGGAAAACTCTTGCCCAGTCTCTAATCTCCAGTCCCCAGTCCCTAGCCTTTGGGATTGTAAGACGCTAGCCATCCCTACTAATTCTTGGGCAGATACGCCTTTAGCTTGAATTGCAGCTAAAATCGCTCCTGATAATACATGGGGAATGGCATCTGTGAGCCATCCCTGCATCAAATCCGCAGCTTGGGAAACCGTCAACGATTGCCGATCAAACAACTGTTGCAATAAAGCTGGCCAGTTGTAGAACTCAGAAGGGATGGAGATGTTATCAGGTGGAGTTTGAGTTACAGCTATCATTTTGGTCATTGGTCATTGGTCATTTGTCATTTGTCATTAGCAAAGGACAAGAACAGAAAATTAAGGAATAAGGACTTTTGCGACGGTTTGCACATCTTTGTCACCTCTACCAGAGCAATTGATGACAATGCGGGGGCTGCCTTCTAACTGAGGACAAAGGGTTTCGAGATACGCGATCGCATGAGCAGTTTCTAAGGCTGGGATAATTCCTTCTAGTTGCGAAAGTTTTTGAAATGCATCTAACGCCTGTTTATCGGTAACACTGTAATATTCAGCGCGACCAAGATCCATTAAATAACTATGCTCAGGGCCAACGCCGGGATAGTCTAATCCGGCGCTAATTGAATGGGCTTCGATGACTTGACCATCATCATCTTGCAGTAAATAGCTCATTGCACCGTGCAATACACCTACTTTTCCTTTTGTCAAGGTAGCAGCGTGCTTTTCTGTATCTACACCTTCACCCGCCGCTTCTACTCCAATTAGACGCACCGAAGGTTCATGCACAAATTCATTGAATAAGCCGATCGCATTGGAACCTCCACCCACGCAAGCCAGTAGAATATCTGGTAATCCTCCCCATTTTTCTAGAGACTGAGCGCGAGTTTCTACACCGATTATCACGTGGAAATCACGGACAATCATCGGGTAGGGATGGGGCCCTGCAACAGAACCCAGGATGTAATGGGTTGTTTCCACGTTTGTTACCCAATCCCGAATTGCTTCAGAAGTTGCATCCTTGAGAGTTCCCGTACCTGCCTCTACTGGACGAACTTCTGCTCCCATCAACTTCATCCGAAACACGTTCAGGGCTTGGCGTTCCATATCCTGGACGCCCATGTAAATCACACATTTCAAACCAAACCTAGCACATACAGTTGCAGTCGCAACCCCATGCTGACCTGCACCTGTCTCTGCAATAATCCGTTGCTTGCCCATGCGTTTAGCTAGCAACACCTGAGCTAAAGCATTGTTGATTTTGTGAGCGCCTGTATGATTTAAATCTTCACGCTTTAAATAGATTTGCGGCCCCGTGCCATCTGGTCTAGCGTAGTTTGTTGTCAAGCGTTCAGCAAAATATAATGGGCTGGGTCGTCCTACGTAATCGCGCAATAAGCCTTGCAGTTCAGCTTGGAAACTCGGCTCATTGCAATATTGATGAAAAGCCACTTCCAATTCACTTAATGCAGGCATTAAAGTTTCGGGGACGTACTTACCGCCGAATTTTCCAAACCTGCCTAAAAGGTCAGGTCGCACAGACGTAGTTGAAAGCGT
The DNA here is from genome assembly GCF_964245575.1 of uncultured Nostoc sp. Taxonomy (GTDB): domain Bacteria; phylum Cyanobacteriota; class Cyanobacteriia; order Cyanobacteriales; family Nostocaceae; genus Nostoc. The sequence goes on along the minus strand of NZ_CAXTNP010000140.1, from coordinate 1,362 downwards.
AGCGTTGATATCTTGGATGCTTACCATAATTCAAAATCCTTTTATGTTCAAGTATTTTTTACTCTCGTTCTAACTTTTTAGAACTTATGCCACAGATAAAACCTATTTTGCGTTTTGTTTTCCCCGGTTTCGTAGGTATAGCCCAGTTCCCTGTGATTCAAAACGTCTATAGGGCGCACCAAATCGTTAGAGTCAAAATTTGGTAATAGCGATAGTAAATTTCCTAACGCCGTAGCTTTGGGGGTAGACATACCGCCGTCCCAAGGCCACATAAAGTCTTTAAGATTGTGTCCATAAGGCTGACCACCATCAGAAGGATAAAAATCGCTACCTTTATGACCGTTGTCTTGCCATTGGGCCCAGAGGCGGTCTACGTTGGCATGATGCAACCAAAACACTGGGTCATAAGGCGAACTTGGTATATTGCTCATCGTACCCAGACCCTTAAACTTTATGGGTCTTGTGCTAGCGTCTATTTGTACGCCACCGACTAAGCCATGAATGTAGTTGTGGATGAATCCTCCAGGGGTAACTTTACCCTGCTCATCTACAGAGATAAATCCTTCCAAAGCAGGGCGAAATAGAGAATAGTCATTAAGACTCAGGGCACGCTCAATATCTTTTTTGGGCACAGGATAATCACTGGCAGGAGGTACTCGGAGAAAGCGTACAAGTGATGTACCTAAGGATGTTCCGGTATCTGGGTCAATATTTAATGCTGGATTCATAACCCAGCCATTTGCGACCGAAAAAGCCCCAGGCACAGCGCCGCCTGTAAAGTTTCCCTGATTTGGAATTTTGATGGTTACTCCTTGACCGTTGGAGCCAAGAAAGTCATCATTAAAAATTACATCAAGTGCTTTAGCGTCTGTCCAATCCCAGTATGGCAGACTAACAGTTGGATCTACTGCTTGCAGAGCTTGTTCAAATCTGCGGATATATTCTCGATGCCAAGGGAAAAATGCGGCATTTTCATGAGCAAGTTCTTGGACGGAACCATCAGAATGCCCTTTATGGTTATGAATCAAGCGTGTTGCCCCTAGATGTATGGCAACGAATTGGTCGTAAATACTGAGCTTGCTACCTACGGGAATTACTGTTTTTAAGGTTTTGATTGCCTTGACTAAAGCTGTTTTCTCTGCTGATGTCAGGTCAGTTACGTTCTTTCTTACAGTTAGGTAACCCTGTTGTCCTGGTAAATTGTAATTCCAATGGTATTTGTATTGTCCGTGGTCAGTGCGATCGTGGGCAAAGACTGTAATAGCACAGGTGCTAACTATAAGTAAGCTGTAAATTAATATTTTGACAGATTTCAGCAGGAGTTTCATTATCTTAATCGAAGCAGGGGGCAGGGGGCAGGGG
>NZ_CAXTNP010000139.1:0-20268 GCF_964245575.1 uncultured Nostoc sp. | reverse complement strand
TTAATGAGTCTTTGAACTGCATTAATGAGTCTTTTAGCTCCATTAATGAGTCTTTGAACTGCATTAATGAGTCTTTTAGCTCCATTAATGAGTCTTTTAGCTCCATTAATGAGTCTTTGAACTCCATTAATGAGTCTTTGAACTCCATTAATGAGTATCAAAGCTTCATTTTTTTAGGTTGGAGATTCTAGCAATAGGTAATGGTTTAGAGAAAGGTACAAATTAACCATGAGCGATAAACCATAAACGTTGATTCATACAACCTGTACAACAATCTTGCCGCGTACACCCTCACCGCCTTCCTCCAAGGTTTTATGTGCTTGGGCTACCTGATGAAGCCCAAAAGTATTACCAATAACGGGTTTGATTTGACCCCGTTCAATTAAGGTTCTCAAGGCATCAAGTTTGGGGCGGGTCTTGTCTAAGTGTGTAAAGTGGACAGTAATATTTTTGAAGATAGCGATATTAAGGTCACCTTCAACCCCTGTGACTGTGACAGCGCGGCCCTCAGCCTTTGTCACTACCAAACTTTTGGCTAAAACTTCACCGCTAACAGTAGTAAAAGTAACATCAACTCCTTCACCACGCGTTTCCTGCATAATAATGTTGATAAAGTCTTCGTTGCGGTAATCAATTGCTCTATCTGCACCGATGGACTTGACAAAATCGGTATCATAACCGCCGCAGGTTGTGTAAACGTAAGCGCCTGCTACTTTAGCTATTTGGATAGCGAATGTGCCGACACCGCCTGCACCACCATGAATCAACACAGTTTCACCGACTTTGATATTTGCTCTAGTGATCAGTGCAGCCCATGCTGTACCCCCCGCCACAGGTACGCTAGCAGCTTCTAAATGGGATATATTTGCAGGCTTTTTGGCAATAGTTGATTCATTTGCGACATGATACTCAGCATTAGCACCGCCACCTTCTTCATGTGCGATGGCATAATAAACTTCGTCACCCACCTGAAAATCTTTAACATTTTCGCCAACTGCCTCAACGACACCGGAAACGTCAAAGCCTAAAATTGCAGGTAGTTTAACCCTTGGGCCGAAACTTCCTTGGCGCATCCCGCAATCTGCTGGGTTAACTGAGGTGGCATAAACCTTAACTAAAACTTCGTTGTTTCTTGGTGTTGGTTTATCCACTTCACTTTCTGCAAAGACTTCAGGACTTCCGAAGTTTGTGATTACCATCGCTTTCATAGAATCAATTGCCTCAAAGCAAAATAGGGAATAGGGAAAGGGTTAAAGGGGAAGGGTAAAGGGAAGAATTATTTTTTCTTGCCCTTAAATTTCCCCTTAACCCGTCTTCTGCATGAAGCCTATTCTCGCAAAGATCCACCCAACCGCCTTAGAAAGGCTTGCTTTAATTCCTGCCTTTTTAAGGTGGGTTAGAGAGGATCAAGTCTTAGCAAACTACGCACAGCTTGTTCTACATCGCTTTGTTTAACTAAAGACTCTCCGATCAAAACCGCACGCGCACCAGCCTCAGCGACAAGAGATAAATCAGCAGGTGTATACAATCCAGACTCACTGACGACGGTGATATCCAAACTTTGTAATTGTTGTTGACGCTGTGCTAAAAGTTGCTGTGTTGTCCCTAAATCAAGGGTAAAATCTTCTAGATTGCGATTGTTGATTCCTACTAAACTTAGGTTGTCAAGCTTTAGCACTCGATCCAGTTCAGCCAAGGTATGGACTTCTACCAGTGCATTCATGCCTAAATCATGAATTAGTTGCAAAAAAGCCTGGAGTTCTTGATCTGATAAAATGGCAGCAATCAACAAAACTGCATCTGCACCCACTGTCCGTGCTAAATAAATTTGATAGGGGTTAATGATGAACTCCTTGCACAGTAGGGGTAATGCTACTTGTAATCGCACAGTCCGCAGATTATCAAAACTACCCTGAAAAAACTTTTGGTCAGTCAGGACTGATAAACAAGCTGCACCACCTCGTTCATAAGCTTGAGCAACAGCCACTGGGTCAAAATCTGCGCGGATAATCCCACGGCTAGGTGATGCTTTTTTTACCTCGGCAATTAAGCTAGGTTGGTTGGGATTTTCTTGCAAAGCATTCAAGAAATTTCGCACAGTCGGGGCTGCCTTTAACTGTTGTCGCAAGTAAGCTAAAGGCATTTCTTGTTGCATTTGTGCGACTTCTTTCTTTTTATGCAACACAATTTCTTCAAGAATATGGCGGGGAGGGGCAACTCGGTTAGTCATAATCTGTTATTCAGCAAGGGGAGCAGGGGGAGCAGGCAGGGGGCACGGGGAGAATAATTAGTAACCAATGCCCAATGACCAATGACTAATGACCAATGACTAATGACTCTTTCGTTTGTGTATATGCACGCACGACATTTTTAATGATTTCCAGACCGACTTCTCCTGCTAGAGTCATGATTGATTCTGGATGAAACTGAACGGCGGCGATGGGAAGTGTCTGATGTTCAATGCCCATAATTACGTCGTCATCAGAAATCGCTGTTACTTTGAGTTCTTTTGGCAAATATTGCGGTAGGGCAAACAATGAGTGATATCTACCCACTGGAAAAGATTCTGGTAAATTTTTGAAGGTCACAGAATTAGAATCGGTGACAAAAATCCGTGAGGATTTACCATGTTGGGGATAGTCGAGAACTCCCAATTGTCCATCAAAAGCTTCAACAATGCCTTGCAGTCCCAGACAAACTCCGAAAATAGGAATTTTGCGATGAAGAAGGGCACCGACAGTCTGGGGAACCCCAAAATCACTTGGTCTACCAGGGCCAGGAGATAAAACAACTAAGTCAGGGCGTTCTGTATCGAATAGCGATTCTGAGAAACCATGACGCAGTGTGGTGACGCTTGCACCAGTCTGGCGAATGTAATTGGCTAGGGTATGAACAAATGAGTCTTCATAGTCTATTAGTAAGACGCGTTTGCCAGCTTCTGCATTTGGAAGGATTTTAGTTAATTTTATGGAACTGGACTTATCAATTTCCTGACTCGTTTGCTTTACACGACGAATCGTCTCAAATAAAGCAGCACCTTTAGTAATTGTTTCTTCTTCTTCTGCTTGTGGTATGGAGTCATAAAGGACAGTAGCACCAACTCGCACTTCGGCGATGCAGTCTTTTAATCGGATTGTCCGCAGAATTAATCCAGTATTTAAATTCCCATTGAAATTTAAATAGCCAACTGCTCCACCATACCAACGTCGGGCGCTACGTTCATGCTGTTCAATAAAATCTATTGCGGCCCTTTTGGGTGCGCCTGTGACTGTAACTGCCCATGTATGCGAAAGAAAAGCATCTAAAGCATCAAATTGCGATCGCAGTGTCCCCTCAACATGATCTACTGTATGAATCAGGTGGCTGTATAATTCAATTTGGCGACGACCAATCACTTGTACTGAACCAGGTTCGCAAATCCGGGATTTGTCATTGCGATCGACATCAGTACACATGGTCAACTCAGCTTCATCTTTGTGGGAGTTGAGTAACTGACGAATTTGCACCGCATCGTCAAGAGCATCTTGTCCCCGACTAATAGTACCACTAATGGGACAGGTTTCTACCCGCCTACCTTCAACCCGCACAAACATTTCTGGAGATGCGCCAATTAGATATTCTCCACCTAGATTAAAAATAAACCCATAAGGACTAGGATTTATTTCCTTTAAGGTGTTAAATAATTTGCTGGGTTGGTCTTCATAGCCTTCAAAAAAGTTTTGACTAGGAACTACTTCAAATAAATCGCCTCGGCGGAAGTAATCGAGCGCACCCTCAACTTTTTTTGCATACTCGCCTACTTTATGGTCAGCAGTTTGATTCGGGACAAGATGTTTTCCGCGATAATCTACAGACTCACCTGTTCGAGGAAGATAATTAGTGCTGCCATGCGCTGTTTTAAATTCATATTGTAGACGAAATGCGCGTTGCTGATAGTAGTCAACAACTATCAAGTCATCAGGCAGATAAAGTACTAAATCCCGTTGATCTGTAGAACGTTCTAGGCGTTGGGTAATTGGTTCAAACTGGAAAACTAAGTCATAACCAAATGCACCATATAATCCTAAATGCTCGTCTTCTTGACTAGAAAAAGTATATAGAATTTCACGGATAACAGTAAATGCTGAAGGTTGTTTACTGCGTTCTTCTTCAGTAAATAGTTTTTTTGCAGTTTTAATAAAGCCGACGAGATGGTTATTATCTTGGTTGACTTTTTCCAGCTGTTCTGAATGGGATAGGCGCTCTAGGAGTAATGGCAAAAGTACCCGACCGCGTTCATTCAATGCTATCAAAGTAAAAGCGTTGTCCTGTGTAGTCAATTCCAATGGTGGATTGACAAATCCGATCGCCCATCTTTTGTATCTGCCTGGATATTCGTAGCTGCTCCTTAACAAACCTCCACGCTGAGAATTTAAGTGGAATAGAATGTCTTCGAGAGCAGTGTCCATCTTAACTTCTGTGATGGAGCGAGAAACATTTACACCGCCAAGGGTTTTGTAGGAACGGGAATCACAAATCATGGGTAATTTCTTTGGAAGAGTTATTAGTCAAGAGCCATTAATCATTATTGATAACTATTTTAAAATTAAAAACAAATTCAGATAATGCGATGTCAATTTAATTGGAATTATCTAAATCTGTGCATAGCAATCCTATTTGAGTTGTAAAATTTATCGTAAACGCGCAGTAGCTTGCCGCAGCTACCGCCAAGTGAAGGAGGAAAGAAGTTTACAAATTTTTTAAAACTGCTATATTCTTTTTAAAAGATGTAATGTAAAGTTTTTTGCTTCTTATTTAAGAATACTAGATATCCAGCAGATAATACATTGAATAATTTTTCGATTAGGTGTCAATTTATTCGCTTTTTATACTGCTTCTCTAGTACATTTTCTGTTATGACTGGTTGAAATTCTTCGCCTCCCTCAAAGGTAGTAGATAATCTCACAATTTAGTAGTAAAAAATTGTCTACCATCAAATTTAAGCGTTCCTACCCTGCGGTAAGGCGAAGCACCTATAGATTTAAAATTCACCCCTCAATTGCCACGAAAAAGAATTCTAAAACTCGCGCAACAGCGATATTGCTTGCGTGTACAATAACAAATCCACCTTATGAACTTCAGTTGCTTTTCCAATGCGTTGTAGCAACGTTAAAGTCAATTCTCCACCCAAGTGTTCGCGGAACTCAGTTAAACCCCGGAACAGACAATCAGGATGTTCCAGTTGTGATAATTTCTGGGCCAGTTCTGGCACATATAATGTAAAACCCAACGCTGATAAGGTATTTAATATCCGTTGCCATTCTGAATAATCCAGCATTCCTACTAAATAGGAATAGGTGCTATCCAAAGCGATACCGATCGCAACTGCTTCGCCATGACGTAAGCGATAATTTGTCAAATGCTCTAATTTATGAGCCGCCCAATGTCCAAAATCCAGGGGACGAGACGAACCCATTTCAAAAGGATCGCCGCTATTGGCAATATGTTCTAGGTGTAACTGGGCGCAACGATAGATAACTTGTTGCATGGTGTCCATGTCTCGCTGCACAAGGGCTGCGGTGTGCAAATGGATAAAATAAAAAAAGTTAGCATCCTTAATCAGCGCCACTTTGATTGCTTCTGCGATCCCAGAACGCCAATCGCGATCGTCTAGGGTTGTTAAGAAAGCAGAATCATTTATAACTGCATAAGGTGGCGCAAATGTGCCGAGAAAGTTCTTTTTACCAAAGGCGTTGATGCCGTTTTTTACGCCAACCCCGGAATCATTTTGTGCTAACACCGTCGTCGGAATCCGAATTAGACGAATTCCCCGGTGAGCGGTTGCGGCTGCATATCCTACCAAATCCAACACAGCCCCGCCTCCGATCGCTAACACATAAGAATGGCGACATAATCCGGCTGCTTCAATCTGTTGGTGGATTTGATCTACTAAAGTGCGATCGTTTTTGGCAGCTTCTCCTCCCGAAATTATCATCGGTTCGGCTGCGATCGCTAGTACCTCTGCATAAAACTTGGTATACGCTACTAATTGCTTAACCAATTCCGGGTGATGCTGCAATATTCCTGCGTCTACTATCGCTACAACTTTTTTCGGTTTTGTCTCCCCATCTGCTGTAATTACTTGGGCTAAGGTGGGGTTTTTCAACTCAAATAAGTTTTGGGTGAAGTAAACCTCATAGTTGAAAGTAACCGAAACACGTTGATTAATCGGTTGCAGGCTGAATCTACTTTTTTGCTTAATGTCAACTACCATGTTTTTGCTGATATATTTACAAGTGCGGCACGATTCAAAGCTTGAAGGAACATTTCTACTGAGTGAGAACCATTTATCTTGACTTTATTATTGATGATAAAGAACGGTATGCTGTTGATGTCATTGGGTCGAGTAAATATTGTTTCCGCCACAAAAGTTTTAACCGTAGCATCATTACTCAATTGCAGGCGTAATTCCTTAGTATCCATTTGGTAAACTCTACCTATGGCAATCAGAACTTCAATATCTCCGATGTTCAAACCGTCTTCAAAGTAAGCTTGATAAATGGCTTCTACGACATCGTTTTTTACCTTTGTTGGTGCGAGTGTAATCAGTCGGTGCGAAAGCTTAGTATTGACAGCCAAACGAATTTTGTCAAAATTTAGCTTGACTCCAGCTGCCTCACCAGCATATTGCGTAGAATCAAACAAATGTTGCAGTTTTTCCGCTTTTATGCCTTTTCTATTCCGCATAAAGCTGCGAAATTCGTACCCGTCAGCAGGAACGGTATTGTCGAGAATAAAAGGATGCCACCGGATATCTACTTCTTTTTCTGGCCATTGTGCCAATGCATCAAACAGATGCTTTTTTCCTATTCTACACCAGGGGCAAACGGGATCGTGAAAAATGTCTATCAGCATAGTTTTTGTTACTCATACCAATTTTGTATGAACATGCACCAAACTATATAAGGAACGAACCGCAATCGCGCAGCGTCTCGTTAGAGAAGGGCGCATAGACACGAAGTGGCTTCCCGAAGGGTAGGACACAAAGAAAGAAATAAAATTTGGCGCAGCCTCACAAATAAATGTTATCAAATACTAATATTTGAGTGCATCTGGGGTTTCAAGTCTTGTTGGAGAGCCGTTGTATTAAAAGGCTGTAGAAAAGTGTTGATTTTTTCTTCAAAAAAGCTTTGAGTATTTTCAAATTCTTGAATTAATGCATCTCTATCTTTTCTTGCTACCAGTTTCGCCAAACGGCTGTAAGTGTCAGCTAAAAAGCTAATTGCATTACATCTTTCTTCTGTAGCTAGCATAATATCAACACATAAATTAGGATTCTGAGAAAACAAACGTTTAACAATGTCAATTTCTTGACGATAGTTAGGTGTTGACATTGTTAAGCTCTGCTCTATATCCACTTTTACTTGTGCTAAAAAAACACCAAGACTAAATCTACAAAAATGCTGCGTTGCTTGAATAATCACCATCATTTTATCGTGTTCTTCAGGCGTGCAAACAATTAATTCTCCACCTTTACTTTTGAGAAAGTCTAATAACCACTGAAATGAATCATCGTTTCGACCTGGACATACTACCACTTTTTGTCCTAAAAACGATTTGATATTTGGCCCAAACATGGGATGTAAACCCATGACTGGGCCACAATGATGTTCGAGCATCGCCTGAGTTGGCTGAGTTTTTACGCTTGTGATGTCACACAACGCTGTATTTGGGCCAAGGTATTTCGCTGCACGCTTGATAACATCAACTGTATGTTCAATAGGAACGCTTACTAATACTAATTCTGCTTGACTTAACAGTTTATCTGCGTATTCCCAATCCTCATGTTCGAGAATGCTAACATTGTGAGCTACTAACGAAAGCTGCTCTTTAAATAATCTTCCCATCCTACCGCGTCCACCGATGATGGTTATTTGTCGGGGACTGACACGATTTGTTGCAGATTTAGGAATCAGAGTAGCATGACAACTATTTATTACACCTGCCCAAACAGACTCAGGAATACCAGCTTGGGCGAGTAGGGGAGCCACATCAGCCAGTTGTTCATCTAAAGAAGGTTGTTCTGATGCTGCTAATAATGATATGCGATCGCTCAATAAGGCGATCAAGCTTTGGTCAGTTTTTTTAAGCTGATCTGAATTTGTCATTTGTCATTTGTCATTTGTCATTTGTCATTTGTCATTTGTCCTTGAGAGAGTACGCGCACAAGGGACGTGGTTTTAATTAATCCGATATGATTAGTTTTTTCGCCCAGAAAGGACGAGGTATGTACCAAAAAGTCTTGATCAACAAGTGATTCCTTAGAACTCAATTCTGGCAAGATATCCAAAGTCGTTGCTTTTTTGGCGATCGCATCATAAAATAACTCTTCATACCGATCTAGCGCTTGCTCAAAGGAATAGTTTTCTACTGCAAACTTTCTTCCTTTGCGACCTAATTGCGCTGCTAATTCTGGCTGATTATATAAATCCAATACTGCACTTGCTAAAGCATCTGCTGACTCTGGCTCAACGATAACGCCGCCACCACTTTCTTTAATAGCTTTGGCAGCAGTCCCCGCGTCTGGAACTGAACCGACAATTGGGCGGCCACTGGCTAACAGCAGTGGTATTTTAGAAGGCATATTGAAGGAAATCACATTGCTCTTTTGTACAATCAAGCCAACATCTGCGGCTGCTAACATTTGTGGTAGTTTTTCTCGCGGTTGCAATGGTAGCAGCAAAACGTTATCTGCACCACAAGCAAGACAATGTTTTTGCAACCTTTCGAGAGCTTGAGATTCACCTGCGATCGCAAAGACAATATCATTAATATGACGCAACCGAGATGCTGCTTCTATTACTGTCTCCAAACCTTGCGTCAGAGCAATATTACCTGAATAAAGTACAACAAATTTACCATCGAGTTGATGGGTAGCTCTCCAGGAGTTATTCTCCTTCGGTAAAGGACGGATAAAATTTAGATTCACCCAATTGGGAATGCAGGCAATTTTATTAGCCGGCACATCTTTATTTATTAAATTATCTACAAAGCCATCGGCAATCACACTAATGGTATGTGCAGTTCGGTAGGCAAATTTTTCTAAAGCTTCTAAAGCTTGAATCATCAACTTATTTTTAATTAACCCAACACGCACAGCAGCTTCCGGGAGGATATCTTGCACGTTCAGCACTATTGGGCAGTTGTATAGCCAAGCTATTAAGGTTGCAGGTAAGCAAACTAGTAGCGGCGGCACTGTTAAGAGAATTACATCAGGTCGCTTGCCCTTGATGGCTTGTGGCAAACTCGTAAAAACAAAGCTCAACTCTAGCAGTAGCCGATCCACAAGGTTAGGTTTAGACTTAATCCGCAGGTAACTACGCTGAATGGTAACACCATTTTTCTGTTCAGTAACGTATAGTTTACCTCGATACCCATCGTAAATCTGACGCTGAGGATAGTTAGGCATACCTGTGATTACCCGCACTTGATGCCCTCGCTTTACCAGCCCTTCTGCTAGTTCGGTCATCAAAGGTGCAATACCAATTGGCTCTGGATAATAATTGTATGAATAAATCAGAATTTTCATGAACTCTTAATGTCCTGAAAGCACCTTGATAATCTTGGCTTTATTGTGTTATCCAGTTTTTATCTGCCTTGTTCCGGATTTAATAACCTGAAATTTTCGTAGGGGAGCCAGTGTGTTGCGGTGAATCCAGCGCTGTAGGCGGGTTTCCCGCCGTAGGCGACTGGTGAACCCGAAGGGAGGTTCCCGACGCTTGAGGACTCGCTCATAGCGTTGCCATGCCGTTGGCGCAGCCTCTCCAAGAGTTGGCTTTACGCTGGGCTATCCGTTGTAGCAACTGGCGTTGTGTTACTGCCGAGAGTACGGCACCGAAATTATTGAGATGGTGCGTTATGCCCTTGGCTAACGCACCCCAGGAAACAGAAGTTTTAGATTTTGTTTAATCCACTTCAGCCTTTAAACTCGGAACTTCAGCCTTTGAACTCGGAACTTCAGCCTTTGAACTCGGAACTTCGACCTCTGAACTGGGAACTTCGACCTTTGAACTCGGATTCGGTCACTTTACTGCTACTCAAGCATGAGAACTCAGCACTGTTTTTGCAACGTCTTCTCTAAACTGAAGACTGGCTTTTGTTGTCCACGTTTCCGCAATGTGATGGTAACAGCCCCAAGTCCGAGCAATGCTAAACCCAATGCTGAACTAGGTTCAGGTACTTGAGTTCTACCTTCTACATTTAGCACTTGGACGCGACCTTGGAAGAAATCGCCCACATAAAGCTTGTCATCTTTAAGGGCTGTCCCACCCGTCCAGTTAAATCTGCCTGGAGTGAGGTCGAGGGGATTGCCAAATGGGGGGTCAGTTAATCCTGGAGGCGGGACTAGGTTGCCAGATGCATCCAGGGCTGGTTTACCGTAGGAAGTCAAGAAGTTACCGTTTTTATCAAATACCTGAACGCGGCTGTTGATAGAATCAGCTACATAAACATTCTCTTGGGCGTCCACTTCGATGCCAATTGGCTGAAGAAACTGTCCAGGTGCGCTACCTGCTGAACCAAATGCGTACAGAGGTTTACCATTTGGATCGAGTACTTGAATACGGTTGTTATACTGGTCAGCTAAAAAGATATTTCCACTAACTGGGGAAATTCTTACACCTGCTACACCTTGAGTTTCTCCAAGTGCAGTGCCCACCTTACCACCAATGACACCAATTTGCTTTCCGTCAGGTGTGAATTTAAGGATTCTTTCGCCGTTAAAATCACCAACGTACACGTTGCCAGTTTTGTCAAATGTTACACCAGATGGTCCAAAGAAAATCCTATCATTTATACGAGGGGTAAAATCTCCATTTGCAAAGGATCTAATAAAGTTACCCTGAGAATCGAATTGATTGATGCGGTTGTTGTAAACATCACCTGCATACAAATCCCCTGTTACGGGATTAAAGTCTACAGTTGTTGGCTCGTCAAACTGTCCGGGCCCTGTGCCGCCAGAGCCAATTGCTCCAATATACTCACCGCTTGGACTAAATTTTTCAATTTTGTCACCGAAGTTGTAGTTAGGAGTACCATCTGGGTTAACACCGCGTCCGTTAGCTATAAGGGTATTCCCTTGGCTATCCACCGTTATGCCTTGGGGAACAAACAGTTGCCCAGGGCCGAAGCCAGGTTCGCCGATACTTCTGTCGAAAGTTAATGTTACAGCCTTGGCTTGGGCTACTGTTGCCAGCACCATGAATCCAGTACCGAGAATGCCTATTGAGAAATTTTTGACTAATCCCATGAGTTTGAAGTCGTGGTTGTGTAAGTTATACTCTTTCCTAGACTAATTTTGTTCCCAGTCTCAGTTCGGGAACCTTAAAATTCGGGCTGCTGCCTTTTGTTTGAAATGCAACTTTCTATGTGAGGCAGCAGCCTATTCTTTAAGCTTTACCTGACAGGGCCAGGTAAAGAAGAATTAGACAGTCTCTGCTTTGGCTACCAATTCACCCAACTTTTCTTGGCGTTTACGCTTGGCGATCGCACCAGTTGCGCCTACACCAGCAAGTGCTAATAAGCCGATTACTGAACCAGGTTCGGGGACTGTTTGTGTAACGATACCATCCACCCGAACAACCTCCCCTCGTCCTTTGCCGACACCCTGATTGGTAATATAAATCTTACCGTCAGGGCCAATAGCAATTCCATCAGCCGAATCTAGCCCTTGACCGGCTGCAACGAGTGTTGTACGAGTGCCATCAGGAGCAACTTCGATCAGAGAACCAGGTAGATCTGTGATGTCACCCCCTAACTGGGACTTGTCGCTGAACTGTAAAACCAGCAAATTGCCTTTCTTATCAAAGGTTAAGTCTGTGATGTGCGTAAACCCATCTAGAAAAACTTCTGGTTTGAGATCATCGCCAATACGGAAAATCCGTGATTTACCTGCTGGATAAGGAAAACCCGTATATTCGCCAACGTATAAAGCTCCATCAGGACCAATTGCGCCACCTGTGGGTACTGCTTGAATTGCTGTTTTTCCTCCTGGAAGCTGCTCTAACAGCCCAGGAGGTAATTGTAATCCTGGTGGCAAGTCGGAGTCACTAATGACGTTTTTAGGAATTGCGATCGCCTGGGATTCACTTCCGTCAAGCTTGATTTTGTAAGCAGTGTTCCCGCCCCCATCAACGACATAAGCACTATCCCCATTAATAGTCAGGTCATAGGGATTGGTAACTATATCCCCTTTGTCTGGATTTTTGGTGATTTCATACTTGGCAAAGTCAAAAATACTGTTGAGAGCTCCCGTCTTCAAGTCAACTTTGTACAGTTGTGCTAAAAGCGGTGTATTCAAAACTTTATCAGGTGTTGATGGCGGGAAAGTCGCAAGTTGCTGTGGTGGGATAGGGGATTGCGAACCAAGGTTAAGTGTTGCTAGATCGCGGTTTCCTGGATAACCAGCATACCCAGTCAGAAGATAAGCATTCCCTTTAGAGTCGAATTGCACGTCTTCAATACCGGCCCCTTGATTGCCTGTAGGTTGTTCTGCTAGAGACTCAAAGTTATTAAGTAGACGCTCTTTTGTGCCGTCTGGTGAAACTTTGACGAGTGAACTAGTGTTACCAGCACAGATAGGCTGAAACAGCGTACTTGGAGATGGTTGGCAATTTCCGTTTCCTCCGATACCTGGCTCTGCTACGTAGAGACTGCCGTCAGGGCCAAAGCTAGAACCCCGTGCATTACTGATACCATCGACAATTGTCGTTAGCGTTGCAGCTTGTGCAGATGCTGTTCCACAAATAGCAGCAAAACAAAATGTAACAGATTTAAGAGCAAATGACTTAAGTTTCATACCTTTGGAGATTGAGAGTTAAATTAGTGGAAACTTTTATGGTTTTAAAGACAACGATTCTCGGTCTTTAAGGAACGCAGGGGAAATGCCCTTTTTGAGAAGCACTGATATTCAGTAAACCATGAATTTGTAAAAATCAACGTAAAGATAAGCGTTCCAGCCCTTATAAAGAATGAGGTAAAAAGCATTGGTTTAATAGCTATCACCTGTATTGTTGCTAGTAGCATCAGCTGAAATGCTCACTAATCAGTTGTTTTCTGGTATGCCTGCATTCAACTGAAATGTCTACTTTTCTTGACTTCTAAAAAACTTTTTGGTTTACTGAATATTGCTTTGAAACTCTTTACTTGAGCGCCACGACTGCATGTATGGGAGGTTTGGTAGCTCTCTTCTTGTGCAAGCAACCAACGCCTAAAGCACCGATCGCTAATACGCCTAAAGCAGAATCAGGTTCAGGAACAGACTTGGTATTTTCAATTCTGAGAACTTGTCCTTCTCCAGGGCGATCGCCTCGGTTTGTGACGTATACTGCACCATCAGAACCAATAGTCAAGGCGCTAGGCGACTCTAATCCATTGCCACTCAGCAGAGTTGTGCGTGTCCCATCGGCAGCTATTTTGATCACAGAACCATCAAAATTACCCTTCCAGGCTGACTGATTGGCATACTGCAAAGCATATAAATTGCCCTCAGTATCAAATTGCAAGTCTGTGAGTTGGGTAAAACCATCTGCATATACTGTTGGCTTGCCATCAGCACCGACTCGATAGATTTTTGCCCCACCTTCTGGGAAGGGAAAACCAGTAAATTGACTGACATAATAAGCACCATCAGGGCCTTTTGTCACACTTGAAGGTACTGGTTGAGTTGCAAACTGCGATCGCGGCGGTTCATTTTGAGATGGCACCTGTGCAGGTTCATTGGATGGGGTATCAGAAGGTGGAAAGACTGGATTAGTCAATATCTCTTGAGGAAACGCAACTATCGCCTGCAAATTACTACTGTCAATATTAACACTTAGTAAGTCATTTGCACCTGCATCAGCTGCAACCAACTGATTGCCATTTATTACGAAACCCAAAGGATTGCTATCTACATCACTACCATCAGGATTGTTGGCGAGTTCATAGTTAGCTAAATCAGCAACACTCGTCCAGGAATTGGTCTTAAAGTCGGGAGCAATGATTTTACCGAGGTCAGTGTTACCTAAATTGCGATCGCGAAAGGCTGGATTAGCCCCATACCCAATCAGAACATAAGGCTTACCTTTAGCATCAAATTGGATGTCACGAGGGCCAGTGCCTCCAGTACCATCTGGTAATGCTAAGGAAGGAAGTCCTGTAAGTATCCGCTCGGCTTTACCATTCTCAATTTTGGTAACTGCACCACTTGTGCCATAGCATAAAGAATCGCCTTGACCACTTGGTGGTGGAACACAAGCTCCACTTCCCCCTATTCCCGCCTCTGTAACATAGAGATTACCATCAGGCCCAAAGCTCAGACCACCGGCATTATATAGACCGTCGGCAATTACCGAAAACGATGTAGCTGACGCAGCTTTCATTCCAGAAAAACCAGCAATCCAAAAAGTGAGTAAAGTAATAGTAAGTTGTTTCAGTTTCATATTTTGTCTTTTATCATTTGTCATTTATCATTTGTTAGATAACTAATGACCAATGACCAATGACTAATGACTATTGACTAATGACTCTTGAGTTTTTGGCAGATAGCTCATTCCCCGGTCAAATGATTTGAGATTGCCAGCTTTGGCTTCGAGCAAACGTTTGATGTTCATGCTCTCAGCCCCAAAGTCTTCAATCTGAAGTTTGCCGTGGGTAACAGTTCCATCTGTTTTCCAGAATGTGATCCTATGCAGAATAAAACCAGAAGCTTCGGGATCAGCGAAAGCATAGGCGGTTGGGATGAGTAACGCTACAGAACGCTGATAATATTCGTATTCTGGATAAAAGTGTTCCTGTTCAAGCAAGTAGTATTTACTTAGACTATGCAGCCGCACAGAAACTTTTACTTTCTGGTCATATTCATCTTTGAATTCACCTGATTCAAGACCAATCTCGCCATTTTGTCGCAGTAGATGTGCCCACTCATCTATGTTTTGTAGGTCTTTTAAGTATTCTATGCCAATTTCAATTGGAGCATCAACATAGATGGTGTCAGTATTGATAAAGTGGCTTCCTTTGGCTGCTGAGGTAAGACCAGCTTTGCGTTCCAAATTACCTTTGAGAGAACGACATTCAGAAGTGTGTACTGTATGAATTCCCTGCATAATCATCTGAGTCTGCCGTTTTGGATCGACAAAGCTCAACCAGTGAAAATACACGCCTTTTTCATCTGTCCCCGGTTCGATGTAGTCTGTAGGAAACAGTAAAACAGGGTAAACCTGATAATATTTCTGATACTCTAATCCACAGTGCCACTCAATGCCGTAGAAAAGCGGGTTTTCTAGTTTTTTAACGTGATAGTAAAGATTTTTATGATAACCAGATGCAGTTCCGAGCCAGGTATCTTCGTCAATTTGCTCTTTCATCCGGCTATAAAGCGTCCATTCGTCTAAGTTTTTTAAACTACAAAGATACTCAAAGGCGCTCTCTGGTGAAGTAGCAATGTAAGCTGATGTCGCAAAGGTATTTTTTTCCACTTTTTACTCCTTAAGATAATAACAATTAAGCTGCGATCGCTTTAGTCTTGATTCGCTTACTATTGTTGATCCGGTCTTCTGCCAATCGTCTG
The DNA here is from genome assembly GCF_964245575.1 of uncultured Nostoc sp. Taxonomy (GTDB): domain Bacteria; phylum Cyanobacteriota; class Cyanobacteriia; order Cyanobacteriales; family Nostocaceae; genus Nostoc. The sequence continues at coordinate 4,682 of NZ_CAXTNP010000139.1, read as the reverse complement.
GCAGCATCGTTGGTACTAACTCCCTGCTGTTTAGCAATATCAAAAATTGCTAATAGGGTGTCATAAATGTTATGCACTTGCTTGAAAGCTTTTTCTTCGTCATAACCAATCATTTCGTTGTAAACATTGATTAGCCCTCCGGCATTAATTACATAATCAGGGCTGTAAAGAATCCCTTTTCTGGCAAGCATTTGACTATGTAGTTGCTCATTCTCCAATTGATTATTAGCTGCACCAGCAATAATAGAAGCTCGCAGGAAAGGAATTGTATGACTATTAAGAATTCCTCCTAAAGCGCAAGGAGCAAATATATCTACATCAAGAGCGTAAATTTCTGTTGGTTCTACAATAGTTGCGCCAAAAAGCCGTTTTACTTCTTCTGCTTTTACTGGGTCTACATCGCTAACAAAAAGCTTGACATCATGCTCATGTAAATGTCGGCAGAGATTTTTACCAACATTTCCTAAGCCTTGAACTGCAACTTTCATTCCATCAAGTCTTTTGCTTTGCCAACGAGACTCCACAGCAGCTTTAATTCCGAGAAAAACTCCTAGTGATGTTATCGGAGCAGGCCCACCAGACTTTTCTGATACCCCAACAACATGTTTAGTTTCTTGACTGATTGTCCGCACATCATCAGGGGTAATATTGACATCTTGTCCGGTAATAAAACGCCCATTCAGACTATCAACAAAACGTCCGTAAGCTCTCAACAGATCATCTGTTTTATTTTCAGGATTAGCGATAATGACTGCTTTTCCCCCACCAGCCGGAATGTTGGCACAGGCAGCTTTATATGTCATCCCACGGCTTAGACGAAGTGCATCTTTTAAAGCAGCTTCTTCGTTGACATAAGGCAAGAGTCTTGTAGCTCCCATCGCTGGGCCCAAGGTCGTGTCATGGATAGCAATAATTGCCTTAATTTCGGGATTTTTACCATGACAGAAGAGAACTTGTTCGTGACCCATTTCTCTAACAGTTTCAAATAGCAGCATCTTGACCTCTTGATATTGTTTGGGATTGGTTAGAGAAAGTAATGACCATTACAAAATGTAAAGATATAAACACAAACCGAGTCTCGAATATTAAGATAAGATGAAGGAAGAATAAAGTAGCCTTCAAAAATCAAAAATTTGAAGTTCCAGTTTTTGCGGGGTAGTTGTTGACTGGAAAAGAATTTTTATCGTTTCTTAATTGCTACTTTATCCTTTGGTGAGTTGACAAAGAGTGCGGATATATTAATCCGATCTACGTTGCAAAGTCCGCCTGATTCAGGTGTCTTAGTGTCTATAAGAATTGAATGAGATTACCAGCTTTTAAAATCAAATCATTGGAAATGAAACTTGCTTGGCTGGATTTTTAGCCGAACTTGATTTGACTCCTTGCGCTGCCAAACTTTTATTACGTCCACCAGAGGGTGCTGGTCGATCAGCGTCAATCACTACATCGATCAGAAAGGGAACATTTGATGCGATCGCTTGTTCTAATGCTGCTTCGATATCTGACTCTCTGACGACTACGATCGCTTCTGCTCCCATACCACGAGCAATCATGGCGAAGTTTGTTGGTGGAATTGTTGCATCTGCGCCCTTTAATCCCAAGATTTTCATCCCTTGATGGCACATGTTATAACGCGCATCGTTGAGTACAATCCAGATTGCAGGAATTTTGTATTTCACGGCTGTGCTGATTTCGTTATTCATCAGCATTGCTCCATCGCCGACAATCCCTACAGCCTTGCCATTGTTCGCCAGCGCTGCACCCAACACTCCGGTGACGGCGTGACCCATTGCTCCAACTCCGGTGCTGACTCGGTAACGATTGGCTTCGGCAAATTGCAGTAGATGAGTTGACCAAGTAAAGGAGTTACCGCACTCTGCCATTACTACGGCATCGCTACCTTCAACAATTATCTTTTGAATTGCTGCCATCAATACTTCTGGTCGCACTGGATAATCTACGTCTGGAGCAGGTTCAATTGCTTTGTGTTCTGGACGAGGTAGCGACAAAGTTGTGGAACGAGGAGCATCTGGTAATTGCTGCAATAACTCTTCTACAAAAGCTTTGATATCAGACCGAACTCCGAAAGTTTCAACGTGTGGATAGGCTACACCTGGCACTTCTGGGTCAATATCTACATGGACAAAACCTTCTTTTGGAACTAGCGCCGAACTCCAGAAGGAAGTCGGTTCACCAAGGCGGGTTCCTAATACGAGTGTGCGTAGTGGAGGTTGCTGTTCCATATAAGTCAAGACGGAAGCATGACCCCCTAAACCTGTAACACCCACAAACTGGGGATGATCTTCGGGGAAGATACCTTTACCACGGGGTGAACACATGACGGCTGCTCCGGTTTTTTCAGCGAGTTGGCGGATTTCGTCTGCTGCGTCACGCGCACCGAAACCAACCCAAATGGCAAAGGGGCCAGATGATAATAACTCTACAGATTTAGCGATCGCTTGTTTTGAAGGAGTCATCCCAAACGGAGAAACATCTAATTGAGGCAAGGATATATTCTCAACTAAACTTGTCTGCACTGCGGTGGGAATACTCAAATGGGCAACAAATCCGCCGGGTTGCGCCATAGCCAAAGCAAGTTTGCGGAAAATCTGCGGTAGTTGAGCCGCAGATTCAATAGTGATTGCATAATTAAATAGCGCTCCTGAGGTAAAAATTCCCCCACTGGGCAATGTGTAAGTGCTGGTTTCTTGAATTGCCCAACGTCCACGCTGCGGTGCTGAGGTGCAAGCCGACAACAAAATCACCTTTGCACCTTCACCACGAGCCGCAAATAACCCGGTGAGGGCATTAGTGATCCCCGGCCCTGCTGTGGTAAAAACTACAGTGGGGCGATTATTGGCAAAGTATGCTTCGGTGGCTGCAAATGCTGCTCCTGATTCATGGCGGAAGTTCAACACGTCGATGCTGCTATTTGACAGCGCACCCCAAAGGCTTGCCATCGCACCACCTGCGACACCAAAAGCGTAGCTTACTCCCAAATTTTCCAACATCTGAGCGATCGCATCGGCAACCGAGAGCGTTGGGGGTGTTTCGTCATTTAAAAAAGGCTGAATTTCCTTATTATTCTCCGATTCATCAAGCTGACGTTTCTCGTCAGACACAGATTCTACATATCTGTTTGCTGGAAATTCCTTGTATGGCTCAGTGGTGATTAGAGGAGAGTTTGAACCAGTATAATTTTGACTCATTAGTTTCACGTAATTACAGAAAGTTACACAAAAGCTCTTTAGTTTACAATCACAGCGTTAGAAATATTTAATACAAACAACCCTGCTGTTTTTAACGGCTATGACAAAGCTTGGTCGATAGTAGAAATGATTGGTCACTGCTGATTGATGCTTGTGAGCGCAGTACCAAAAAATTTTTACCAAAAGTATACAACAGTTGAGGCTGTGCTTCTTATGATCAGAATAAAGGAGATAAAGACTGTTGTGCAATCAAAAATCTTTTGATGGGGGTGTCAAATTTTTCGCTTCGACTGTGATGATTACAGTGCTTAAGTAGGTTGGTGAGGAAAAACTAAATCATCTAAAGGTATATAAACGAGCAACTAAGCTTAACTCAAGCACATCTCATAAACTTTACAAAACTCAACATAGTTACCTTTAATTGCACCAATTTACTTATTTAACTGCTTGGCGAGGTTCTTACCTTGTGATAATTACTCTGATCAAAACCTATTTGCAATGAAAAATCTTTTGATAAGGGTGTCAATTATTTCGTTTTTATCGTGATTATGACATTTTTAACTTAGTCATTCTGAAAAATTGATATTTTGCGATCGCTGCTAAGATACATCACCAAATTTACAATAGAAAATCTTTTGATCTAGTTGTCAATTCTTTTGCTTTAGGACTTACGTAAGTGTCATTTTTGTAAGTTGTCCACGGAAGCGATCGCCGCGTGAACTCTTTATATATTGATTCAGCAACGCCTGATTTTTGACTGTTGAACTCGCCGTCATCAATTACCTAAATTAAACCATGAGTCGAACTACAACAGTTTGGCAGGCTTTATGTTGCCACCAAAAACTCTTTGAGTCAATTATTTGTGACAACAAATACATAGCTTCTTAACTTTATGATCTATCGAAGGAAAGATAAATAAATATTTACTACGTAATTAAACTGATAAATTGTATGATTCTACGTATAAATTAGCATAAATAACGTGTATTTTCAATAGAAATGTTTTTTTAACAAAAAAAAACACGATTTTATACGTGAAATAACCGTAACATGTATTACAAGTCTATTCCTTACGACGGATGACTAAACATGTTTTTCTGTAGTTAAATTCCTGAGAGAGTAAGTTAAGATAAATTAAGAAAATAAATTGATCAGTAAAACTTGCTCATTTTAAGCCAAGCCCAGCACTGCAAATTCATTTATGTTGAGAATTAACCGACTATACAAGAGTAGATCGCCAAACTTCTTAGTGCAGGAAAGATTAAAGGATAATATTTATTTTTATCCCTTAACCTTTCCTTAGTTGAAACCCAGCAATTTTAGGTTTGTGAACCATTAGCATTAGTTAGTTTTTGTGCAGGGTTAGTTTAAATATAAAATATTTTTTCTTCTTTATTAGAGATTAAGAGTTTTGAACTCTGAATCGATAAACTTGATTGACTAATCTGGATCTGATTTGTCTAAACTTTGTGT
>NZ_CAXTNP010000138.1:0-20375 GCF_964245575.1 uncultured Nostoc sp. | reverse complement strand
TTAAATGTAAGCTTATGATTTTTGTTGAGTAATTTATTCCTTGGAAGTCCCTAAGCGACTAGTGTAGCCCAAAAAGGAATTAATCACAGTTTCTTTTGGTGGTGTATAACCCATTGCTTCTAACCACCCAGGAGCGCGAGAATTGCGTCCACTAGCATCTACTACTAAATCAGCAGTGAAATCTATTTGTCTATAAGAAATATCTTGCCTGTCATCAAATTTTTGGCGTACCTGCACACCCGTGACCTGAGTTTTGTTAGGGTTAGACAGCAAACTAGTAACCTGCCCTCCTTGCACAAATACAACACGGTTGTTAGCAGCTAAACGACTGCGGATAATCCATTCCAGCAAATTCCGACTTAAACTGTAAAAGTTCAAATCGGAATTAAAGCGGGGTGTCCATCCTCCTAAGCCATACCACAGGTAATCAGCGCTGGCGTTAATGGCGACTGCGCCAGATGCAGCTAATTCAGTCTGGATGCCTGGAAAAAGCTGTTCTATAACATCCAAACCCCGTTTGAGTAAGACGTGAAGATGATGAGCTTGGGGTACACCTGGGCGCTGTTCTGGTTGAGCGCTCAAATGATCGCGTTCAATAATTGTTACCTGGTTAAAGTATTTGGTCATCACTTGAGCTGCTAGCAGTCCAGCGATACTTCCCCCAATGACAAGAGCATGGCGTTCGTCTGGTTTGGTAATGGTTGACTCAAACATCTGATCTTTACCCTCTAGCCCGGATTTATCACAATTTCTGAAAAATCAGGGTCAAAAACTGCCAAAGAAGATATAGGATAAGCATTTTAGCAGTTCAAACACATGACCCCTTCTAAAACAGATTGTATCGCAGCATAACTATTATTAGGACTTACGCAAAACTACACCCGTAAGGGCAATTCATGAATTGTCCTTATTATAAAATCATTCTTTTTGGCTACTGTTTGCGTAAGTCCTAGAATAGTCTACCAAAGCATACATTAACAATTCAAAATTCAAAATTAAAGACATTTCAGACGGGGATTTAAACCCCGACTGAAACTGGTGCTACATATAAATGTAGGGTCTTAACGCCTTCAACTTATGATAAATTATGAAGAAAGGGCAAAAAAAATTGTGGTCAATTCATATAAAGTCCCGAAATTACCACTACCACCGTCACTTTTAGCTTCAGAAGTCGGTTCTTTCACTGAGTTTACAGTTACTCAAAGGATGCCTGAAATTGCCCGTAGAGTTATTGTTGAAAATAATTTTTCACCAGAAATTAATACAAGATTAGAAAGGCTTGCTACAGAATTGCCGACAGGATATTTACAACCTCTGGTGAACGATACTGGTGCAGATTTTCCAGCTTGGGATACATATCTAAAATTTTACAAGGGTCAGCGTTGGATAGATATTCCCTGGTTTTTTGCAGAAACTTATTTTTATCGGTTAATTCTAGAAATTACTCATTACTTTCGCCCTGGTATATGGCAAACTGTTGATCCATTCCAATTGCAAAAATCTCAGGGATTAGAAGCATCTCTTGACTCAACTATTCTTCTATGTACTCAGGGTAATAAATGGTTGGAAGAATCTAAAATAGATGTCCCACTAAACCAAACAGCTTTAATTGCACTATTATATTTCTCTTTGTGGGGAAATCGAGTGGACTTGAGTTTATGGTCAGCATTCGAGGATGACCGAAGTCGTTTTGATATTCAAAATCAATTAGCTCATATTTTAGTAAATGATGCCTCCCAAATTAGTGAATTATTAACTCTTTCTCAAGGAGATCGTATTGATTTTGTTTTAGACAATGCTGGTTTTGAACTTGTTTGTGACTTATGCTTAGTAGATTTCTTATTAAGTAGCAACTTAGTTAATCAAGTTTACCTGCACCTAAAACCCCATCCTACTTTCGTTTCTGATGCCATGATTAAGGATGTCCATGATACAATAACTTTTTTAGCCGCTACTAGTCATCAACAAGTGACATCTTTTGCTCAGAGGTTGGAGGAGCATATTGCATCAGGGCGTTTAGTCTTGTCTGAAGATTACTTTTGGACATCACCTTTAGCATTTTGGGAAATACCTAATTATCTTAAAAATGAGTTAAGTAATACCAGTTTAATTATAGTCAAAGGAGATGCAAATTATCGTCGGTTATTAGGCGATCGCCATTGGAATATTACTAGCAGATTTGCAGATATAGTCTGCTACTTCCCTGCACCAATGGTAGCATTACGCACACTGAAATCGGAAGTAGCAGTAGGTTTAAAATCTGAGGTTGTTGAGAAAGTAGCAAAATCTGACCATTCTTGGTTGACCAATGGACAATGGGGTGTGATTCAGTTCGTGGCTTAGTAATATAGAGATATAGGATGGGACTGGGGACTGGGGACTGGGGACTGGGTGAAAAGTCTTTTTGCGTCTAAGTTTTATCATCTGTTGATGTCCTAATCACCAAAGCTTTTGCTATAATGCTCCCTTTTACCGCCAACTCTAACAGAGGCACTGTGATTTTTCAAGGTGCTGCTTATCACTTAGACTAAAGTAGTACTTACGCAAAATTATGAAAAAATGAACCGGAAAAGACACGAAGTAATAAGAGTTTGAGAGAGTTTTTGCGTAAGTCCTATAAAGGACAAAGTTCGTGCGATCGCTTCTTTAGAACAAGGTTTAGCGATCGCCAAGCAAATCAAGATGCGATCTAATTAATCTTAATCTCCGGTTTTCTCTTGGCAATTTGTGTTAAAATCAAAACTTTGACATTCTGTAGCTTCCAGTAATTGTTTAACTGTATTACCAGGCTGACAACTCATCAAAGTTGCCCCGATTGCAGCCAGTGTAACAACAGTAGCTAGTCCTAATAAAGTAGCTCGTTTTCTAGGTTTGATTACCCTGATTAAATAATCTATCCCAGTGGCATTACCAACAACCTCAATTGGCCCAAGTGCTTTTAAAGCAATAGCCGCATTAGCATAGTGACGTTTTCGGTTGCGTTCCACCATTTTCTTCAACCACCACCGAAAACGCGGACTGATTTGAGGAACTAATTGCTGGAAATTAAAGCGATAGTTATCATCAATTAATTTCTCAATCTCAATAGAACGGGTATTAGTAAGTAAGCAAATTAGCGTTGCTCCTAAACTATATAAATCTGATGCCTCACTCAGGGAATGACCAAACTGTTCCTCAGGTGGCATAAAACCTGGGGTTCCTGCTACAAAGGTGCTAAGAGCTATTTTCGCACCCTGTATTCTAGCCAAACCAAAATCAACCAGATAAGCATTTAGTTGCTCATCAACCAAAATGTTTTCTGGCTTAATATCCCGATGAATAATTGGCGGAATTTGCTTTTGTAGATAAACCAAAATCTCTAAAATTGACAAAGTAATTTGCTTTATTTCTTCTGGATTAAAGTTGCTCGTTAAGCCTAAAGATGGGGCATTTTTGTATTCCTGCACCAGATAAAAAGCCCCTGGTATTTCAAAAGAATCTACATAGCGAGGGATGCGAGAATGATTTAGTTGTTGCAAAATTTCGATTTCGCGCTGATATGCTTTTACATCTGACAAATCAGCATCCGCACGAGCAAAACAAAACTCCTTAATCACCACTTGTTGCTTAGAGTTGAGGACATTAGCTAAGTAAGTAATGCGTCCCCCTTCTCGGTTGCGTCCTAATTCGCTGATAACTTGATAGCCTTGTTTGGAAAAATTTGGATAGTGATTTAAGGGAATTACCCCTTTATGTCCATTACGCACATCAAGCTCCATTAAAATCACATGATTTTGATTTTGTCAAGGTGCAATTAGAAAGATTAAGATGCACTCACCGAATTTTAGATTTTAAATTTTGAATTGAAAGATTCAAAATGAAAAATTCTTGAGAGAGCAACCCTGCATTCATGAGCCACTGCGGTCTTCGAGTCTCACGCCACTCCCTTCAAGTCGGGAAACTCACCCAACGGGGCGTCTCCTTAAGTGGAGCAAGTGGCTTATTAATGGTCAATCTAAAATCTAAAATCTAAAATTGAGTTACCCAGATTGTTAGCCCCATTTTTACCCTGCATGGGCCAAGGCGCATAGGCAGAAAGTGTCTTTGCATTTGCGTCTTGGCGCGAAATTCTTAACTTTGCGCTAGCCAATCGATAATCTGGGCATTAACAACATCTGGAACTTCATCATGGGGACAATGACCGGCATTGGGAATGGGAATAATTTTAATTTCTTTGCCATTCTGACGCGCCTCTTCGTAAATCTTTGCCCCAGTAATTGGTGTCCAAGGATCGTCAGCACCCCAAATTACTAATAGAGGACGTTCTACTTTGGGCAAAAGTTCCTCTGGGCTTGGCCCAGGAGGGGCTGTGAGAATGGAGGCGAAGACTTGTTGCGCTCCTGGATCGCAAGAGGGAGTATAAAGTAAATCGACTAATTCATCGGTGACGGCTTCACGGTTTCGGTAAACTTGGTAAAGAGTCCGGCGAATTTGGGCTTTTTGGCGGATGCGGTTAAAGACCAATTTACCTGTAATTGACGATCGCACAAACCGATTAAAAGTTGCCATCACCATCCGTAGCGGTGGGTTCAATTCGTGAGGACGATGACTCAATCCCCCCGCAGAGTTAATTAAAATACCACCAGCAGCAATTTCTGGATGTTCAACCAGTACAATCAAGCTCAAAAGTGCGCCGATAGAATTGCCAATAAATACAGCAGGTTCGTGTATGTGTGCTGTGCAAAAATCTTTCAGCAGTTCCACCCAAACTTCCACACTGTAATCAATGGGCGCTTTATCGGAACCACCAAAACCTAAAAGGTCTATAGCAAATACCTGGTAGCCAGCATGAGCTAAAACTGGGATATTTTTGCGCCAGTGTCCAATAGAAGCACCAAAGCCGTGAACTAGTACCAGAGGGCGCCCTGTACCCATGACAGTGTACTGAATTTTGTAGCCCTGCCAAGTCCAAATGAATTTTTCAAAGGCGTCTTGGGTTGGAAGCTGTTGTGTAGTTACAGTCATTAATAAGATTCATAAAGGGTTTCTTAAATCATAGTAATGTTCTCTGACTATCCAATGGCAAACTGTAACTACAGAAAACCGTACTCAGGTAAATTAGTAAAAGCTGGCATCGCAAGCTTTCGGCTTAATAATACACCAAAATGAATGTGGGAATTACTCAAAAAAACAAGCAAACAAGCGAATTGAGAAAGGCATCGGCTAATTGCTTGCCCAAAACACCAAAATGAGTACGCGATATACCGAAATGAGTAAGCAATAAGCCTTTTTGCTTGCTGAATCTACCGAAATGAGAAAGCAATCAAGCATATTGAGTAAGCAATAAGCCTTTTTGCTTGCTGAATCTACCGAAATGAGAAAGTAATCAAGCATATTGAGTAAGCAATCAAGCATATTGAGTAAGCAATATGCTCGTTTGCTTATTCAATATGAAGTTTTGAGAAAGTAATATGCCTTTTTGCTGATTTAATATAAATTTTAGTTAAAGATGCGGGTTATCATTTAAATGCAATTGAGTCGTTTGATCAGTGCGACGATGCACGACTGTCATCTGAGCATACTTTGCATAAAATGAGATACTTGCATCAACATCAGTGACTGCAAGTGCTATGTGGGTAAAACCAAGATTCAGACATCAAGAAAACTCCGTGTGTAGACTTAACCGGACGAATGTAGGTATTGGCCTGAGTGCTTACTAAGAAAGCTGACACGAATGATAATGAAGATAGACGTTATCTTCACAAATTTTATGTTTTTAACTTGGTTAGACAGTAACTCTTGGCTGCTGGAAATCGGCGGAAAACGAATACTAATTGACCCTTGGCTGGTTGGTTCGTTAATTTTCAGCAATTTGGATTGGTTATTTAAAGGTTCGCGATCGCAAGAGCGCCCAATCCCAGATAATATCGATCTGATCCTGCTGTCTCAGGGTTTAGAAGACCATACTCACCCACCAACGCTCAAGCAGCTGGATCACAGCATCAAGGTTGTAGCTTCTCCCAATGCAGCTAAGGTAGTACAGCAATTAGGTTACACCCAAGTAACAGTATTGGCTCATGGTGAAACTTTCACTTTAAATAATCAAGTTGAAATCAAAGCTTTCCCCGGCTCTCCAATTGGCCCGACTTTGGTGGAAAATAGTTATCTTCTCAAAGAATTGGAGAGTGGTTTAACTGTATACTACGAGCCTCACGGGTATCATTCACCGCAACTTCAGCAGGCTGCACCCATCGATGTAGTGATTACACCGTTTATTGACATGACGCTACCTTTGCTTGGGCCAATTATTAAAGGACAAAATAGTGCTTTAGAAGTAGTAAAGTCGTTACAGCCTCAAGTCATATTATCTACAGCAGCTGGAGGAGATGTGGCGTTTGCGGGATTGCTGATGAAATTCATTCAGACTAAAGGAAATGCTGAGGAATTTCGTTCGTTAGTAGAGAAAAACAATCTTTCGACGCAGGTGCTTGATCCCAAACCAGGCGATCGCTTTGAACTACGCTTAGAAAAGCGAGCATTAGCAATCTAAATCAGAATGTGAAAAGCTCACGTATCGACGCGCAGCAACTACTCTTCCAGAACGCCTCAAGGCGAATCTGTAGGGTAGGCGCAAAGATACAAACAACAATTCATCCTTCAATTCGGCAATACCGATAATTGGTATAGTCCCGGACTTCCCCAATTTCACTTAAGTAGGATATTAGGTAAAAAAATCTAAAAATTAACCGAAAATACCCTGAGGGGGCATTGCATTTTGATATCGGGAAAAGGTCTAATCAAAGATTGATCCTTTAATTTAGTAAGGCTTGAGTCTAATGAAGACCCTCCCTGGATTGCTATTTGTACTTAGCTTCATGGTAGTAGCTTGCAGTCCGCCTCAGGATAAAACGGTGTCTTCTAATTCCGAAGTAACCAGCACTCCGGTTCAAGCAGGACAAAAGACACAGAATAAGCTTTTAGTTGTAACGACAGTAGCTCCTTTGACGAATATTGTAAGTAACATTGCAGGCGATCGCTTAGAAGTTAAAGGTATTATTCCAGAAGGAACCGACTCCCATACCTTTGAACCTCGTCCCAGTGATTCTGATTTGCTATCCAAAGCTAATCTGATTCTCGCCAATGGGTTGCATTTAGAATCCCCAACAGAAAAACTAGCTAAAGCCTCAAAGCCTAAAGAAACTAAAATCTTTGAACTAGGCAGTAACACTATTACCCAAGACCAATGGCTTTTCGACTTCAGCTTTCCTAAAGAAAAGGGTGATCCCAATCCTCATCTGTGGGTAAACCCCAAGTATGCTGAGGCTTACGCCAAACTAGCCGCCCAACAATTAACCACCTTAGACCCTGCTGGTAAAGACTACTACGCGACTAATCTCAAAAATTATTTACAACGTCTGGATGCCCTAGACAAAGCAACACGAGAAATCGTCGCCAGTATTCCCGCCAAAAACCGTAAACTTTTAACCTACCATGATTCTTGGGCGTATTGGGCCAGAGAGTATGGTTTTCAAGTAATTGGTGCGATTCAACCTTCAGATTTTAAGGAACCATCCGCTCAAGATGTCGCAAAGCTAATTGACCAAATTCGCGAAACAGGTGTTCCAGCAATTTTTGGTTCTGAGGTCTACCCCAGCAAGGTAGAAGAACAAATTGCCCGTGAAGCAAAGATAAAAACAGCCAATACTGCCGACGATGAGTTACCAGGCAAAGGTTCAGCTAATGCAATGGAAAATACTAATCCTGAGCATACCTATATTGGGATGATGGCTAACAATATGCGGATTATCGCCTCTAATTTGGGAGGAAATCCTGATTTGGTGAAGAATTTGAACACTGGAAATGTTGTTGGGCCAACAGCAACTAAGTAAGATTAAGAAAATAAGTACAGCAGAATTCAGAAGTCAGAATTCAGAAGTAAAACACTCTCTCTACCTGGCTTTTAGACGAATCGTTATGTACACCAACTTGAAATCTGCTGTATATGCAACCAATACTTGAAGTTAGAAGTTTAAGCTGTGGTTATCAAACCCAGCCAGTGTTTAGGGATGTTAATTTGACGCTTTATCCTGGTCAACTTACTGGTTTGGTAGGGCCTTCTGGGAGTGGTAAAAGCACTTTAATCAGAGCGATTTTAGGGCTAGTTCAGCCTTGGGCTGGAGAGATTTGGTTTCGAGGAAAGCGCTTAAAGCCAGGAGTACCACCAAAGGCGGTGGGCTATGTGCCGCAGGTGGAAACGGTGGATTGGACTTTTCCAGTTACGGCTTTGGAAGTGGTGATGATGGGGCGTTACCAAAAGCAGAAGATTTTGCCTTGGTCTTCGCGGCGCGATCGCCAAGTTGCCGCCGAACTCCTAGAGCGCGTTGGGGTTGCCCATGTTGCCCATCAACCCATTGGTAATCTATCTGGTGGGCAACAGCAAAGGGTTTTTATTGCCCGTGCTTTAGTAGGAGAGCCGGAAATTGTTCTTCTAGATGAACCCACCAGCAGTTCAGACTTACACGTTCAACACGAATTATTGCACCTATTAGCTGATTTGAATCAGCAAGGCTTGACAATTATCTTATCAACCCATGACCTCAATTCGGTGGCGACTCATTTGCCTTGGGTGGTATGTTTCAACCACGGTTTAATTTGTCAAGGTCAACCTATTGATGTCTTCACTCCCGCGAATCTTGAGCAGACTTTTGGTGGAGAAATGGTAGTTTTCTATCAACAAGACCGAATCTTGATTGCTAGCGGCGGTACTTCTCTACGCCATCAAATGCAAGATAACTTGCCCCAAGTATTGCGTAGCTCCAACTCGTCGAAATCTGCTTAATCTAAATACTGTATATGGATTTTTTCCTAGCACCCTTTCGCTACGAATTTTTTAGCCGTGCGATTTTAGTAGGCATGATGGCGGGCCTATTATGCGGCATTATGGGAGTTTATATTACAACTCGCAGAATGAGTTACATTGCTCACGGTTTATCTCATGCGATTTTGGGGGGAGCAGTGCTGAGTTATGTACTGGGCTTGAATTTCTACATTGGCTCTGGAATTTGGGGTTTTGCAGCTGCTCTGTTGATTCAATATTTGACGGGACGCAAAATTTACTCAGATGCGGCTATTGGGATTGTGACAACTGCTAGCTTTGCTTTAGGAGTAGCTGTGATCAGTAGCTATCGCAAATTTAGCCAAAACTTTGAAGCTGCTTTGTTTGGTAATGTGTTGGGGGTTTCCCCTAATGATTTGTGGGTGGTGACTGGTGTAACGATTGTCTTACTCAGTCTTATTTTCTTGTTTTATCGCCCGTTGCTATTTTGGTGTTTTGACCGGGAAGTTGCTCAGGTTCATGGCGTACCCGTTTTTGCAATGGATACTTTATTTGCTTTGATGTTAGCGACTTTACTGGTAGCGACACTGAATGTATTGGGGGTGACTCTAATTATTTCAGCAGTGGTGATTCCAGCATCAATTGCCCGATTAGTGAGCGATCGCTTTGGTTATCTAATGATTATTTCCGGGATTTTAGGAACTGTGATTTCGTTTGTGGGTATCTACCTCAGCTACTACCTTGATATTGCCTCTGGAGCCAGCATAGTGCTACTCTCAACTGCGATATTTGCCTGTGTCTTGCTCACCAAGAATCTGCAAGGACGGTATAAACGCCGTCTTCCTCCCGTCTATACAAAACATCTCTCTTAACGAGAGTTAGTCCAAATTTTATGCCAAATTTTTATTACAGCTATTTTCAGGTAAATAGCTGTAATATTATTTTGCACATAAAGTTCTCTGATGAGAAAGGGAATTGTAATCCCTGCTTGCTAATAGCGTTTTTACAGTTTTTTTAAGATGAGTTTTTTATGAATTATTCCAGCCATTAAGCCAGCTAGACTAAATGTTATCGGCGGAATCCATTCCATCATATCAATTTTAAGATTGGAATTTTAGATTTAGCAGAGCAGCATTTTTGCCGTGATTCTGGCTAAATTTTACCTTGTTAGTTGTCGGATTAGCTGATTTAGATTTTCTGGCTTATGGACTTGCCAATTATTTACCACCCAGATTACGTTGCCCCGCTACCTGAAGGACATCGTTTCCCGATGTCTAAGTTCCGGCAACTTTACCAATTGCTGTTAGCTGACGGTGTAGCGAATCAAGAACAATTTCACACCCCCGAACGTCCCCCGTCAGAGTTGATAGAATTAGCCCACACCCCAAACTACGTTAAAGCTTACTGTGAGGGAACTTTAGATCCCAAAGCACAGCGTCGCATTGGTTTGCCTTGGAGTCCAGCATTAGCGAATCGTACTTGTGTGGCGATAGGTGGTACGATATTAACTGCTAAACTGGCACTAAGTCAGGGTTTAGCTTGTAATACGGCTGGTGGAACTCATCATGCTTTTCCTAGTTATGGATCTGGTTTTTGTATTTTCAACGATTTAGCGATCGCCTGTCGCGTTTTACAAAAATTCGGACTTGTCCAAAAAATCCTGATTGTAGATTTGGATGTGCATCAAGGAGATGGCACCGCTTTTATCTTCCAAGACGACGACAGCGTTTTTACTTTTTCTATGCACTGCGAAGTCAATTTCCCCGGTACTAAACAAAACAGCGATTTGGATGTTCCTTTGCCAGTGGGAATGGAGGATGATGCTTATTTACAAACTTTAGCGAATTATTTAGCAGATTTATTATCTAAAGTCAAGCCAGACTTGGTATTTTATGATGCAGGCGTTGACCCTCATATAGGCGATCGCTTGGGAAAATTAGCCTTAACTGATGCTGGCATTTTTCGCCGAGAAATGCAGGTTTTGAGTACTTGTATAAGTAGCGGTTATCCAGTCGCCTGCGTCATTGGCGGTGGTTATGCTAATGATATGAAATCCTTAGTATGGCGACACTCCCTGCTGCATCGCGCCGCCAGTGAAGTTTACCAGCAGTATAAACTATAGTCAGTTAATAGGAAATACTACCAAAATCGTAAAGTTTTTAAACGCAGAGGAACGCAAAGTAAACGCAAAGGTACGCAGAGTATTGCCAAATTTAATTTGTAGCGAATGGGATTAAAATAAACTTTGCGCTCCTCTGTGTTTAAATTTAAACCCTATTTTGTCGGCAAAGGTAGTACTGGATGAACAACGGCAAACTCAGAATATACGAACTAGCAAAAGAATTGAATTTGGATAGCAAGAAGCTATTAGCAGTTTGTGACAAACTCAACATTGCAGTCAAAGGCCATACCAGCACCATCTCAGAATCCGATGCAGAACGCATTCGTTCAGTGGCAAATAAACTAACAGCAAAATCCTCGAAAACTAAAACAAACTCTGAAGATTGGGGCTACATGTTTATAGCTTCAGCAATTGATAGTTTCATCCGCCATCTTGAAGGTGAAGCTGCCCTGAAATCATATCCCGAATTTAGGGAGCGGCGCGATCGCGCCAATGAGTTAATGT
Source organism: uncultured Nostoc sp. (assembly GCF_964245575.1). Lineage (GTDB taxonomy): Bacteria > Cyanobacteriota > Cyanobacteriia > Cyanobacteriales > Nostocaceae > Nostoc. The sequence goes on along the minus strand of NZ_CAXTNP010000138.1, from coordinate 8,934 downwards.
ATGAATGTGTCGGTAAAAAGCCTTCTCTATTTTATGTGCGTCGCCAAGGTGCGGGGAAAGAGGTAAGAGAAGAAATTTGGGATTTGACAATAGCAACAGACTCTGATGATTTTCCATTATCCGCAAGACTTGATAAGCTCAGAAAAACATTAGGATTTAGAGCGGCTGTATCAAAAGATGGACGCGGCGGTATAAAAATACTTTCGGCTCAATTGTTACAACCCTCACGGGGACACGCCGATAGCTGTGCTATACCTTGTCGCTTGCGTCTCTTACCTAATCATCAGCATCATCTCGACATTCCACCCGCAACATTGAAACGCATCGCAGCCGCGCCAGTTTGTGGCGAAAATGTGCCTACAGAAGATCAGCTTAAAGCTTGGAAAGCGTTTTTGCAAATTGAGGAAAAAATCGCTAAAGCACGTCAGTTTTGCGTGCGTTACGTAAGTCATAACTATAACTTCAAAAGACGAATCAGTTTTGAAATAGATGTAGCTTCAGCCACCCTTGACGGCTTTTATCAAAATTCTCTCGACGTGGAAAACTTCTGGGAACGAGCAAGACGTACTAAAAACGAAGATTTGAAGCTTTTTGAAACTGCTCCCATCGGAAAAAATTGGATTATCGGTCGTCAATTAGGAACTGTTGAAGAAGTTGATCCTAACCGTTGTATTATCAGTCTCAGACTAGAACGCGACTTGGCTGAATATATGGCAGCAGAGCGTTATAAGTTGCCAGATACAGGATTTTTGTGTTTTGAAGCAGTTGGTGATATTCAGCAGATTCAGCGCAAGAAAAAAGCTTTAGATGATTTGAATAATGGTTACACCCAAAATCCATATTTGGGTAACTTTTTATTCGATGCTTCTCAAGCTAGACAAATCAAAACAACTATCGAACTTCAACCACAGGATTTGTTGTTATCTTCTGCTAATCCTGGTCAGAAAGCAGCAGTAGAAAAGGTACTTGCTACTAAGGATCTTGTTCTCATTCAAGGGCCACCTGGTACTGGGAAAACTACCGTAATTGCCGAGATTTGCTATCAAATAGCCCTTCGTGGCGGACGAACTCTAATAGCATCTCAAGCCAATTTAGCAGTAGATAACGCCTTGAGTCGATTAGTTCACAACCCCGTAATTCGCGCTGTACGAAAAGGTAGAGCGGAGAAAGTTGGGGAAGAAGGACAACCATTTTTAGAAGACCAAGTGATTGGTAGATGGCTAGAAAATACAGCAAACGACTGCGAAAAGAATCTTACTCAAAGGCTCGAAAATATCCAAATTTTCAGTCAATTACTCGCATCATCAAAAAGATTTACTGCCTACTTCCAAGCAGAGGAAGAATTGAATCAGCAACAAACTAAATTCAATAAAAATAAAGTAAAGCTAGAGGCAAACTTTAAAAATCAAGAGAAATCTTACAATGAAACTGTACAAAAACAGAACGAGGTTGAATCACTAATTGCAGGACTGGAAAATCTACTAAATACTGCACCAAATATCAACTGGGAAGCTCCAGAAGTTACAGATTTTTTGCCGCTTCTTAAGCCATACACAGAAGGTAACAGTTTAGTAGAAGAATTTTTAGTAAATGTTCGTCAAACCATCAAATATACTGATGAACTTGGCTTTGTACGTCCGACGCTTGGTGCTTTTGGTTTAGCGGTTTGGTTGCGTGAAACTGTAGCAAGAGAAATTTCTGGATTTAAAACTGCTTTGACTTATGCTCAAGAGGCAAGTAAAGCCATCTTAGAAGTTGCAGCATCAGTGGAGATTGTTAAACAGAATTTTGCCTCATTAAATCAGCTACAACCAGATTATCAGAAATATCTTGCCAAACTGCAAAATATACAGCAAACAATCCAGATATGGGAAAACCGCAAACGCGAAATAGATTACATTATCTCAGCAGTTAAGGAATGGAAATCTATAGCACCTTCTCATCTTTATCAAACTTTGAAAGATTGTCAGCAATCAGGTTTACCACTAACAGAAACTTTAGTTGACTTGCCGCTAGGTTTGTTGATGTTTGCTAATACATTGAAATTACCAATAGTCCCAAAAAGTTACAAAATTAACCTGCCAGAATGGGAGTTATTGACAAAGGCGATCGTTTATGAGATAGACGGGGGTTTTACTGACAGACGGGGTAAACAGCATAATTTCAGCTATTTTTTACAACAAAATTTTAGTCAGATTCCAATGGTGCTATCAAAGAGCGATCGCACCTACTGGCAAGAAACCTATCAACAGTTTATTAATTATCAGCTACTCAACCCCAAACAGCGAAAATTATTAGTTGAGAATACCCAGGTTTTTTTAATTAGAATGCAACGGACTTATGGTGCATCATGGGAATGGAATAACATCGACTCTACTCTCACCCGGATTACACAAGATTTACTAGATACTATTCTTGTAAATGCACGTCAATGCGTTTTAAAAGTCAAGACAGAAACTGATCAACAGCTTCAGCATCTGCAACGCCAATTAAATGAACTTCAGAAAAATGAAATCAGCCAACAGCAAATATCCATTACTCAAGCTGAGGTAGAAAAAGCACAGCAAGACGCTAATTTGCAACTTGGACGAGTTATTAATATCTTGCAAGAACTTAATCAACAAAATATACCTGCTCAATTACGCATTCTAACTGAACAATATCTCGCAACACAATCCAATATTTGGGAGCAGTCACAGGAGTTTTCAAATCAAGTTAATTATTGGAGAACTTCCATTAATCAACTTGAAACATTAATTTCATTATTAGAACCTTTTACTGTGTTGGAGATGATTAAAAGTGCTCTCTATGAGCATTTATCAAAGCTACAACAAGAAACTGAAACTTCTCTACAGCAGCTTCAAAGATTCCAAATTAGCCTCCGCGAAATAGAACATAAATTACAACCACAGCCATCAGACAATTTAATAGTAGAAAAAAATTGGTGGTTGACAGAATGGCAAAGAATCCCAGATAAATTTAAACCAGAAAATTCTGCTGAGGACTTGTTTAATATAGAGTTATTACGTAGCATAAATATTAGCTTTGAATTTTGGCAAAACCAACTTGAAAAGGATGAAATATATCTCAATAAATATCAAAATTTTGTACAAGATTGGATAGAAAAATTAAGACAGCCAACTGAAGGTGATGGCGACGATTTAAGGCGCATTTATTTAGATAATGCCAACGTCGTCGGTATCACCTGTGTTCAAGCTGCAAATAGAGGTTTTTCTGAAGAATTCAAATCCTTTGATGTTGTCATTATTGATGAGGTTAGTAAGTGTACTCCACCAGAGTTACTAATCCCAGCATTGAAAGGCAAAAAATTAGTCATGGTAGGTGATCATCGGCAATTACCACCTATGCTTGATACTAGCACTTTAGAAGAAGTTGCTCAAACAATTGGTCACACACGAGATCAACTACAATTCTTAGAAGAATCACTCTTTAAAAGTCAGTTTGAATCTGCTGATGAAAGTATAAAACAAATGCTAACTACACAATATCGAATGCACCCATTTATTATGGGAGCAATCAATCAGTTTTATGATGGTAAGTTAGAATCTGGTATTTTAGAGCCAGACACAAAACGCGCACATAATTTAGCAGGCGAAATTATCCAAGAATCTCAGCATCTTATTTGGGTAAAAACGCCTATAGAGAATCAGTTTTTAGAGCAAAGAAACGGAACTTCTTACTTCAATACTCAAGAAATTGATGTGATTGAACGTCTGTGTCAGCAGTTCGAGACTACTTGGGCTTCTAAAGTTGCTAATGGTGAAGCAAAAAAAGAAATTGCTGTAATTACATTTTATGGCGCTCAATTAAGAAAAATTGATGAGCGTCTGCAATCTGAACTTTTCCCTTCATTAGAAATTCGTACTGGTACTGTAGACCGATTTCAAGGTATGGAACGACCTGTTGTAATTGTGAGTATGGTTCGCAACAATAGTAAAGGAGATGTCGGATTTGCTAAGAAGCCAGAACGGGTAAATGTTGCATTTTCTCGCGCTCAAGAACTACTAATAATTGTGGGTTGCCATAATTTATTTACCCATCAAGCAGGTAAAGTCGGAAGTATGTATTCCGAAGTTTCAAATATTGTAAGTATTCATGAAGGTTTTGTTGATGTTTCTCGCCTCTTGGAAGATGTTTGAAAACCCAAAACGATATTTTTGGCGTTAACTAAAAACCACCTCTTTAGGATAGGATGGTTCTTGCTTGATAATTCTTTCCATTAAGTTTGGGCTTCCAAGATGCCTCTTATACTTCTTGGCGATAATGTCGGTAAACCCCTGCCAGTGGCTTCCTCAGCTATCTGTATATGGTAATGATGCTTTGAACGACAGGGTTTTCGGTTCTTGCTCCATTCGCTGATTTCAACGATTTTGTTCGCCTGAAGAAGATTTGAAACTAGTGCTTGCCTTTAATCTCTATTGGGAAGGTGGGAAGACTCATTATCAGAAATTTCACGAAAGGCAGTACTGGGAGAGCGTACTTCGTCCCCAAGCGAAAGAAAGACAAAGGGAGAGCGCTCGTCGTTTGAATGAATCGAAGTGTTCAAATTTGAATCATTCGATAAATGAGAGTAAGTTTCAATTAAAGAAGGGTAAACCTGTGATTTGGGAGGTCTCGGAAAATCTAAATATAAGTGTTGGTAGTTATCACAAGGGTAAAAAAGTTTTTGAGTTTATTTCTCAATTAGGAAAACTGGAAAAATTTAAGGCAGTTGTTGCACTGGAGATGGAATTTAACCAGAGTATTGATGCGGCTTCTAAAAATAGCTTGATTTACTCAATTGGCTGTGCAATACTCCTAAATTAACAACTGTATAACAGTAACTCTATCGGAATATCGTATTTTAAAAAGGAAAGGGATCATGCAGCTACTATGGTTTCTCCCAACCCACGGTGACGGGCGCTACCTTGGAACTGGTACAGGCGGGCGGGCAGTTAGCTTTCCTTATTTGCGACAAATTGCTCAAGCAGTAGATGAACTTGGTTATACAGGGGCATTACTACCTACAGGGCGTTCTTGCGAAGATGCTTGGATTGTGGCATCAACTCTAGTATCTCTGACTCGACAAATGCGTTTTCTAGTGGCAGTGCGTCCTGGATTGGTATCACCTGGAGTGGCAGCACGGATGGCGGCGACGTTTGATCGCCTTTCTGGTGGGCGTTTACTGATTAACGTCGTAACAGGCGGCGATCCGATAGAGTTGGCGGGAGATGGCTTGCACCTAAGTCACGATCGCCGCTATGAGTTGACGGATGAGTTTTTGACAGTATGGCGGCAAATTGTCGCAGGTGAGGAAATCAATTTTACAGGTGAATACCTGAACATTGAGGGTGGTAAACTCCTGTTTCCCGCAATTCAGAAACCCTATCCGCCCTTATGGTTTGGAGGTTCCTCTGCGATCGCCCAGCGTGTTGCAGCTAAACATGTAGATGTATATCTCACTTGGGGTGAGCCACCTGCTCAGGTTGCCGAAAAAATTACCTCAGTTCGGAGACTTGCAGAAGCCGAGGGACGGACATTGCAGTTTGGCATTCGCCTGCATGTAATTGTCAGGGAAACTGAGAGTGAAGCTTGGGATGCCGCGAATCAACTGATTCGGTATGTGGATGAGAAAGCGATCGCTAATGCCCAAAAAGCATACTCGCGTATGGATTCTGTTGGACAAAGTCGCATGACTCAACTGCATAAAGGTAGTCGAGAAGCCTTGGAAATTAGTCCAAATTTGTGGGCAGGGGTCGGTTTAGTGCGAGGTGGAGCGGGAACTGCTTTAGTAGGCGACCCCCATACTGTCGCTAAAAGAATATTGGAATATGCTTCTTTGGGTGTTGATAGCTTTATTCTCTCTGGTTATCCTCACTTAGAAGAGGCTTATCGAGTAGCAGAACTGCTATTCCCACATCTGCCATTGGAGAATGTTCCCACAATTGAACAGCAACATGTATTAAGTCCATTTGGCGAAATTGTTGCAAATCTTGATTTTCCAGAGCAACAACTGGGAGCAATTCATGAGAAAGCGTCCTCATTCACAGTTGATTAATAGCAATTGCTTTATATCATTAGGAGATTTTGACATGACGAATATCGTGGCGATCGCTGGTAGTCCATCTCATCCTTCTAAAACCTACGGCATTTTGGAATATGCCGCCAAGCTTTTACAACAACAAGGCTTGCATGTTGACATTATTTCAGTTCGTGATTTTCCGGCTGAAGACTTGGTTTTTGGACGATATGACAGCCCAGCTTTAGAACAGCCAAAAGCTTTATTATCAAAGGCTGATGGTGTGATAATTGCCACCCCAATTTACAAAGCTGCTTACACAGGCGTACTCAAAGCATTTTTGGATTTGCTGCCGCAAAAAGCATTGTCAGGAAAAGTCGTACTACCAATCGCTACTGGTGGGACAATCGCTCATTTATTAGCAGTTGAGTATGCCCTCAAGCCGATATTGTCTGAATTAGGCGCACGGCACATACTAGCCAGTCTTTATGGGGTAGATAAACAGATTCAACAAGAAACCGATGGCAGTTTGCAGCTTGATGAGGATATTGAGCGAAGGCTCAACGATGCTCTCAAAGAATTAGTCAAAGTTGTGAAATATTCTCTTGTAGAGCCTCCAGAATTAGCTCATGTGAATTAACGGGACTTAAACAAAAATCAAGCCCAAATGTAGCCCAAACTGGCTTTATGAGAAGCAAACACGTCTCAATTCCAGTTCAACCAATCAATAAATCGAAAAGGTAAGGATTCAGGTCAAGGGGGTATTGACAAGTGTGACATCTGAGGCAGACTATCACAATTATGGAAAAAGACCTGCCTTTGAAACTAGAGCGTGAAACCCTTCTCCAGTTGGCGATAGAACAACTGGTGGATATCATTGTCGATCAGGCGATCGTTAATCCAAGGTACAGAGGTTTGGAACAGCGTCATACCAATCAATAACCATCCCCAGACCAAAAGAACTTCAACCCACCACTAGCAAAACAAGGGTTTTCCAATAATTAGCTTGCAATAATTTATCTTAAGTAATACTTAGGATAGCCAGTAATGCTCCTTTGTACCGATTTTCAGGCTAGAAAATCCTCTATAAAGTTGACATCACCCAAAGAAACTTTAATGCTAAAATACTCTCCTAGTTCGCAACTAAAGTTTAGTTGAATACTCTTAGTACTTCTGGCAGTAGCTTGCATCACAGGAGTACCTAAATCATCCAATATCATTACTTCCAGTTCTTCTGGCAGATACTTTTGGCTATTAGTTGGACACACTTTCACAAAAATATTTATTTCTTGTGCAGAAATAGGTACTAGTCCAACTATTAAAGCGATTGGTTTACTTTCTGATTCTCGCCCTAAGTCCAGCAGTTTTTGTTTTTGTTCAATAAGAATTGAATTTTCAGAATTTTGAGCTAAAGTTTGTTCAGCAGACCTAAATGTAAAAGCTAGTTTGGCTTGATGCAGATCAAAAAGTGGTTCTAGGGTTTGCCAACCAATATCAACAACATTCATCAACCATTTGCTCAAGCGAATTGGTTGTTTTTGTTTTTCAGGCGTTTCACTCAGTTGGAAGATGAACTCTTCGAGCGATCGCAACTCGCTTAGAAGTACTGAATTACATTCGGTCACCATTTTAATAAATCCTAACAGAGTTGCTTCTCTTAGCGATTCATCAAGCTGTACAGCTACGTAACCAATTCTGTCTGAGCAAACTTCTGGTGGAATATGAATTACTTTTTCACCTGGTAACACTGCAAGGCATTCGATCTTACCTTGACCAATGACTTGTAAATCAGCAACATCCATTACTGCTTGCATTGCTGGGTTCCAACTGAAACTTGCTGGCCAATTTGTTTCAACCCCCATGCAACGCAGGTAGAATTTTACGGCAGATACCGCTAAAGTATTGAGATAAACCTGCTTGGCTTTTTCTGGACTGCTATGCAGAGAGCGAAACTGTTCTGCTAATGCGCGATCTGACAAACTGATAGGTGCGATAAAGGTTAAAGATTCTGAAAGGTTTCTCATCATTTATTCATCTTTAATTTAATTTACATTGCTAACACAATACTCTTTTAACTTTGAAGAAAACTTATTTACACATCGGTAATAAAAGCTACTGACTGTGGGAATTTTTATTTTAAATTCTGCCGAAATCTCTTTCCAAAATTTTCCCAGCAGTCGTCGCGTCGCTAATGCTTGAAAGTTGACTTGGGGACATTTTTTTATATGTTCATTTTTAAAAATATTCTCTGGGTCTAATTCTATACATTCTTTCAGGATATCTGTCAGATTTTTTGGTTCTTCTGATGAGGCGATAAGATTATCCAAGTCAGTGATTGTTATTATTTTTATATGTGATGTATTATTCTGAAATTTATTAATCGCATCCTTAAAAAATCGCCGTTCCAAAAGCATATTAACCCATGCCATGACGCTACCGCGTTCTGCATCATACTTGTCAATTTTTTCACAAATATAAAGCAAAAGTTCTTGACGTGCCTCATCATAAATATTTTCATAGACAGCTGCTGGAAATTGGCTTTTTTGTGGATGGCAAAGCCTACAGGAGCGCACAATGCCAATAATCAGTTTTGTTAAAGTGAGTTGCCGTTCTGGCGATCGCGGAGGGTATTGTTGAGCTGAAATAGCCAGTTGTAATAGATGTGAATCTAATTTATCTTGTTCGAGATGATGCATTTGAGACTTCAAAAGCGAAGGTGAATCTCTATTTGTCTCTCGCTCTCTAGCCCTAAATTTTACGCAAAAGCATTCTTTTTGTCATGAATGTTTACATTTCAAGGCTTCCGCGAACATAATTTTCTGCTATTGTTCCGCCATTCGCTTCATGCTTGGCTGATTTCTGTTTAGGGACTTCCAAGGAATAAAATCACCAAGTACAATAATGATAATCATTGT
>NZ_CAXTNP010000137.1:5966-20582 GCF_964245575.1 uncultured Nostoc sp. | reverse complement strand
CAAATGCGAACCCCGAAATAACAAATGCGTAGGCGTAGCCAGCCGTAGCCATCGAATCCTAGACTGTTGCGTCAGTCAGAGAAATCATTAAAGCGCAAACAACGCCAAGTTTCTAAATGTAAAAAACGACTGAAGATGGTTCAGTTATGGGAAACTATTAAGCACGGTTTTGCAGAGAAGCGAGTTTCATGAGGGACTCGCTGAGTTTACTCGTGTCAAGCAATTCTCTTAGCTTTTAGAGGAATCTCAATCACAAACTTTGTGCCTTGCCCTAATGTGGAGTTACACGAAAGATTACCGCCATGATTCTGGGTCACAATCTGATAGCTCATAAACAAACCCAAACCAGTGCCTTTGCCAACGGGCTTTGTGGTGAAGAAAGGATCAAATAGTTTAGAGCGAATTTCTTTTGAAATGCCTATTCCATTGTCAGAAATCATAATCATCACTTGGTTTGTATCGATTTGACGAGTTTGAATCCAGATGGCATTGGGGTTGGCTGAAATGTCTTGGAACGAACGCCCCTGATTAGATTCTTCTAATGCATCAATAGCATTGCTCAAAAGATTCATAAACACTTGATTAAGGGAGCCAGCATCACATTCAATCAATGGTAACTGACCATACTCTTTAATAACCTGGATCTGTGGGCGATCGGCTGTCGCTTGCAATCGATGTTGCAAAATCACCAAGGTACTATCAATCCCTTGATGAATGTCTACCGCTTTCAATTCTGCTTCATCCAAGCGCGAGAAGTTCCGCAGCGATAACACAATAGTAGAGATGCGCTCGGTACCAATTTTCATGGACTGAAGAATCTTGGTTATATCTTCCTGTAAAAAGTCCAGATCAAGTTGATCCAATTCTGCGTGCAGGGCAATAGGTGGATTTGGATAGTGCTGTTGGTAAACTTGCAATGCTCTCAACAAGGCTTGGATATACTCAGAAAGATAAGTTAAGTTGCCATCAATGAAACTAACCGGGTTATTGATTTCATGGGCAACTCCTGCCACCATTTGTCCCAATGCAGACATTTTTTCACTGTGAAGCATCTGCAATTGAGTTCGTTTGAGTGTTTGTAGGGTTTGCTTCAGAGTCGTATTCTTTTGATTCAATTCTTCAATTCTTTGCTGAACTCGAACTTCCAGAGTTTCATTAGTTCTGGCTAATTCGGCAAAAGCTAAACGCAGCTTGGTTTCTGCTTGTGCTCGTTCTGCGATCGTTGCTGTTAGCACAAGAATGGTGAGTGTAATCACGCCAATAAACGATTGCAGTTGCATCAAAGATTGGTTGAGATCCGCAGCTACAAAACCACCTTTGCTATTGACGGTTGCGATTACTGCGATCGCAGCCACAATAAAAGTTAACAGCGTTGTACCCAGTTGACCCAGGCGAAAGGCAGACCAGATCAACATCGGAATCAACATATACTCCAGATGATATCCTTCATTAAAAGCAACTTTACTGATCAGAATGACCAACCCTATCAGGATAACTGACTCTACGATTAACCAGAATCTTAAAGGGTGTGACTTTACTCTTGAGTGTTGAAGATGAGGGAGATTTTCAGAATCCTCTGAGGTTGAACTGAGGGATAACCATTGCCAGATTGGATGTCGGTTTTTTTGAATGAATTGCCCCCAACTAAGCAGAATTGGGCTGACGATAAAAATTCCTGAAACATTAGAAATCCACCAGGTTAACCAGACTGTCCCATACGCTGTCCAGGGAACTTTACCACTCAACGCCAAGCAAGCCACTCCAACAGTTGCATTGATGATCGGCCCCACCATGCCGGTTAAGATCAAAAATTTGAACACGTCGGTGACACGTTCTAAGGGATAGCGAAGGTTGGTAGTTTTCCGCAGCAAGAAAGCACCCAACAGAGTCCCCAGGGTTGTTCCGATCGCAATTAAGAGAATTGGCAGCGTTGAAATCACCAGGGATAAGAAACTTGTTGGATCTTGGAACGCCCAGAAGTTGGCGAGAAATGAACCCAGAAAAACACCGTACTTGATCCAGTTACCAAACAACAAAACAGCCCCAGCAGCAATTCCATCCGGGGGCCAAACTGGAGTCACATCCTGGGGTGTGGAGGCAAGATGCCGTGAAATTTCAGCTATTCCATAGTAGGCGATCGCCAAAACAACGCTGCCTGCAATTTGCCTTAGCCCATGAGGGAATATAGGGGATTTTTGTTGAATCATCTGTTTAGTGGCTGCTTGATATCAACATTGCTTGTCTTTACATAGAATGCCCTTTTCCTTTATGGTCGGAACATAAAGCAGCCATGAAAGTAGTTTACAAAAACCATTAAAACAAGCGGTTTGTCAAGCTGGTATTCAAAAAAAGGGGGGTTGTCATACGTTTCGCCACTTTCGGATTTATACCCTGGTGCTTAACCGTGGTGGAAAAGCTGTCCGCAGTCCCCTAGATTAGAGATAATATTTCTATCATCAGTAATTCTCTATCATCCATGACTCAAGCCATACCCAAGCTAGTAACCTTTGAGGAATTTGTCGATTGGCTACCCGAAAACCGACGAGTACGCTACGAATTACATAAAGGAGAAATTGTTGAGATGGCGCAACCAGTAGGGGAACACGAAGAAGTTAAAGGATTTTTAGGTATCGAAATTCCTGTTGAAATCAAACGTCTAAGATTGCCCTACTTCATCCCCAACCAAGTTATAGTTAGACCTCCTGAAAAAGATTCTGGTTACATCCCAGATGTGTTGGTACTAAACCGTGCAAATCTAGCAAACGAAAAATTATGGAAAAAAGAATCTATCGTTAGTTTAGGTGCATCGATAGCTTTGGCAATTGAAGTTGTATCAACCAACTGGCGGGACGATTATTACTTGAAGTATGCTGAGTATGAAGAGATGGGTATTCCGGAATACTGGATTGTCGATTATGCTGCTTTGGGTGGACGTAATTTTATCAGTAACCCCAAACAAGCGACAATCTCCGTCTGTAACTTAGTTGATGGGGAATATCAGATAAGTAAGTTTCGAGATCGGGAACGCATTGTTTCCCAAACTTTTCCCGAATTAAATCTCACCCCAAACCAGATTTTTCAAGCTGGTGTCGTCTAGCGTTTATCGTTTTGCTAATTCTGGAGTCCGCCCCTTCAAACCGATCATCAGCTTCAGCATAAACACCTTTAATACAGGTACTCGCTGCAAAAACCATAAACCCAGGCGACGCACCACCACCACAGGTAAGAAGTTATTAGAAAACATCCGATCTAATAAATCGGTGAAACCTAAAATCGTCAGGTTCTCTAGCTTACGCCAGCGTTCATAACCTTTAAGAATCTGAATATCGCCAATATCTTTACCCGCTTGGTGCGCTGCTTGGATTACTTGCGCCAAAGCTGCTGCATCTCGAATACCTAGATTTAAACCTTGTCCACCCACAGGATGGCAATTGTGCGCCGCATCACCAATTAATGCCAGTCGGGGGAGAACATAGCGATCGCTTTGCATGAGTTGTACTTGGAAAACAAAGCGATCGCCCAGTAATTCCAATTTCCCCATCTGATCGCCATAGCGACGGGTAAGTTCTCTTAAAAATTGCTGATCATCTAAAGCACATAAAGCTTTTGCTTCTTCGTGGGGGGCTGTCCATACAATGCGGCAACGGTTCCCCGGTAAAGGTAAAATTGCAAAGGGCCCGCTAGACCAAAATCTCTCGTAAGCAGTGTTGTTGTGCGGTTTTTCTGGTTTGACAAATGCAACTATGCAAGATTGCCAATATTTCCAGCCAGAGGTTTTGATACCAGCAGCTTGACGAATCGGCGATCGCGCCCCATCTGCTGCTATCAGTAATTTGCTCTTGACTGTCCGCAACTGATCGCCAACTTTAATATCTATCGCTACTATATCCTTGTGGTAGTGCGTATTTACCACTTCAGCCGGACACAGATAAGTCACATTTGCACAATTTTGGACAAACTCCTGCAAAGGCTGCAACAGCGCTTGGTGTTCCGCCACATAACCTAACTCTGCTGTATCTATATCATTCGTGGTAAATTCCACCACATTGGGAGAATCGGCATCAGAAAGACGAACTCGGCAATATTTGGCGATTTGAGGCAACATTTTGTCCCAAACTCCAATTCCTTGGTAAATTAGCGACGAAAGCTGATGAACTGCATAGGCTTGCCCTTTAGCTACCGCCGCTGATGCCAATGATGCCTCAATCAGCAAGACACTCAAGCCAGAATCTTTTAAAGCAGAGGCTAGAGTTAACCCAATAATCCCACCGCCGACAATTACCAAATCATATTCATATCCCCGCAAGTCTGGCGGTGTTGGTTGAGGGGAAATTTGCTCAAGCTGCGTTAGGGCCATTGTTAAGTTAGGTTACAGCGTCTTAACTCTTATTTTGACGCGATCGCGCCCTCATGAGCAAGTTAATAAAAAAACAATACTTTTGGGTTAAAGATTTTTGGTATTGATTTTAGGTATGTAGAGACTAGCAATTGCAACGTCTCTTGCATTGGATTTGGGGCTTAACTGAACTGTATTGAATTAAAAAAACCCGTTGATTGGTAGGGATTTCAACGGGATTAAATAATACTATTATACTTTCGCACAAACCAACACTAAACTTTATTACAAAGCTACTAGAAACTTTTACAACTAATAGTAACTATTTATGAGTTAGGTTTTTAGCATGATGCCTGTGATGTCTAAGGTGATGAACTTTAGCACCTTTTACTCTAGCATGATGGGTAGTTTTAGCTTGAGCTTGAGATGCAAAAACGGTTACAGGTGCAGCAAAAATTAAAGCCAAAAGTAAAGCTTTAGCGAACTTATTCACTTGAAAATCCTCATCAGGTAATCAACAACTTAACTATCCAATAGACGTATGTCATAAGTTTGTAATTGATATGAATCTTTCATGTCTATTTTTACATCCGTAAAATATAAGACTTACGTGGAATACTTGCTAGCATTTCCAATTACAATGTAAAATTTTGGACATCATCCAAAGAAGTGTTGTTTGGCTCTGATCGCTGTGTGAATTTTAATTAAGAAATGCTCAGAGCGATCAATTCTTCTGCCACATCAAAGTTAGCTGTGACATTTTGCACGTCATCCAAGCTTTCTAAAGTATCAATTAACTTGAAAAGCGATCGCGCCTGATCCGGATCAGTAACTTCTACACTATTACCGGGAATCCAGCGCAATTCGGCATCAGTTACCTTAAAGCCTTGATCCTTGAGTATCTGGTTAAGGGTTTCTAAATTGCCAATGTCAGTAAAAACCTCAGCCATCTTATCTTCAGTCATCTCATAAGACTCAGCACCGCCTTCGAGGGATGCTTCTAAAAGCTTTTCCTCGTCAACCACAGCCTGCACTACACAAACGCCTTTTTGGTCAAACATCCAGCTAACACAACCTGTTTCACCAAGATTGCCACCATTTTTACTAAAAGCTACACGCAAGTCAGCAGCAGTGCGATTACGATTATCTGTGAGGGCTTCGATTAAAATCGCTACACCAGCAGGGCCGTAACCTTCGTAGCGAATTGCTTCAAAGGTAGCATTATCCCCGCCATTCGTGCCTGCACCTTTAGCGATCGCTCGTTCAATATTATCATTGGGAATACTCGCAGCCTTTGCCTTGTCAATTGCCGTGCGAAGTTGAAAATTCAGCGCCGGATCTGGTACGCCACTTCTAGCTGCAACGATAATCGCCCGCGATAACTGAGTAAAAGTTTTTCCCCTTTTTGCATCTACTACCGCTTTTTGGCGTTTAATATTTGCCCATTTACTATGTCCTGCCATAATCTGAAATTATCAAAACTCTATTCAAGATTAAGATATAAACGCTTGCAAAAACCATAACTTCAGATAATTGTGTAAGGCTAGATCAGAGTGGCAAAGTTATCGTCAAAGTCCAAAATCTCAGGATTTTGTGAATAGAATACCACAGGTGAAGGTATTTTTAGATCAAGCTAAATATGGGCGATCGCATCCTGTTTAAATCACAAAAGGTTTAAGTTCGCGGTTATACCACTCATCTTCAACCCGTTCAGTAATAAGCGGTCTAATGATAAACTTGGGTGGGCTACCATCCAGAACATCAATCCGCACACATGAGTAAGGCAGGCGGTTCTGGAGATTGTAATCATGACGACCCACAAAAAGCATTGAATCAGCAACTTTCCGAGTGGGTTTACCTGCAATTTCCGTAAAAGTCTCCATTAATTCAGTCCCCTCTTGGCGTTGACAACGGGGACGATGACCACTACCACCAGAAATAATACAGTTAATGTGGGAGTCAGCAAATCCGGTATCAGTTGTGCAAAGATGCTCTAAACAGTGAGCGTGACCATTTAAAATCAAATCGACTATGGGACGTTCTTTAATTAGAGAACCAAGAGTTTCTGCCACTTGTTCAAACACCCAGCGCAAGCGGTGACGAACCGCCAAGGTTTGGGCTTGATGCCACTTAGTAGCTTCTGTGACATAGGGTGGATGGTGGAAAAAGATTACACGTCCGCGCACTTCGGAGGTGTTCCAAGATTCAATGAGTCTGCTTCGCAACCATTCGAGTTGTTCAAAGTCGATCGCAGGCATTTTCTCAGATGTCAATTGTTTCTCAATATCGATTTTTATCTCGTTTATTTGGTCTAATTTGGCGCTAAGGTCATCGAGTTGTTCCGCGTCGGTGGGTTTATCGGGGTTGAGGCGATCATATATTTCCAATATCTGCAATTCTTCTCGATCTATTTCCTGGCGACGCTTTTGTAATTGGCGGCGGTAAATTTCTCCCTCTTGAGTTGCAGGTAAGGGTGATGGTGTATTAAAGGTGTTGGAATCTAAAGCAAAAAAATCAATCCCGCCATAACGAAAGGTGTAATAGCGATTGGGTAAGCGGGTAAACTGTCCAGGTTCGTAACGCAAACAGCGCCCTGTATCGGTTTTAGCAGTATAGTGTCGATCTAAATGACGTTCTAACTCTTGTGGGGAAGCGATCGCCTGGGTGTAGTCCATAAATGCTCGTGCATAAGCATTACCTTGATACGATCCATGCCAGCCAATCTCGATATCTTTGTAGCGCAGCAAGCGACGCAATGAAGATGTTGTTCCAGTAAATAAACGGTACATCAACGGTACATCGTAGTAATCATGATTACCTGGTACTGGCAAGAATGGCATATTAAACACCATGCGGTCATAAGGAATGTCTTTTGGTTTGTCGCCACCGACAAGAAATTCCCGGTAAGGCTCAATAAAGTTTGTTGAATAATACTCTTGGGAACCAACCACATAAATTACATCGCCTGTGTGCAACACAAAACTGCAATCATCGCGGTGAGTCAGCATTAGTTCGGCAACTTTTCGTTGGGGGTGGTGCCGATAATGGGATTTAGTGCCAGAATCACCGATAACCATAAAGGAAAATTCTGGACTATCTTCTGTGCGATCGTCAATAACTATGCTGGTTTGATCAATTCCCCGTTGTACAAAACTTGGATGCATCCACCGCACCCGTTCCTTCATCTTTTGAATTTTTACAGGAATCGGTGGATCGAAAATCAATTTCATGGCTGATAACTCTTGAATGCCTAAAGCACATGCCAATTGTAACGAAATAATAAGGAGTGGGGAGTGGGGGACAAGAGGTGAGAACTTGCAACAAGTCTAACCCCAAAGTCCCCAATTCTCCTTGTCCCTAATTCCCAATTCCCAATCACCAATTCCCAATTTTTAAGGCAAATTTTCTCGTAGTAATGCTCGAAAACCTGCTTGTTGAAAATGCTCATCAGCAGTCAGTGCTTCAGTGATGCCGCTATATTGCATTACTATAAAAGATACGCAATCCCCAAATCGCCATTCTTTCTCTATTTGTTCCCGATATAGCTCAAAAGCACGTTCGTAGAGTTCCTGGGAAAGGGGAACAATTTCTACTTTGGAGTCTGCTACTAGAGAATTTAATAATATGATTGCCGCTTGACGATAAGGTTGTTGGGATAAGGCATTGCCAATTTCCAACATCACTGCCTGTGTTGTCACCAAACGAGTTTCTGCTGCTTGTAACATTTTAGCCAGATGTAAGGCTCGGTCATGCAAGCGATCGCTCGGCGCAGATAAGGCAATCGCAAATGATGTATCAAGAAAGACTTCAGAATGCATGGAAAGTTTACTTACCGGATAAATATTTATCTATATTGGTACACCAATCAGGTGGCCCATCTAAGTTGAGCGATCGCGCCGTTTGCAGAAATGATACCGTTTCATGTTCACCAGGCGCTAAAATTTCAATACTAATTCGCACGCGGGTATTAATTGGCAGTGCGATCGGTTCAGCCGGATAGAATACTTTGCCATTAAACACAGCTGTAATTTTTTCTACCATTTTTCGCAAAAAGTGCTTTTAGTCTATCCTAAACTGGTTGTGCCAATACGGGTAGAGTAGACAACGCAATCACTAGTGAAGATACTTATACCTGTCTTACGAATTATATCGATTTTTTAGAATTGCTTAACTCATCAACTCAACTAATATTGCTTAAATCCCTGATCTCGGCTATTTATCATAATCCGAGATTCTGGGTCTGTGAAGTTGTACTGGTCTTGGTCTTTTACGGACAAAAGCGGGAAAAATTTTTGGCTTTTTCCCAATTGTTAGTAACAAATTGTTGTAAGTATTTTATACATTAATAATGTATGTAGTCCGTAAATAAATCAGCTTTTTAGAGTTAAGCAGAGTGCAAAGCTTATACCCTACCTTTGCTACTTTGATGAGAAATTCCTGACTTAATAAAAAAAATTGAAACCAGATGAGAACTAATGTTCTATATATCCTATAATTCTTTTAATTACGGTATTCGTCTAGAAATGCCGTAGATTTAGGGGTGTATTCTGATGAGCAAGTTGCAACAACTGACACAACTAAGTAAATTCCTAAGTGAGGGAATGCAGGCTTATACCATGAAAGGTTTGCAGACTATACAACTCTGGTATAAACACACAATTAGAAGTTGGTTGAATGGACACACTGTGCAAAGCTTTGTGAGTCTGTTTCTCATAGGTACTTTTTTGAGTATCGCAGTTGCCTCCTGCTCTGGAAGCAGTTCAGCTAGCAAAAATGATGTCAATTTAAAACTCGTTTCTTTCTCTGTTACCAAAGCAGCTCATGACCAGATAATCCCCAAATTTGTCCAAAAGTGGAAGCAAGAACATAACCAAAACGTCACATTTGAGCAAAGTTATGGAGGTTCTGTAGCTCAAGCGGGTGCTGTTATTGCAGGTTCGCAAGAAGCAGATATAGTACATTTGGCACTTCCCCTGGATGTCAACAAAATTCAACAAGCAGGTTTAATTAAATCAGGTTGGGAAATAAAATCACCGAGAAGTGGTATTGTGAGTAGATCGGTTGCTGCGATCGTCACCCGCGAAGGCAACCCAAAAGGCATCAATACTTGGGCAGACTTGGCAAAAGATGGCGTGAAAGTGATTGCGGCTAACCCAAAAACTTCTGGTATTGCTATCTGGGAATTCTTGGCTTTTTGGGGTTCGGTGAGTCTAACGGGAGGTGACGAAGCCACAGCGCTAGATTATGTCACCAAAGTTTATAAAAATACTCCTATTCTGACAAAAGATGCCCGTGAGGCTAGCGATTTATTCTTCCAAAAAGGTCAGGGAGATGTCTTGATCAACTACGAAAATGAGGTGATTTTGGCGGGTAAAAATGGGACTAAGTTACCTTATGTTGTACCCCAAGTCAATATTTCCATTGATAATCCTGTAGCTATAGTCGATAAAAACGTAGATAAGCACGGTACAAGAGAAGTTGCACAAGCATTTGTTGATTTCCTTTACTCAACAGAAGCTCAACGGGAATTTGCAAAATTACAATATCGTCCTGTTAACCCCACTGTTACCCAAGAAGTAGCATCACAACATCCGCCAATTAAAACTTTATTCACATCTCAAGATTTAGGTGGTTGGGATATTATTCAGAAAAAGTTTTTTGGAGAAGGGGCAATTTTTGACAAAGTTCAAGCTGCGAAGAAAGCATGATATCTATTTTTTCATGCAGCATTATCTACTTGTAAATAGCCAAGCATAAGCAATTCGCACTCACTTTATCTCAATTGATAATTTATGAGCTTTTGTAACCGATTTAAAGATAGCCTTTTCCTAACATTTTTAATGATTATTGCCAGCAGTATCACTGCTTGTAGCAGTAATGAGGAAAAGAAAAGTCAGGTGAGTATTGATGGTGCAGCTGTAGGTTTTCCTATTTCTTTAGCAGTTGCAGAAGAATACGGTAAAGTAAAACCTGAAGCTAAAGTAAGCGTTGCCTCAAGTGGTACTGGTGGTGGTTTCAGTAAATTTTGTAATGGCGATCTTGATATAGCTGGTGCTTCTCGCACCATTAGAGATGAAGAAATCAAAAAATGTCAAAGTAAGAATATTAAATTTGTAGAGTTGCCTATAGCTTTAGATGGCATCGCCGTGATTGCAAACCGCCAAAATAACTTTGCCAAATGTCTAACTATTAAGGAACTGGGTAAAATTTGGGGCGGCAAATCAGACGGCAAAATATTGAATTGGAATCAAGTTAATCCCAAATTTCCTAACGAAAAGCTGAAGCTGTATGCTCCATCTTCTGATACAGGAACATTCGATTATATGACTCAAGCTGTGACTGGCAAAGCCAAGAATGGCCGTACAGACTACACTGCCACTCAGAATCAAAACCTTCTCGTTCAAGGAGTGTCAGGTGATGTATCAGCCTTGGGTTATGTAGGGATATCTTACTACATTCAAAATCAAGATAAACTCAATCTAGTTGCTGTAGAAAGTCCCACAGGCAAGTGTGAAAAACCAGTTCCAGTGGATAATGTAATAAAAAATATCTATACACCTTTGTCTCGTCCTCTGTTTATCTATGTCAGTAAAAAATCCTTAGATACTAAGCCAGCAGTAAAAGAATTTGTAGATTTTTATCTAGAAAATTCTTGGAAGTGGGTAGATAGTGTTGGTTATGTAGCATTACCTGATGAAGCTTACCTCAAAGTCAAACAAAAATTTGCTACTGGTGAAACTGGGACAAAGTTTAAAAAAGCAAAACCAGGTGAACCGATCACAAACTTTATTTAAATAAAGTCTCAGTCATTGTAGTCTGAGTGTAGTTAAAACTTAACTGTTTATGCAAAATACCAATTCTCAAGACGAGCCTTATCTATTATCCAGACAGTCACTGGATAAAAATCCATCTGAAGATATCTCAGAAAAGATTGTTGCGGCAGTTTTATTTGCTTGTGCTTTAGTTTCAGTTTTAACTACCTTTGGGATTGTTGTAATTATCTTTCAGGAGACATTCGGTTTTTTCCAAGAAGTTTCCTTTGCCCAATTTTTTCTTGATACTAAATGGACGCCTTTATTTGCTAATAGACATTTTGGCGTTTGGCCATTGATTAATGGCACTTTCTTGACTACAGCTATTGCAATGGCAGTTGCTATTCCTTTGGGTTTATCTTCTGCTATTTATTTGAGTGAATATGCTGAACCGAAAGTGGCTGCAATTTTACGTCCAGCAGTAGAACTTTTAGCAGGAATACCCACAGTAGTATATGGTTACTTTGCGCTGTTGTTTCTTACACCATTGCTGCGGAATTTTATCCCTCTGGAAATATTCAACGCTTTGAGTGCGGGGTTAATGATGGGGGTAATGATTACTCCTACTGTTGGTTCTATCAGCTTAGATGCTATCCGAGCAGTTCCACGTTCTTTGCGAGAAGGATCTTATGCTTTAGGTATCACTAAACTGGAAACCATTTTTAAAGTAGTTCTACCAGCTGCGCTTTCTGGAATCATAGCCTCGATTATTTTGGGTATTTCTCGAGCTGTGGGTGAAACAATGACTGTCCTGATCGCCGCCGGACAACAACCAAGACTAACTATTAATTTTGCGGAATCAATAGAAACCATGACAGCTTACATGGCACAAATTTCTGGTGGAGATAGTCCGCGTGGTAGTCTCAATTTCAAGACATTATATGCTGTAGGCGCTGTTCTGTTTCTACTTACCCTTGCTTTGAATATTGTTAGTTACTGGATTGCTAATCGCTTTAAAGAAAAATACGACTAAACTAAATAGATATGGCTACAAGTTATCAACAAAATGATTCTCTAGATTCTGCGGCAGAATTTACCGATAATGTTGAAAGTAGGGAGACATTAGGCAAAGTATTTGAAGTACTTTTTTTGTTAGGATTGCTGATTGGTTTATTTATCCTAGCGTTGCTACTTTTTGATATTTTTAAAGACGGATTAGGCAGATTTTTGTCACCCGGCTTTCTCACGGAAACTCCTTCTCGTTTTCCTGACCAAGGTGGTATTCGTCCTGCAATTATCAGCAGCATTCTTTTAGGGCTGGTTGTGATTTTAGTCACTGTTCCCATTGGTGTAGGAGCAGCTTTATATCTAGAAGAGTATGCACCTAAAGCTTGGTGGACAGCGATTATTGAGATTAATATCAGTAATCTAGCGGGTGTACCTTCTATCGTCTATGGATTACTAGGTTTAGGAGTTTTCAATTATTTGCTTGGGTTTGGCCCCGCTTTGATTTCCGGTGCATTGACTTTATCTTTGTTGTCTTTACCAGTAATTATTGTGACAGCTAGAGAAGCAATTCGCGCTGTCCCAGATTCCTTGAGAAATGCTTCTTACGGATTAGGTGTCACAAAATGGCGAACTATCAGCAATCATGTCATACCATACGCTGTTCCTGGTATTTTGACGGGGGTGATTATCTCTGTATCCCGCGCTATTGGTGATGCAGCCTCTCTGATTGTTGTAGGTGCTGTGGGTTTTCTCACCTTTAACCCTGGTTTGTTTCAGAGATTTATGGCATTACCCATTCAAATTTACAGTTACATAACTCGTCCTGAACCGGGTTTTGCTAGTGCAGCAGCAGCCACAATTATTGCGTTGTTAATCTTGATTTTAGTTTTAAATGGTGTAGCAATTTATATTCGACAACGCTTCTCAATAAGTTAGGTAATTAAATATCTAATTAGATACATTCACAGATATTGGAGTTCAACCAAATGACTTATAGCAATAGTAGAAGTAAATCAGATAGCGCCACAATAGACCAAGACAAGGGCGTATTCAATGTTGAAGGGGTGAAAGTCTTTTATGGGGGATTTCTGGCACTTTTAGATGTCTACCTAAAGATTCCTGAAAAACAAATTATTGCTTTTATTGGCCCTTCAGGATGTGGGAAAAGTACCTTACTGCGTTGCTTCAACCGGATGAATGATTTAATCCCTGGAGCTAGGGTAGAGGGTAGACTGAATTATCGCGATC
Organism: uncultured Nostoc sp.; assembly: GCF_964245575.1. GTDB lineage: Bacteria > Cyanobacteriota > Cyanobacteriia > Cyanobacteriales > Nostocaceae > Nostoc. The sequence continues at coordinate 7,238 of NZ_CAXTNP010000137.1, read as the reverse complement.
GCAATATTTACGATCCCAAGATAAATTCTGTAAAATTACGCCGCCAAGTTGGGATGGTTTTTCAAAGACCGAATCCTTTCCCCAAGTCAATCTACGAAAACATTTCCTTTGGGCCGCGTGCTAACGGTTATAAAGGTAACATTGATGAATTGGTGGAAGATTCCCTCAGACGCGCTGCTATTTGGGATGAAGTCAAGGATAAACTCAAAGAGAAGGGAACTGCATTATCTGGTGGACAACAGCAACGGCTTTGCATAGCAAGAGCGATCGCCATGAAGCCAGATGTATTATTGATGGATGAACCATGTTCTGCTCTCGACCCAATTTCTAGCCGCCAAGTAGAAGAACTCTGCTTAGAACTCAAGCAGCAATACACCATCATTATGGTAACTCACAATATGCAGCAAGCTTCTAGAGTGGCCGATTTCACCGCTTTCTTCAATACAGAAATTGATGAGCATGGCAAACGTCGTGGAAAATTAGTTGAGTTTAATCCTACAGTCCAAATGTTCAGTTCTCCTCAAACCAAAGAAGCTGAAGATTATATCAGTGGACGCTTTGGTTAAAGAGACATTACACTTCTAAGCTGTTACGCATAAAAGATTGCATATTTACTTGTGTACTCTTTTGGGGAAACAAGGCTGGGTGTAGCGTCTTTGATGAGGTTGCATTTCTTACAAAAACAAAGAAAAGAGCGTAAAACGTTTAACTTTAAGCTTGATAAGTTATTCCACATAAAAGTTGCATAATTAGGGCAGGGTTCGACTTCGGTGTGAGCGCTCAGTCGAACCCTGCCCACCCCACACGAGTTATATAAATTTTAGATATGCAACACTAGATGTGGTTTAGCTTACAAATACTTTAGTGGAAGGGTAGCACAGTTGTCATTGGTGTCAACTTAAGTTAGAAATAACTTAACTATTGGCTTCGTCACTCACTTTGAACTTTAGTTCAAGGCTAATAGCTAAAGTCTACTTCAGTAGACTAAAGATTTTTAGTGATATTTTAAGTAATCTTTAGATTACTTTCGCTATTAGCAAAGAACAGATGTTTCTTGCGGGACATAACTTTTACGTTAAGTTGACACGTATGCAGAGTAGTTTGCAAGGGACAAAAGCGAGCGCTCACGCCGAAGTCTTGCCGTAAAGCCTGCGGCATAGCTACGCTTAGGGCGCAGCCCAAGGTAGAGAAGTGTCGAAGTATTGGGCATTAGTGACTCTTCCCCATTGTCACGAGTCAGACCGCTAACGTCACGAGTCAGACCGCTACCGT
>NZ_CAXTNP010000137.1:0-5866 GCF_964245575.1 uncultured Nostoc sp. | reverse complement strand
CTACCGTCACGAGGCAGACTACTTCCTTGTATAAGTTCAAGCTATGTTCGTGCGTAAATTGTAGATTTCTATTTCAAGCTTAATTCGAGAAAATATGCTGAGGCTTGACAGTACTTAACCACAGTAAAATTTTATTTAAGTATTTATACTGTGTATTAGGTTTAAGCCTTTGTCGTTTGCCTTAATTGCAGTTACCGTTCTCACAGCATCCATCAATAATCCCAGTGCTACCCTGGCTGGAACATGTGCTTCTAAGTGTGGGCCGCACCCAATTCAGTTTACCCCTGGACAACGCATCCAGGTTGAGGTTCTAAATAGCACACCCAACTTGATTAAAATCCAAAAACCCTCTGGGACTGACGCAATATCTTTAAGTCCAGGACAGAAATTAAATTTAGAACAAATAGAGGGTACAGAACCAAATACATCTCTGATATTTTGGAGCGAAACGGGTTTGTCACTACAAGCAATAGTCTCAAAACCTAACTTTGGCACATTGCGGCTGGAACTCCGTCCGACTTCGCGCGCTCCAGGCGATCGCTCGTTATATATTATGGATGATGGTAGGATTAACGTGTTTTAGATAGCAAATAGTGTTATTAGTTATGAGTTAAGAAACAACTTTTAATTAAAAACTCCTAACTCCTGTACAGATTAATCGCCCTGTACAGATTAATCGCCCTGTACAGACGCGATTAATCGCCCTGTACAGATTAATCGCCCTGTACAGACGCGATTAATCGCGTCTCTACTGAAAACTCCTAACTTTTATTGTGCTAGACCGACCTGTATCTGAACTCTCAAAGCCTCGCCGACGCTTACCTAATCAGCGCTGGCAAATTTATCAGCAAAAACCAGAATTTGCCCAAAATCTGGCAGCTTTGACAAATATTTCACCGATTGTCAGCCAGTTGTTGATTAATCGGGGTATAGAAACACCAGAACAGGCGCAAGCATTTTTAAATCCAGAGTCCTTAGTTTTGCCTTCGCCGTTGGAAGATTTCCCAGATTTAGCGATTAGTCTGGAGTTGTTACAAAATGCGATCGCTTCTCAAACAAAAATTGCTATCTGTGGTGACTACGATGCTGATGGGATGACCAGCACTGCTCTACTTTTACGTAGTCTCCGCACTTTAGGCGCACAAGTAGATTATGCTATTCCCAGCCGGATGCACGAAGGTTATGGTATTAATAAACGTATAGTTGAAGAATTCCACAGCGAAGGTGTGGGATTAATTCTCACTGTCGATAATGGTATCTCTGCGTTTGAACCAGTTGCGAGAGCTAGAGAACTTGGTCTTGCGGTTATTATTACCGATCACCACGATATCCCCCAAAAATTACCGCCAGCTAATGCTATCCTCAACCCTAAACTAATAGCTGAATCCTCACCTTATCGGGGTGTTGCTGGTGTTGGTGTTGCCTATATTTTAGCAGTGTCTCTAGCACAACAACTAGGGGAAACTAAGGGCTTGATTCAGCCGATGCTAGCACTGTTTACACTGGGAACGATCGCAGATTTAGCTCCCTTAACTGGTGTAAATCGTCGTTGGGTGAAACGTGGTTTACAGCATTTACCCAAATCCAACTTACCTGGAGTGCAGGCGTTAATTCAGGTAGGCGGCGTACACGCGAGGGGAGATGAGAGAGCAGGGGGAGCAGGGGAAGCGGGGGAGAAAAAATTTAATATTCCTAACTCCTCACTTCTAACTCCTAACTCCTCAAATCCCAAATCCCTGAAGCCTGAAGATATCGGTTTTCGCCTGGGGCCGCGAATTAATGCTATTGGTCGGATTGGTAATCCCCAAACTGTGATTGAATTGCTGACTACAGATGATATGGGGGTGGCGCTGGAAAGAGCGATGCAGTGCGAACAAGTCAACGCCTCTCGCCAGCTAATGTGTGAGCAAATTGAACAAGAAGCGATCGCTTATGTGGAGACAGAATTTGTTGCATCTCTACAGCAAGACCGTGTATTAATTGTTGTTCAACCCAATTGGCATCATGGCGTTATTGGGATTGTCGCCTCCCGCTTGGTAGAACGCTACGGCGTTCCCGTGTTCATCGGTACTTATGAGGGTGAGGGACATATACGCGGTTCTGCACGCTCAATTCCAGAGTTTCATGTGTTTGAAGCTTTGGAATATTGTCACGATTTACTAGGAAAATTTGGCGGACACAAAGCAGCCGGGGGATTCTCTCTACCAGCAGAGAATTTAGAGGTGTTGCGATCGCGTTTGATTGAGTTTGCTAACCAGTGTCTTGAACCCCAGCATCTCAAGCCTCTGCTCAAAATTGATGCCGAAGTCAACCTCAATCACATCAATCAGCAGCTTTATCAACAGCTTAATGCTCTACACCCCTGCGGTATGGACAACCCCGATCCAGTTTTCTGGACACCTAATGTTCAAGTGGTTGAGCAAAAAATCGTCGGTAAAGGCCACATTAAACTGACAATTGCCCAAACTGTTGATAATCACGAGTATAAAATTAAAGCGATCGCTTGGCGTTGGGGCGACTATTTTCGCTTACCACCGCGAGTGGATGTCGCTTACAAACTACGAGAAAATTACTTTAACGGTAACACCACGATTGAGCTAGAGTTAATAGGTGTCAGGCTGCCAATTCAGCTTCAACAATTTTTTACTTCGCCACCTACCCCGTCAAGCACCACTTTTGAATACAACCAGCGACAGTATACTTGTGGTTTCTATAAAAATGGTATTGAAGCAGAATTAAGAATTAAAAACTCTGAAGGCAAAGTTTTAGCTATGCAGCCAGGACATATAATCGGTTTACTGGGCACTAATCGTCAAAACGCCAAAGAAGTTGATATCTCTCAGCCACAGTATGACAGTATTATTCAAGCTGCCCTTCAGGCGTTATCAGTTAGGAGTTAGGAGTTATAAGTTAGGAGTTTGGAGTTCTTAATTAACTTATCACTTATGAGAGTGACACTGTGAATGCTGATTTATGAGTTATGAGTTATGAGTTGAGAATAAAATTTAATTCCTCACTCCTAACTCCTCACTCCTAACTCTCAATCAGCACTCATAAATCTTATAAGTTGCCGTTGCGAAATGCCAGCAAAAAGATTACCACTGGCCCAGCAATGACGATTAGCGCCACGGAAAGTAATTGGAAAATAACTTCCCAATTGATGCTGGTAAAAGCGTTAAACAAGTCAGACACAGCGTCAAACATTTTTCCTCTTCTCCTCCCTATTGTCTTAAAAAATTCAATAACTTAGTTACAAAACCCGCAATCGATCATATCTGGCTATGGCCTGTTAGATTTAATTTACTTAACAAAATTATAAGAAAAGACATAAAAACGTAAAATAAGGGGATTGGGCATGGGGGATGGGGCACTTGTACTGAGTTTAGGGTGAGCGCAGTCGCAGTTCGACTTGCCTTGAGCGAACGCGAGTGCGTCTCGTAGAGAAGTCGAAAGGAGTCGAAGTGTTGGGCATTGGAAATTAATTTCCCCCTTGTCCGTTTAAGAAGGATTTGCAAATGTCAACTAGCAAATATACATTTAGGGGATGATATAAAATGTCATCTTCGTTGTCATGACTCAGGAGCTTTATGGCAATAAAATCTTCAAATTTATTTTTAGCGGTAGCACTGGCGATCACTTCTTTAAGTTTTCCCGTATCTGTCAAAGCCGATACCGTGAATGCCCGTTGTGATGTGTTCCCAAAAGGACAAGACCGCGCCACATCCTCTGGTCGGTGTACCTTTTCCCAACGGCAGGGTGCGGTTAGCATTGAACTGGAAAATGGTCGTCGCTATGACCTGCTGCCTGAGGGAAATCGACCCGGCAATTATCGCGATCAAAATGGTGATGCTGCCTATCGACAAACTGGACTGGGTGACAAGGGACAGATTTATCGCCTCGCCAATGAGTCGATTTATGTCTATTGGGATACAGCTTCCTATAGACAAAACTCAGGTAACAGAAATCGTAGGGCTGCTGCTAGGCGTCAGCCTGAGGCGGGTACTACCGTCTCTCAATTAAGTGATTTAGTGGGGGCAAGGGCAGGACAGGCAGAAAACACAGTGAAAGAACGGGGCTATCGATGGGTCAAGAGTGATGATTCGGGCTACGGCTACTGGCTAGAAGGCAGAACTAACTATTGTGTAACGATCCGAACAGAGGAAGGACGCTACCAATCGATTGTTTATACAGGGGGTTCAGAGGATTGTAAGAAATAGTTGCTATCTGGACAAACAATCCAATTCAGAGGGTACTGAGAGGATGTATTAAAAGGTAGCCGATAAACCTGAAACCCGCATTATTTGGTTAAGGCACAATGTTTTAAACGCTGATTCTTTCGTAAATAAGCATCGTCCAGGGGACTTCTCAGATATTGTGCCCTAATGAGTGGATGTTACGTATCGGCTCAATAAACTGGGGTATCAGAGAAAAATAAAAAGCTTCGCGAGGTATATGCAGCGTCATAAAATATGACACATGATGCAAGAACTTCTGATCTGTGACTGAGAGTGGCACTTCGCGATCGGCTTACCAATTCTGATTCGTTATTTTCCTGAATAATCACGATACATTTTTAACATGAAGCTTCAAAATTTGCTTTTAGCAGTCACAAGCGCGATCGCTTCATTTGGTTTCTCTGTAGCCGCGAAAGCAGAGACGGTAGAGGCGAATTGTGTCATCTATTCAAAAGTGGAAATTGGCAAGGTGGATACTGTACCCTGCACCAAAGTAGGTTGTCATGGAGCATCCTGGGCTTTGCCAATGTACAAAGACCGTGACCGATTCTAGATCATGCGTTACTCGCCTCATCCCCTACTCCCCACTCCCTAATACAAAATGGCAACTTGGCAATGTGTAAAACAATGTGGAGCCTGCTGTAATCTTGATCCAGCAGATCGTCCAGATTTGGATAAGTACCTCTCTCCACCAGAACTAGAACTTTACCTCAGCATGGTAGGTGAAGATGGATGGTGCGTTAACTTCGACCATACCACGCGAGAATGCCGCATCTACTCAAATCGTCCTCGCTTCTGCCGTGTGGAATCAGAAGTGTTTCAAGATATGTATGGGGTTGAACCAGAAGAAGTTAACGATTTTGCCATTGACTGCTGTCGCCAGCAAATAGAAGGAGTACACGGCGATCGCAGTCTGGAAATATTACGCTTCAATCAAGCTGTTGGGCTGTGAGCAGTATGCAAGGACGCAAAGACACTCCATAATTTTTTTATCTCCATCTGTGGAGTTGCAATTTATTAACAATCTGAGAATATGATAGAAATATGAAAGCAACCTAGCAACAAAACTACTGCCTGTGAAACTTGACTCTGCTCCTTTGGACATTTATGACATATCTGAGACTGAGATTGAGCTAAAACTCAAAGACAGCACTGATTTTAACTTAACTCCTGCGATCGCCCAGCCAGTTCAGCCTGTAGTTGTCGATAGTCCTCAAAAGCAGCAATCAGCGTTAGTAGTTTTTGGTACAACTTTTGTAACCATTTTTCTAGCAGAAATTGGAGATAAAACTCAGTTATCTACCCTGTTAATGAGTGCAGAATCTCATTCGCCGTGGGTGGTATTTATCGGATCGGCGGCTGCGCTGATAACCACCAGCTTATTAGGTGTGCTTTTAGGTAGTTGGATTGCTAGTCGAGTCAGCCCAAAAACTGTAGAAAAATCAGCTGGTGTGATGTTGTTGCTGATTTCTCTAATGCTGTTTTGGGATATATTCCAAGGTTAGTTAGGAGACGCGATTAATCGCGTCTGTACAAGAGTTATAGGAGTACAGACGCGATTAATCGCGTCTGTACAGGAGTTAGTAGTTATTATCCCCCAGCTTCCCCAGCTTGCCCAAGTTCCCCACTAC
>NZ_CAXTNP010000136.1:0-20751 GCF_964245575.1 uncultured Nostoc sp. | reverse complement strand
TCTGAATGCCGGGGACGGAAATAACACGATCGCTGGCACAGGTATTGGCGGCAACGGCGGTAACGGTAACGACTCTATCGGCAACAGTGGTACTGGTATTGGCATCCAGAACATTAAAGATGCCACCATCACTACAGAGTGTGGCAACGACACAATTACAGGTTATGGGAATAGCTCAGGAAAAAACGCCACTGCTTATGGCATCTTCAATGATGGAGTCATTAATACTGGTAATGGTCGTGACATCCTTACTGGTCAGGCGACAGTAACAATTGGTGATACTGCCTATGGCATTTATGGACAGGGAACCATCAAGACTGGCGATGGCAATGATGACATTATTGCCACCAGTACCATAGATACAGTTCAACAGAAAGTCACTATCGGTGGTGAGAGCAACATTGATCTAGGGAATGGGAATGACTACTTTAAAGGTTTTGGTGTTGCAACTGTTGATGGCGGGTGCGGCTGGGATACTCTTGACCTCAGTACCTTCAATCGTTCTGAACTCACCATTTCAGGTGTGATTTCAGGCAATGCCCTTAATCCTGCTAACATTACCTTCAATAACAATGGAAATCTCAGTCTCATGTCCACGGCTGGGTTTGAGAATTTTATTTTTGCAGATGGCTCTTTCTCCTACAGCGCTTTGACCTAAAACTAGAATTATTTCCATCTCAGCAACTTTCAGCTCCTTTACAGTGGGATGGAAGTTGATTTGACGCACTCTAACGCTCTTTCATCACTTTAATGGATGAAAGAAAAATCAAAGCCAAAATCTCAAACTAAGAGAGAATTAGAACTTTATACTTGAAATTATCAGGGATTTCCAAGAAATAAATTACGAACCATAGAAACGCAGAGAACACAGACAGAGGAGAAATAGAGAGGATTTTTGGTCAGTTTTGGGATATTTTTTTATTTGGAAGTCGCTAATTCTGTCATCGCTTGATTAAAAACTGCCAAAAATATCACAATTTGGGAAAATAATAAAGTAAGTCGAATATTATACGACTGACCCAAATTCTTCTAGGAAAATATGACTCATCCTTTCCTTGAACGCCTACGTAGTCCAGATAGCCCAGTCCTCGTTTTCGACGGGGCGATGGGAACCAACCTGCAAACTCAAAACCTGACTGCTGAAGACTTCGGCGGCCCACAGTATGAAGGTTGTAACGAATACTTAGTCCACACGAAACCCGAAGCTGTGGCTAAGGTTCACCGTGACTTTCTCGCTGCTGGTGCTGATGTCATTGAAACCGATACCTTTGGCAGTACCTCCCTAGTGCTGGCAGAATATGACTTGGCAGACCAAGCCTACTACCTCAGCAAGACAGCCGCAGAATTAGCCAAGCGTGTCGCTGCGGAATTTTCCACGCCAGAAAAACCCCGGTTTGTGGCTGGTTCTATCGGCCCCACAACGAAACTCCCTACCTTGGGACATATTGACTTTGACACCATGAAAGCTACTTTTGCCGAACAAGCAGAAGCGCTGTGGGATGGTGGTGTCGATTTATTTCTGGTGGAAACTTGCCAAGATGTGCTGCAAATTAAAGCGGCGCTGAATGGAATTGAAGAAGTGTTTGCCAAAAAAGGCGATCGCCGTCCGTTGATGGTGTCTGTGACAATGGAAAGCATGGGCACAATGTTGGTTGGTTCAGAAATCAGTGCTGTGCTGACAATTCTGGAACATTACCCAATAGATATTCTCGGTCTAAACTGTGCCACTGGCCCAGACTTGATGAAACCACATATCAAGTATCTGGCAGAACATTCACCTTTCATCGTTTCCTGTATACCCAACGCGGGTTTACCTGAAAACGTCGGCGGTCAAGCGCACTACCGCCTGACACCGTTGGAATTACGGATGTCGTTGATGCATTTTGTTGAAGATTTGGGTGTCCAAGTGATTGGGGGTTGCTGTGGGACGCGTCCAGAACACATTCAACAATTGGCAGAACTTGCTAAAGGTCTGAAGCCAAAAGTTAGACATCCTAGCTTAGAACCAGCAGCAGCATCAATTTACACCACTCAGCCCTACGACCAAGATAATTCCTTCTTGATTGTCGGCGAACGTCTTAACGCCAGTGGTTCCAAGAAGTGCCGCGATTTGCTAAATGCGGAAGATTGGGATGGACTCGTTTCAATGGCGAGGGCGCAAGTAAAAGAAGGCGCACACATCCTTGATGTCAACGTCGATTATGTGGGACGCGACGGCGTGCGCGATATGCACGAATTAGTTTCGCGCATTGTTAATAATGTGACACTACCCTTAATGCTTGACTCCACCGAATGGGAAAAGATGGAGGCAGGTTTAAAGATTGCCGGTGGTAAGTGTTTGCTGAACTCCACCAACTACGAAGATGGGGAACCACGCTTTTTGAAGGTGCTGGAGTTAGCGAAGAAATACGGGGCTGGTGTAGTCATTGGTACTATCGATGAAGATGGGATGGCGCGAACAGCAGACAAAAAGTTTGCGATCGCAGAGCGTGCCTACCGTCAAGCTGTAGAATATGGCATACCTCCCACAGAAATATTCTTTGATACCCTAGCGTTACCCATTTCCACCGGGATTGAAGAAGACCGAGAAAACGGTAAGGCGACAATTGAATCCATTCGGCGAATTCGTGAAGGATTACCTGGATGTCATGTGATTTTGGGTGTTTCCAATATTTCCTTTGGTTTGAATCCAGCCTCACGGATGGTGCTGAACTCGGTGTTTTTGCACGAGGCGACGACGGCAGGAATGGATGCAGCCATTGTCAGCGCTAACAAAATTTTACCGCTATCGAAGATTGAGGCACGCCATCAAGAAATCTGTCGGCAGTTGATTTATGACGAACGGAAGTTTGAGGATAATGTTTGCGTTTACGATCCTTTGGGAGAGCTTACCACAGTGTTTGCCGGGGTAACGACAAAACGCGATCGCTCCTTAGATGAAAGTCTTCCCATCCCAGAACGTCTCAAACGCCATATCATCGACGGCGAACGCATAGGCTTAGAAGAACATCTGACAAAAGCTTTAGAAGAACATCCCCCCTTAGAAATTATCAACACCTTCCTGCTAGATGGCATGAAAGTTGTCGGGGAACTATTCGGTTCTGGACAAATGCAGCTACCCTTCGTCTTGCAATCTGCCGAAACCATGAAAGCGGCGGTTGCCTTTATAGAACCGTTCATGGAAAAATCAGAATCAGGCAACAATGCCAAAGGAACCTTTATCATTGCCACAGTGAAAGGCGATGTCCACGACATTGGTAAAAACTTGGTGGATATCATCTTATCCAACAACGGCTACAAGGTGATTAACCTGGGAATTAAGCAGCCAGTGGAAAACATCATCAACGCTTACGAACAGCACAAAGCTGATTGTATAGCCATGAGTGGTTTGCTGGTAAAATCCACCGCCTTCATGAAAGAGAACTTGGAGGTATTCAACGAAAAGGGAATTAGTATCCCCGTGATATTAGGTGGTGCAGCGTTGACTCCCAAGTTTGTCTATGAAGATTGCCAAAATACCTATAAAGGTAAAGTTGTTTATGGCAAAGATGCCTTTTCTGACTTGCACTTCATGGATAAATTAATGCCAGCTAAATCAGCTGGTAACTGGGAAGATTTGCAGGGATTTTTGAACGAAGTCAAAACTGCTGAAGTTTCGACGAATGGTCACAAAGAACCAGTAACTACAACTACTGAGAAAACAGCATCTGCTCAACCAAAAGAAGTAGATACAAGACCTTCTGATGCTGTGGCGATAGATATTCAACGTCCCACACCGCCTTTTTGGGGAACGCAGTTATTGCAACCTACTGATATTCCCATTGAGGAAATATTCTGGCACTTGGATTTACAAGCTTTGATTGCAGGACAGTGGCAATTCCGCAAACCAAAAGAACAATCTAAGGAAGAATATCAGGCTTTCTTAGCTGAGAAAGTTTACCCAGTTTTAGAAACTTGGAAACAGCGAATTATTGAAGAGAATCTGTTGCATCCCCAGGTGATTTACGGGTATTTCCCTTGTCAAGCCGAGGGGAATTCTCTACATATATATAACTCAGAAAACCAATCACAACAGGTTGCAACTTTCGAGTTTCCCAGACAGAAGTCTTTAAGGCGGCTGTGCATAGCAGATTTCTTTGCACCCAAGGAGTCAGGAATTATTGATGTGTTTCCCATGCAGTCCGTAACTGTAGGGGAGATTGCAACAGAGTTTGCCCAAAAGCTGTTTGCTGATAATCAATACACAGATTATCTGTATTTTCACGGTATGGCGGTACAGGTGGCAGAGGCTGTGGCTGAATGGACACACGCCAGAATCCGCCGAGAGTTAGGTTTTACTGCTGAAGAACCCGACAATATTCGGGATATATTAGCACAACGCTATCGTGGCTCACGGTATAGCTTTGGGTATCCAGCTTGCCCAAATATCCAAGACCAATACAAGCAACTGGAGTTATTGCAGACTGACAGGATTAACTTGTATATGGATGAAAGTGAACAACTTTATCCAGAACAGTCTACCACTGCGATTATTGCTTACCACCCACTAGCAAAATACTTTAGCGCTTAATCTATATCCCCTCCCCCTCTCCTTAATAAGGAGAGGGGTGCCCAAAGGGCAGGATGAGGTTATTATATTGTGAGCAATTCAATCAAGGCTGGATAAACATTTATAGTTATCGCTTGATCTCACCCTAACCTTCTCCTTATAAAGGAGAGGGGACTGGAAATTTAAATAAAAATGACTAAACTTTATAACAAAAATAATGCAATAGAAAAAAGGCAACTATTACGCAAAAATATAACAAAAGCCGAGAAACTTATTTGGGAGAAAATAACAGATAGATAGTTGTAAACCTGTAAATTTCGCCGATAATATAGTGGAAATAAGTTTGTTATAGATTTTTATAGTTCTGAATTCAAGTTAGCTATAGAAATTGATGGCAAAAGCCATTTTCAATAAGGTGCTGCTGAATACGATCAGGCAAGACAAGAATTTATTGAATCAGCAGGAATTAAGTTTCTTAGATTTACGAATAATGATGTGTATGCTAATTTGCCTGCGGTGCTATGAAGTATTGCTGAGAATATACAAAATTTAAAAAGATAAGTAGGTAGACGTAATTAGGTGATTTATGATTAAAAAAATACCTATTTTGAAGAGTTTCGACTTCGCTAAACTCTCGACCACTCAGTTGGTTGAGCGAAGTCGAAACCAACGCTTATGCCAATTTTATTACTATAATTCACCTTAAACATAAGATAAAACCTCACCCTCAATCCCTTTCTTTACTAAGGAGAGAGATTAAAGTCAAGATAGGGTGAGCTTTTGACAGTATTCCACCGAAGTGAAAACCCCTATATATAATTATTTTGCACCTAACTGATATTTTTCCTTTAACAGATGGGTATTATAAGCTTACTCTCTTAACAACATCTTCATAAATTTGCTTTTAGATAAGATACATTCCGCAAATTTACTGTAAGGTTATGTTCTTGTTTTTTATCGAACTTAAATCAAATAATTATCAAAAAATCAGTATTTTCCGGATAAAATGAATAATTAATAAATGATATAACTTTAATAAATTGTCTTTTGGTGTAGTTAGTTTATTTGAAAGTTAGTCAAATAGTATGCAGTAATTAAATAATAAATATGGCCTCATTTTATGCCTATAAAAAGACTTGATAGGCATACTTGAAGATGTATAAAAACTATAAAATTTGGTCGCCATACATAAACCACTTGATAGGGAAGCATCTATGTCTCGAAAACCTCAGCTATTCAAAGTAATTCAAAAAACGTTTAGACAAATTACCAAGAAGTTTTTATCTGCAATTAACAAGCAAATTATTTGGCTACTACGAACTATTTTTAGAACTCGAAGAAGACGCGGCTCAGAGAATGCTGGGTTTTTGTTGCCGACAGTAGCGATGGTAAGTTTGGTAGTAGTGCTGTTAACAACAGCAATTTTATTTCGCTCTTTTGAACGCTCCAAAAATGCTAGTAATGTTCGAGTAAATGAGGCTGCACTCAACGCTGCAACTCCGGCAATTGACCGCGCTAGAGCTAAAATAAATAAGCTATTTCAAGACGGACGACTACCACGAGCTACACCAACAGATGATGCGTTGTATTCTACTTTGAGCAGCAATATCAATGAATATACATTTGGTGATGAAACTCAACTTCAACTGGCTCTAAATACCGAACAACAAGCAAAAAGAACCGAAACTGCTGAAAAGGCTAAGACACTAAATACTGCATGGTTATACCCTCTAGATACCGATAACAACGGCAAATTTGATAGTTACACGCTTTATGGTATTTACTTTAGAAATCCCCCTATAAACGCTGGTGTATATAAATATGCCAGAAATCCATTAGAAGCGAGAACTTTACCAATGACTGCTGGTAATGTCAGTGGAGATTGTGGAGATACGCTAGGCACAAGCGCTACCTTAGTAGGTAATACTGGCTGGTTTAAGGTGGGCAATAAGTTGAAAAAAGCTTTTTTTGTCTACACAGCAACTGTTCCTATTACTACTACACCAGCTTCTAATACTAAGTACGAACTTTACAAAGGTAATAAAAGCTTTTCTGCTTTAGAGTATCAACACGAGCGTGTCCAACTCCCTGTAGTAAATAATGCTGTTCTTTATGAAGATGATATAGGACTTAGCCCAGGCCCCACCTTCAGATTAAATGGACGAATTTTTACCAATAGTAATTTTCTCACTGGTTCGCCAGCAAATAGTGTCAAGCTATATCAAGTTAGCAGTAAGGAATCCTGTTTCTACGATGACGACAATGCCAAAATAGTAATTGGTGGAAATTTGGGTGCTGGTGGCTTCACAGATACAAGTGACTTAGGAAATGTCACTAAAGTGCATTTATTTAGAAAAGGAGAAGCCACCGATCCTGTTGAAGTCGATTTTGCAAAATCAACTACTCCAGCATCAAACGAAGCGAACTTCATAGCTTATAACAGCCTTGCCTACACGCAGCGTATCAATCGCCTAGTTAGCGCCCAAATAGCTACCACAGATCCTGATCCTACAGAAGTTACCAAAGGTATTCAACAACAAAAGGATAAGCTTGGTTTATCAAGTTACACTACAGCAGAAAACGACGCAATACGCAAACAACAGCTACAGCTTTACTTTCAAAAGCGCACCCGCCGCGTACCTTACAAAGAAGTTCCTTCTGGAAGCAGTGAATCAGTTGCATTAGGTACATACGCCACAACTACTCCGCTTCAAGGCAGTGGCGATACCCTACGCCCCAAAGATCCTTGGATGTATCCTACCGATCCCACAGATGGTAAAACGGGTACTGGTTACACTAATTTGACACTAAGTATAAGCAGTAATAAACTGACACCTGGTGCAACGGAACCGACTAAACTACAAAAAGACTATGAGGGAAAAGAACAATCTTTAGGTGACAGGGTTGTAATTGGTAACAATCTGCCTCAAATCTGGTGGGACAGTAATCAAAACCAATTTGTAGGCCCAAATCCCCAAGATACCCAAAATATTAATGGTGTTAACTGGGATCTACCAGCAACACCTTCTACACCTCGCACTCGTCGCTCTCGCGTACAAATACTAGCTGATTTAGGCTCTACAGACCGAGATAAAGATTGGGAACTAGCAGCAGCTCAAGTCCCGGCTACCATACAAGACCCTGTTGGTGGTTTACGAGTGGTGACTGGTGCTGGGATTTATTTGCCTAACACTTTTACAGCTGCAAGTACTAACTTCTCTTCAGCTGCCAAAGAAATTTGGTCTGATCTGATGCCAGTGCCTCAGTCTCCAGCACCCACACAAAAGACTATTAAGCCATATTGGATGTATGATTACTCTTCTGTAACCGTAACTAATTACTCCTCTATACAGTATAAATGGCCTGAAATTGCCGATCCAACTAAGACACCATATCTGCGGATGCGATCTACAGCTGTTTATCACTACAAAGCTAGTGGTTACGACCAGCAAAGTCCACAGCCTATAGCTTGTGTAAGCAGCTTTTACGTCCCTACTAACAGCACTACTGCTAAAAATCAAACAGGACTTCCAGCTTGGGCTTCAGATGCTAATAGTTCAGCTACAGGTGGTCTATCCAACAACGGCATAGTCTACGGGCCTCCAACGAAGACAGTCAGTGATTATCAGGCGCTATTAACTTATCAATCCCAATTAAAATATCCAAAAGGAGATATAAAAGGAGATCCAAAACGTCCAATAACTGATCCAACTAATGCAGATTATTTAGCTGGACGTTCTATAGATGATGGACTACTAGCAAAAGCTTTAGCAAAAACAGCAGCAAATCGTACTCTTTCGGAACAATCTACAATTCATGCTGCAATTTGCGCCCTACAAATTTTAGACGGCAGTATTTCTCCAGTAACCAGTACACCTCCTATTCCTCACGGTGCAATTCGAGAAACTGCCTTTTTAGATGCAAGGCAGGTTAAGGCAAATCAAGCAACCACTACAAGTACTGATTACGATCTTGAAAAAAAAGACAGACAACCTTTAGAAATTCGCACCACAGTATTAGATATCAACTCCCTTCGCACTACTACATTTGGTGGAGCAACTCCAGCGCAAGAATACTTACTGCCAAATAGCGGTATTATCTATGCTACTCGCGATGATGCACTGCCAGATTTGAGTTCAACAAAGCCAGATTCAGAGGCGAAAAAACTTGAAAGCCCAGTGGATTTTACGCTTGACACAACGCGCCGTCCTAATGGCATTATGCTCATCAACGGCTCAAAAATCGGACGTGGTACAAGTAATAATTATCGAGACGTAGAGAAAGGGTTGATTTTAGCTACCAATTTGCCTGTGTACGTTAAGGGGAATTTTAATCTTCATACGCAAGAAGAGTTCACAACAGCATTGGCAGATGATTGGAGCAATTTCTACACTCGTACCAAAGCACAGCGCAATCAAAATTTCGCGTGTCGTCCAAATGACACAAGACTACCTAACTGTACAACTGGCGATGAATGGCGTCCTGCATCTGTGTTGGCAGATTCTATTACCTTACTTTCTAATAACTTTAGATTGGGCTACCGCTATGAGGGAGATTATGACTGGAGTAATAGCTATAACGCTCCATTACCTATACCACCTGAATTCTCACAATTCTCACAATACAATAGCTTTGTCCCCGTAGCTCAATGGCGTGACACCACCACAGGCATACCCAAAGATCATGACTCAACTACAACAGGGGTTCAAGGTAGTTCCTACCTCAACAACTTTGTGACACCAATTGCGCTACAAATACCACCAGGGAGTTATTTGACAGAAGTTTGCTCTGCAACAAACCAAGCAGATTGTAGTGATCCTACAAAAGCGACAACAGCATGGACAATCCAGACAGCCTGTGGAGGTGGAGGAGGTAACACCTTTTATAATAATCAAATTGTTGGTAAAAATGGAGACCCAGACAATAATCGAATAAAAACAGGGTACATCTTTGATGATCCAGCGACTTTTGATCAAGACAGCCCAAAATGCTTTCCTGCGAACGCTCCTCGGAGAATTGCTTTTGTACGTAATGCAACGACTGGTCAGTTAATTACTCCTCTTAAAGTCTTAGGAGTTGATGTACCTGGTAAGGTACAAGAATTTCCTCTAGGGTCAACAACATCCGCTACAGGGTCAAGACTATTACAGCCATCACCCGATGTGTTCATGCCCTGGCTGAAGCCAGTTATAGTTGGTGGTGTTGTCAGTAGCTTTCAACCGGTTCTACAAATTAACCAACCCTTTGCTACTCCTCAAAGCCCAGATAACAATGATCTGATTACCCCTGGAACCCACAATAATTGGTTGCAAACAGCTACTGAAACTACCTTTAATTTAATTGCTGTGGCTGGAGATACCCCAGCGCGTCCTACGGAAGACAACGGTGGTCTACACAACTTTGTGCGCTTCTTAGAAAACTGGAACCCAACTGGAGGAACAGGCGATGCCATTAAAGCTAGGATTAGTGGCACTTTCGTCCAGACTAAACGAAGTGCTTATGCCACTGCACCATTTAGCACATCCATATCAACTCAATCTGATGATTTTAAGTATAAGATTCAAGGCAACAACAACAGAACTCCTTTCTATCTGGCTCCTACACGGCAATGGGGTTATGATGTAGCACTACTATCTCAGTCGCCTGACTTATTAGCCCAAAAACTGGCAACCATACCAAATGATTTGCCAGATGAGTACTTCCGGGAAGTTGGTCGAGATGATGCATGGGTGCAAACTTTGTTGTGTGCGAAAAAACCCGATACTAGTACTCCTCCTGTATATACTGCTGCAATCGATTCCGATCAGCGTCCTAGTAACTGCCCATCTTAAAATTTCATACTACTCTCCTAAACTGTAACTTTCACCTTAGGGGAGTAAGATTTTTCAATTACGTTTTTGAATGCAAATTGGTATCAGAAGCTGGTGATAAGTTAATGATTAAGCATGAACTACAGCAACAAATCATCCCTGCTGATGAGTCTGGTTTTACGATTATTGAGTCTTTAGTAGCAATAGTTATAGTTGCTATTTTAATGGCAGCGATCGCGCCTGTGATCGTCATCTCAACAGCAACCCGCGTTCAGTCTCGACGAGTGGAACTTGCAACCCAAGCGACAAAAACATTCATTGATGGCATCAGAACTGGAGCTATTACTACAGTGCCAAGTACAGTAGTTACACTTGCAACTCCAACTGCTACTGCACCTAGAAGGGTTTCAGATATAACGGGTACGCCACCTATAACAGGCAGACCACAAGACTATTTAATTAACAATATTACAGATATGCCTGCTCCCACATGGGCAACTGGTCTGTATTGTTTCAATAAAAATGGCATCATTAGTAATCCAGATTGTTCAAGCAATTCAAATAATTTGTTTTACATTCAAGCTGGTCGAATTGTCCAAAGTACTGGGATAAATGATGGCTATCGTCTGGGAATTCGGATTTATCGGGTAGATGTTGACTTTAGCCAAACCCTCAAAGCCAGCACAGATACTACTAAGAATAGACAAAAAACATTCACTGGTGGATTAGGCGATCGCCAAGCACCATTAATCGAAATGACAACTGACATTGGCAACAGCAACACAACATTTCAGGCTTTATGCCGACGACTGGGTACTGCAACGAATCAAGCTTGCCAGTAAAAAACTAAGCAGTTTCACATTATGCAATGCTCACTGTGCATTTATCACTAAAGAGAATATCACAATATGGTGAGGACACTAAAATTCTTACTCAAAAGCCAGGTAAAACGCTCTAGGATGGTTCAGCAAGTTGGCGGTTTTACTATGATTGAATTGTTGATTGCCATGCTCCTGGCATTCCTCATCATCACGCCGTTGCTAGGATTCATGGTTAACATTATGGACACAGACCGAAAGGAGCAAGCAAAGGCAAATTCTGAGCAAGAAATCCAAGATGCGCTAGATTATATTGCCCGTGATTTACAACAGGCCATTTATATTTATGATGCTGACGGAATTGAAGCTATCAAAAATCAATTACCTAATTCTATCGCAACAGATAGAGTCCCTGTTCTTGTCTTTTGGAAGCGAGAAATAGTTGACCAAGCACTTACAATTACAGGAACCGAAAAAGATGATACGTTTGTATACTCATTGGTTGCCTACTATTTAATTAAAGACGCTACTTCTAGTTCTACTTGGTCTAATGCAGCTCGTATCGCCCGATGGCAAATTAGGGATGGTATACCAGATCCTACCAGTACACAAACTTGTGGAAAGTATTTAACTGGACAGTGTCCTAGTCCGGGTTTTGCTTTATTTAAGCTTGATGGAGTAGGCACTCTCAAAGACAAGATGAATGCTTGGACAAAAGCCACAGCAGATTATACTGCCGATACGACAGTACTTGTTGACTTTATCGATCAAAGCAAAACTGATGATACACCACCAGCGCCACCACGAGTAATATGTTCTACTGACTCTGTTATCAACGCACAGTTAACAGTACCACCAAATACAGCTAGTTTTAATACTCGTAATACTTTCAAAATGACTGGCTTTTATGCGTGTATCGATAGGGTTAACACAATAGCGCAGGTAACTTTACGAGGCAATGCACTCGCACGTTTACAAAGCAATAACCTTAATTACATAGATAGCAACAAAACTTATTTTCCAAGTGCAAGTATCCGTGTACAAGGGCGCGGATACTTATTTACTAAATAAGCGCTGAAAATTCAAGGATTAATTAATAGCAGCTAATTATGGGAAAGTTAAGTTTGAAGTTATTTAACCCAAACAGTAAAAATGAAACCAGTAAACAGCGATGTTTAATTAACAGACTACGCTATGCTTCTGGATATACCCAACAAGATGCTGGCTTTAGCTTGCTGGAATTAATCGTAGTGATGGTGATGATTGGAATTTTAGCAGCGATCACAGTTCCTAGTTGGTTTGCCTTTGTAAATAGACAGAAGGTAAATAAGGCTAACGATGCCGTTTTAGCCGCACTGCAAGAAGCACAGCGCCAAGCTAAAAACAAAAAACTTAGCTACACTGTCAGTTTTCAGAAAAATACTACAACCCAAAATATAGAGGTTGCTGTTTATAATACCAATGCTGGAAGCCCTACATGGAAACCTTTAGGAGCGGATATAGGCGTTAGCTCTAATAAATTACTGCTAGGTGCAAATCTCAGTGGCGAAAACACTGTCAATTCTACTGATTCTACCGTACAATACCCTCCTTCAAGTACGCCAACAAAAATTACCTTTGACTATATGGGGGCTTTACCAACTTTACCAACTCCCTACTTTGGAACAGGTACAGAGCCACCTGGGTTAAAAATAGTGGTAGCAGTACCAAGCTCTGCAAATTCTACATTAGCTAGTCGCGTAAAGCGATGCGTCATTGTGAAAACTCTTTTAGGCTCAATGATCACAGCAAAAGGCTCCCCTAACTGCGACTAAATAGTTTTTATAGTAATTTTTTATAAAAACACGTAATAATACTGTATATAAAACTGCACGTTGATTGCAAAATTAAAACATCAGGTGCAGTTTTCATGTTTGATAAATTTATTTAAGAATCGCTGATAACTTAGCCATTGATTGAGCAGATAAAAGCGTCCTAATCAAAATATTCCTTTTGTCAAATGACTGAAAACCTTGACTTTACTGTAGCTATCCCAACTTATAACGGTGAAAGTCGTTTGCCTGAACTACTAGAACGGCTACAAAACCAACTTCACACTGAAAATTTATCTTGGGAAATTATAGTTGTAGACAACAACAGCACTGATAACACAGCTAAAGTTGTTCAAACCTATCAAAAAAATTGGCAGTGTCCTTATCCTTTAAAATATTGCTTTGAAGCGCAGCAGGGAGCAGCTTATGCTCGAAAAAGGGCAGTTGCAGAAGCTAAAGGTAAATTCATCGGTTTTCTAGATGATGACAACTACCCAGTATCAAATTGGGTATCCGCAGCTTATGCTTTTAGTGAACAGTATCCTAAGGCGGGAGCTTATGGCAGCCAAATTCACCCTGACTGGGAAGTAGAACCACCAGAAAACTTTCAGCGAATTGCTCCATTTTTGGCAATTACAGAGCGAGGTAATTTACCGCTATTATATGAAGCACCTAAAAAAATACTACCCCCATCAGCCGGACTTGTTGTTCGTAAACAAGCCTGGTTAGAAAGTGTACCAGATAAGCCTATTTTAACTGGTAGAGCTAAAGGCAATATGCTTACCAGTGAAGACTTAGAAATGTTATCTTACATCCAAAAATCAGGATGGGAGATTTGGTATAACCCTGAAATGGAAGTTTTTCATAAAATACCAAGCTTCCGGTTACAAAAAGACTATTTAATTCCATTTTTTCGAGGTATTGGACTTAGCCGTTATGTAACTAGAATGGTAAATATAAAACATGTATATAGACCAGTTGCTCTTTTAACTTATATGATAAATGACCTGCGTAAAATCGTTTTACACCTACTAAAATATCGAACTAAGCTAAAGGAAGATTTGGTAGTTGCTTGCGAAATGGAACTTTTTTTAAGTAGTTTCATTAGCCCTTTTTATCTTTGGAGAAATGGATATTTTAAAAAATAAATTATCAAAGAATTAGAGATTATATATGACTGAATTAACAGTTGAAACTTTAGATATTAGCGTAGCCATTCCTGCATATAATGGAGCAACTCGCTTGCCTAAAATTTTAGATAAACTCTTAAGCCAGACAGGAGTAGAACAACTTAGCTGGGAAATTATTATTGTAGATAACAATAGTTCTGATAATACATCTGAAATCATCCAGAAATACCAAAAAATATCTCAGGGAAACTGTAATTTAAGATATTTTTTAGAACCCGAACAGGGAGCAGCTTTTGCCCGACTGCGGGCAGTACGTGAAGCCAGAGGGCAGCTAATCGCATTTTTAGATGATGATAACTTACCTGCACCTGATTGGTTATCAGAAGCATATAGCTTTGCATTGGAGCATCCTCAAGCAGGTGCTTGGAGTGGACAAATTCATGGTGATTTTGAAGTAAACCCGCCAGAAAATTTTGAAAGAATTCAAGCTTTTTTAGCTATCAGAGAACATGGCTCAAATCCACATTTGTTTGATGCAGATAATTTAAGACTTCCTCCTGGTGCGGCGCTTGTTGTTAGGAAAGAAGTATGGTGTAAAAATGTACCACAACGGCCTACTTTAAGTGGGAAGTTGCCTGGTATTTTGGTGCAGGGTGATGACTATGAACCATTGCTTTATATACATTATGCAGGCTGGCAAATTTGGTATAACCCTACCATGCATACTTATCATCAAATACCACACTGGCGACTTGAGAGAGATTACCTCCTAACTTTGGCACGCGGCTGTGGCTTGTGTATTTTTCAGTTACGCTTAATAAATACTAAAAATTGGCAAAAACCGATAGTTTTTGTGAGAACTATCTTAGGGAATTTACGCCGAGTATTACAACATCTCATTCAGTATAGAGGGCAATTTAAAAATAATCTAATTCCCCTTTTTGAGATGGAGTTTTATCTGGCTAGTATGATGAGTCCTTTTTACTACTTTAAATGTAATTTAGGTAGAGTATTAAAAAATAAAATAGCCCTGTATAATGATTAAATCTAGTAGCAGGAAATTGCCCAAAATTTCTGTAATTATCCCAGCTTATAATAGTGAAAAAACTATTAAGCAGACAATTCAATCTGTTTTAAATCAAACTTTTTCTGACTTAGAATTAATTATAATTAATGATGGTTCGCAAGACTCAACAATAGAAGTTATTGCAGAAATTGAAGACTCACGAATAAAAGTATTTTCTTACCCTAATGCTGGCGGAAACGTCAGCCGTAACCGAGGGCTACACCTTGCAGTTGGAGAATTTGTTAGTTTCTTAGATGCAGATGATCTTTGGACACCTGATAAACTTCATTCTCAGTTAAAGGCTCTGCAAGAAAACATTACTGCAAAAGTTGCTTACAGTTGGACTGATTATATTGATGAAAATGGCGAATTCATAGTTTCAGGCAAGCGCGTTAATCTAAATGGAAATGTTTATGAAAATTTGTTATTAAATAACTTTCTAGAGAATGGCTCCAATCCTTTAATTTGTAGAAAATCTTTAATTAAATTAGGTAGCTTTGACGAATCTCTAAGTGCGGCTCAGGATTGGGATATGTGGCTGCGATTAGCTTCTAAGTTTGATTTTATATGTGTACCATCTGTACAAATCTTATATCGCATAAGTGCTAATTCAGTTTCTTCCAATCTTGTCAGACAGGAAAAATCCTGCTTGCAAGTGCTTGAGAGAGCTTACAAAGAAAGATCCTCTTTACAAGACGCTCCTGCGCGTTCGACACTAAAGCATAATTGGAATATAAGCCTAGCAAATTTATACAAATACTTGACCTGCAAAGCGCTACAAAAGCCGTTTAACAATAAAAAAGGTCTAGCAGCTGCTATATTTTTGTGGAAGTATTTTCTTCATGACCCTTCAAGACTTCAGAATATAAATTTCACCTTAAAACTGTCAGTGAAAATTGTCATAATTCTTATAATGCCTACCTTGCTAGACAATATTACTAACCAGCGCGAAGTAAGAAGGCAAAAAGCTGAAACATTGCTTAACTGTTGGGTAGTTGAAAAGCGATCAGAAGACAAAAATGGATATCCGGGTGCAGTTACCGTCTCTAGTTAATTCAAAAAATCTCTTGAATAAGCACTCTAGTAATGGTTTTACTCTACCAGAAACTTTAGTAGTTGTTTTATTAATTGGTATATTAGCCACGCTAGCAATACCCAACTGGCTAGGTTTTGTGCAGGCTCGTCATCTCAACACTGCCCAAAACGAGGTTTATTATGCTATGCGCCAAGCCCAAAGCCAAGCTAGGAAGGAAAAATTGACTTGGCAAGCCAGCCTTCGCGAACAAAACAGTATTCTTCAATGGGCGGTTCATCCTGCTACAGTAAACCCATCTAACGCTAACTGGAATAATCTAAATTCCAATGTGCGCTTAGATGCGGAAACTACCTTACAAGAGTCAAATGGCATCAGACAAATTCAATTTGATTATAGAGGTAATGTCACTAAACCACCGCTAGGACGGATAACACTATCAAGCAAGTATGGTGGTAAAGTTAAGCGTTGTGTTGTTGTTTCTACTATTTTAGGAGCAATGCGAATGGAAAAAGACCATACCACAGCCGAAAACGGTAAGTATTGCTATTAAGATATTTTTAGTTTATTCAAATAAGGTATTGTGTGCTGAACTTACCGACAAGCTCAAAACAGCACCTGATTATTTTCACTCGCTATCCAGAACCAGGTAAGACTAAAACCAGACTGATACCTGCTTTGGGAACTGTTGGTGCTGCCAATCTTCAACGGGAAATGACTGAACATACAATATTTCAAGTTCAAGAATTGCAAAAAGCCATTGCCATATCTGTGGAAGTAAGATTTGTAGGTGGCGATTCGCAACTTATGCAATATTGGCTTGGGTTGGATTTGGTTTACCAGTCTCAAGGTGAAGGGGATTTAGGTTTGCGGATGGCGCGATCGCTTATCGAGGCTTTTCAATCTGATGCCACAAAAGTAATTATCATCGGTACAGATTGTCCTGGAGTCAATGCCCAGATTCTAGAGACAGCCTTTGAGAAGTTACGCACCTTTGACCTTGTACTTGGCCCTGCAATCGACGGTGGATATTACTTAATTGGTTTGCGACAACCCATCCCGGAGTTATTCGTTAACATCGAGTGGGGAACTGCTCAAGTATTCCAGAAAACCGTGGACATTGCTCAGAAACTTAATTTATCATACGTGAACTTGTCGCCTTTAGCTGATGTTGACCGACCGGAGGATCTGCCGATTTGGGAACAAGCCCTTCTAAGGGAGATGCAAAAATAAGGGAAATATAGCGATTTTTATATGGATGCAAAAGCCACTAGGGACGCACATCTGTGCGCTCCTACAAAATGCCTATATTACGACCGATTGAGAACTTTAA
Organism: uncultured Nostoc sp.; assembly: GCF_964245575.1. Classification (GTDB taxonomy): domain Bacteria; phylum Cyanobacteriota; class Cyanobacteriia; order Cyanobacteriales; family Nostocaceae; genus Nostoc. The sequence goes on along the minus strand of NZ_CAXTNP010000136.1, from coordinate 3,201 downwards.
TAAGGAAAATCGGGTAATTAATGAGTCTTTTCTTACAGCCCCGCATTAGCTTCGTATCTTAAAACACCAAGAATTTCCTGAAGACACTGTACATAACAAATGTTACTGTGGCCTAGTTGAAAACCAAGAGGCAGATAGCCTTTACCAATATTGAATCTGCTTTGTGTTTCTACACAACAGTCACGGTCATAGGCACAATATTCAAGTAGCTTGAAATATGAAAATCACTCGTATTCACCGCCAGTTCAAAAAACTATGGTTAACCGTTTTACTTCCGTGAGTACTGCCCTCACACTTAAGGTAGTTGGAATAATTTGCATTTTGTCGTTTTTTGTTGACTTTTTTATTCTATTGTTACCCTTTCAACCGACAGATCGGGTATGGCAAATCAACTTGGCAACAGCGCTAGTTGATCGGGGAATTGTGCCTCTAGTAGGTTTAGGGCTGCTGTTTGCTGCTTATTGGATTGATAGTGCTGATGCAGAGAGCGATCGCCCCCAAGCTATCGATTTAAGATTTCCCGCCGTGATCCTCTCAAGTATTTTAGGGTTGATGTTCTTGCTGATTTTTCCCCTGCACCTTAATAACGTCAATCAAGCTAAGACTCAAACACTCAACCGCATCGCCCAAGAAGCAGATCAGGCAGAAACTCAACTGAACAATCGGTTATCGCAATTGCAAGCACAACTGAATACTGAGCAAGGAAAAGCTCAACTAGATCAACTGCGAACCCAAACCAAAGCCCAGTTTAGTGAAATCCTCAAAGATGATCAAAAATATAAGCAAGCGCTTGAAAGCTCTCAAATTCCAGCAAATATCAAAGACTTGCTAAAGAAGGCTAAAACAGATCCCCAAGTACTTGACAAAGCTATTGAACAACAAACAGATATTCAGACGCTGCGAACTCAACAACTGAGCCAAGTTCGCCAGCGCAGAGACGAAGCAGAGAAACAAGCTAAAGATAGTGCTTGGAAGTCTGGACTGCGGATTGGGATTAGCAGTTTGCTGTTGTCCATTGGTTACATTATCATCGGCTGGACAGGCTTAAGAGGTAGGGGTGCTGTACAAGGTGGTAAACCTAGAGCTACCGCACGCTAATCCACTATTGGCATGGCAGTAGGAGGTATCCAAAAATTATTGACGGCTGATACTGCCATGCCTTTAATATCTAAATAACAATAAAAAGGCAATTATCACTCAGTAAAATCGCTATAAAACTTGGGTAATGTTCTCAATTTACATACTGACATATAACGAAGAGTTAGATATTGCTGCTTGTATCGAATCGGCAATGCTATCGGATGACATTATTGTTGTGGATTCATGCAGTAGCGATCGCACTGTGGAAATCGCCAGTCGCTATCCCATCCGCGTCCTTCAACACGCTTTTGAAAGCCACGGACGCCAACGCACCTGGATGTTAGAGTCTATCTGCCCGAAGCACGAATGGGTTTACATTCTCGAAGCTGACGAGCGCATGACGCCAGAACTGTTCGCGGAATGCGAAAAGGCAAGTCAGAGTCCAGACTACATCGGTTACTACGTGGCTGAACGTGTCATGTTCATGAATCGTTGGATTCGCTACAGCACACAGTATCCCCGTTACCAAATGCGCCTCTTTTGCCACGGGAAGGTCTGGTTTACAGACTATGGTCATACTGAACGAGAAGTTTGTGAGGGTGCAACTAGCTTTTTAAAAGAGACATACCCACACTACACTTGTAGCAAAGGCTTGAGTCGCTGGATTGACAAGCATAACCGTTATTCTACAGACGAAGCTCAAGAAACGCTATATCAACTAGAAAAGGGAAAGGTCAACTGGCAAGATTTATTCTTTGGCAAATCAGAAGTCGAAAAACGCCGCGCTTTGAAAGATTTGTCTTTGCGTTTACCCGCCAGACCGTTGTTACGCTTTGTATATATGTATTTTATTTTAGGCGGATGTTTAGATGGACGCGCCGGAATTGCTTGGTGTACGTTGCAGGCATTCTACGAATATCTGATTTTGCTCAAAGTCTGGGAAATGAAGTATCTACCAAAACCTAATTTAGACGCAACAGCAATTCAGGCACAGGAGAGTACACAACAGTTACAGTGCGCGGATTCTGAAACTACACAGGCTGATGTGGCGTAAAATTTGAAGCAGCGATCGCCTACGACGGACGGGTACGCGATCGCAAAATTCTAAATTTCAGATAATATATGTATCACGATTTTCGTGAATTAGTATGACTGGCAGATAGCGCAGCATTAGCGAGTCCGCGTACTCCTGCAAAAGCTACGTGCAGCGTCTTGTAGAGAGCGTCTGAATAAACGGTAAAACACCACACCAAAATGAAAATTTGGTGGTCTACAATTAGTGGCGGGTCTAAATCCCCCATTTTATTGTCCTGAATTCTGTATTCTTCTTCAAAATCAATCTGGCATAGTCACAAGCAAATGCGTAATGTTGTTTGACTGTGCAAACATTGATATGATAGTAGGTTTGTCTTGTCTAGTTAATCAGTTATCGCCCAATCACCCCTCAGTTTTATGCAACCTCGTAAACCCCAGCAAATTGCTCGTGAATTGGCACTTTTAAGCCTTAGCCAATTGCCAGTCAACCCAAAGAAATTAGAGAAATTGGAAGACGATCAACTAGTATCCAAGTTGGTGCTAGGAGCAGTACGCACTCTGACCTCAGAAGTGCAAGATACCCTTGATAATGCCGCAGGTGAACTGCAACGCAGTAACGATCGCCTTTTAAGTAGCCAAACTCGGGCCTCTGACCTCAATACTGCTAGGACAATGCTTCAAGAAGCGATCGCCTGCACTCAAACAGCAATCAATCAGTTAGGTACGGCAGTTGATTTCCCAGTATTGATTCAGTTAGCTAATCAGGACAAAGGAGTACGGAATTACGCTAAAGAGCTTGTGATTACCGTCAACGAAAATCGACAGATTATAGATGAACTCCTTTCTACTGCCTTAGTAGATTGGCAAGTAAGTCGCCTCGCCCAAATTGACCGCGATATCTTACAAATCGCTGTGGCTGAAATGAAGTTCTTAGGAGTTCCAGACAGTATCGCCATCAACGAAGCTGTGGAACTAGCCAAACGCTACAGTGGAGACGATGGTCATCGGTTTATTAACGGTGTTTTGCGCCGAGTCACTGAGCAGAAAAAGACAGCATAGCCTTTTTTACTTGCCAAAGTGAGGGGG
>NZ_CAXTNP010000135.1:0-21013 GCF_964245575.1 uncultured Nostoc sp. | reverse complement strand
AACCGATGTAAATACGGTTGTTGGTGCTGGTGATCCACTCGCAGAACCGATCCCACACGTTGGCGCTTTCGCGACGTTGAATCGTTGCTGTCATTGTTTTATAAATGCGATTATTTGTGAATGAATTAGGTAGGTTTGACTACCTGTTACACATCTTAAAGAATTTATTGCGTTTTGTAAAGTACTTTGAGAAAAAATTTTTTCTTGAGATTTACGCACCCCTTGAATTTTTACGTTAAGCAATAGACTGCTACTATGGCGTAGCTTGTGAAGTTTATCTGACTTAGCCTGGCTTGGGTTGATTTTAAGCGATTAATTCATAAGCTAAGTTTATGATTTATTCCTCGCAATCACCCTTTGTACATTTCCCAAAAAACGGTATCATACACCACTATTTTTTAGCGATGGCTACGCCCGCCGTTGGCGTTCGCGTAGCGTGTCGCAGACAAGCCTCTCGTAGAGAAGGCATCGCAAAACTTTTTGGTCTACTAACATTATTGAACTTACTACAAAAAGGGAATTCAGGGCTGTCGTCGGCAGCCCTGAATTCCTTATCTACAATGATTATTATTCTTAGTCAGTGAGTATTTTATTTATTGGAAGTCCCTTAAAGCTGCTCTCTTGTTTGACAACAGAGCAGTGAAAGTATTCTCAATCAAGTAACAGCGTTAGCTAAAGCTTTGTCCAACGGATAGATACCGCGCACCTCTGTTAGTGGTGGTCAAGCTAGCTGCCTGATAAAATCAGTAATTAAGCTTAACTATGCTGTAGTACACTACATGTAAGTAAGTAATAATCCCGCGTTTAATGGTTGAAAGCAGTGTAAAGAAAATCCTGATTTTGTCAGCCAATCCCACGAACACAAACAAGCTACGCCTGGATGAGGAAGTGCGGGAAATTCAGGCAGGATTGGAACGAGCTAGAAGCCGAGATCAGTTTGAAATCATCACTAAATGGGCAGTACGTCCTGACGATTTGCGCCGTGGACTATTGGATTACGAGCCAGAGATAGTCCACTTTTCCGGACATGGGGCAGGAAATCAAGGTTTAGCCTTGGAAAATAATGCAGGGCAAATGCAGCTAGTAAGTACAGACTCACTGGCAAGGCTGTTTAAATTATTTAAAGACAAAATTGAGTGTGTTTTCTTGAATGCCTGTTATAGTGAAGCCCAAGCTGAAGCTATACACCAACACATTGACTGCGTAGTGGGCATGAATCAGGCAATTGGTGATAGAGCCGCGATTGAGTTTGCAGTCGGCTTTTATGATGCACTTGGTGCAAATAGATCCTATGAGGATGCTTATGAGTTTGGCTGTAGTGCTATTGACCTAGAGAGCATTCCAGAGGTTTCAACCCCAGTACTGAAAAGTAGGAATTATGGCAGCAAAGCTGTTCCCCAGCAGCAACTAAAGCAAAACCTGGTTAAAAATACTCAGGAAATACCATTAATCACTTTAGAAGACCCAGAAGGGCAAGTACCTCTAGAATCCGCTTTTTATGTGGAACGTCCCCCGATTGAAGTAGACTCTTACGAAACAATTTTCAAACCAGGTGTCCTGATTCGCGTCAAAGCTCCTAGACAGATGGGAAAAACCTCCTTAATGACGCGAATTCTCGACCATGCAAACCAACAGGGTTATCAGATTGCTGCTTTGAACTTTCAGTCAGCCGATGCAGAATTTCTCAGTAGCTTGGAGAAATTCTTGCAGTGGTTCTGTGCCAGCATTACCTACGAACTGAATCTACCAGATAAGCTAGAGGATTATTGGAAAGGCGTTCTGGGTAGCAAGAACAAGTGTACGAATTATTTCCAAAGGTATTTGTTATCCGAGATAAACACTCCCATCGCTTTGGGATTGGATGAAGTTGATGAGGTCTTCAAACATCCCGAAATTGCTAATGACTTTTTTGGTTTGTTGCGCTCTTGGCATGAACGGGCCAAGAATGAGGCAGCTTGGAAAAAGTTGAGGTTGGTGATTGTGCATTCTAAGGAAGTATACATCCCGCTTAACATTAATCAGTCGCCCTTTAATGTGGGATTGCCAATTGAGTTGCCAGAACTAAATCTTGCACAGGTGCAAGATTTAGTTCTGCGTCATCGACTCAATTGGACTGAAGAAGAGATTGAGCAGTTGATGTTACTGGTAGGTGGACATCCTTATTTGGTGCGAGTGGCGCTGTATCAAATTGCCCGTAGTCGGATGACCTTGGCAAAGCTCAAACAAGTCGCACCAATGGAAGAAGGCCCCTATAGCGACCACTTACGTCGTCACTTACTGAATCTGCAAGAGGATGAACAATTGCTGGCTGCGGTCAAACAATTAGTAATATCAAATACCCCTGTAGATGTAGGAACGACTGAAGCGTTTAAACTCAGAAGTATGGGATTAGTGAAGTTTCAGGGTAATGAGGTAATGCCTTTGTGTAATTTGTACCGCCAGTATTTTCTAGAGCGCTTGGGAGTTAACTGATGAGTGTAGCACCTCGCCCAGGCTACGAATATCAAGTAGGAGGCAGTTTACCAGTTGATGCCCCAACTTATGTGCGGCGACAAGCTGACCAAGAATTCTATGAAAGCTTGAAGCAGGGAGAGTTCTGTTATGTCCTAAACTCCCGACAGATGGGCAAATCTAGCTTGCGAGTGCAGACAATGCAACGGTTGCAGGTGGAGGGATTTGCCTGTGCTGCCATTGACATTACAGCGATTGGAACCGCAGATATCACCCCAGGCCAGTGGTATGCTGGGGTAATTGATACGCTGGTGGGAACTTTTAATCTTTATACCAACTTTGATTTAGAAACCTGGTGGTCTGACAACGGCTTACTTTCACCAGTACAACATTTAAGCAAGTTTATTGAGACAGTACTATTAAAAGAAAATACTGGCAATATTGTCATATTTATCGATGAAATTGATAGTATCCTCAGTCTTTCATTCAACCTAGATGACTTTTTTGCAGTCATCCGCGATTGCTACAACCGACGCGCTGACCAAAGAGATTATAACCGCCTTACCTTTGCCTTAATTGGGGTGTCTACGCCTTCCAACCTAATTAAAGACAAAGGGCGGACACCTTTTAATATTGGTCATGCAGTTGACTTGAAAGGTTTTCAACTCTCAGAGGCGCAACCACTAGCACAGGGACTAGTAGATATTGGCGATCGCGAAGAATTAATCAAAGCAGTTTTAGACTGGACAGGAGGACAACCGTTTCTTAGCCAAAAGTTATGTAAGTTGGTATTGCAATATGGCAAAGAGATGGGGAAAAGGGTAGAATCCAACATTGCAGACTGGGTAGAGCATCTGGTGCGATCGCAGATGATCACAAACTGGGAAGCACATGATGAGCCGGAGCATTTAAAAACCATCCGCGATCGCATTTTACGCAGTGGGAAACAGGGTAGTGGAAGATTGTTAGGGTTATGTCAGCAAATTTTGCAGCAACGAGAAGTCGTAGCTGATGACAGTCCTGAACAAGTTGAACTGCGGCTGACAGGATTGGTGGTGAAGCGGGATGGTAAGCTGCGAATTTATAACCGCCTGTATGCAGAAGTATTTAACCAGAAATGGTGCGAGGGAGAACTAGCAAAACTGCGTCCCTATGCCGAAGTATTAAATATCTGGGTCGATAGCAAACGTCAGGATGAGTCGCGCTTATTGCGAGGACAAGCATTACAGGATGCTCAAGCTTGGGCAACAGATAAAAGTTTAAGCGATTTGGATTATCAATTTTTAGCTGCAAGTCAGAAGTTAGAAACGCGCGACGTTGAAAAAAGATTGGAGGTAGAAACAGCAAAGGCTGCTGCTGCTAAAGCAGAAATAAAAGCGTCACAGGCCATACAAGAAGCCAAACAAAAGGTTGAATATCAAAAGCGAATCACTAGAAATGCAGTTGCGATCGTATCCCTAGTTGGTATCACAGGGATTGCCATCTTTGCTGTAGATAAGTGGAGAGAAGCAGACAGGGGTCAAATCCAAGCATTAACAACATTCTCAAGCACAAAATACACCATAAATCGAAATACTTTTGATGCCTTAATAGATGCTCTCAGAACAGGAAGACAACTAAAGCAATCTATTTGGTATAAAAACGACCCTGAACTGCAAACTCAATTTATGGAAGCACTTGGTAATGCAGTTTACGGTGTTAGGGAGAGTACTCGGCTAGAAGGACATGAAGGCTTTGTTATGCAGGCTAGGTTTAGTCCTGATGGTAAGACAATTGCTACTGCCAGCTACGACAATACTGTTAAACTCTAGAACTCAAATGGCAAAGAAATCTTAACTTTGCAGCTTACTTCGCTAGTTGCGGATGTAAGCTTCAGCCCTGATGGTCAGATAATTGCTTCTGCCAGTCGAGATGGAACTGCAAAACTTTGGAATCGGCAAGGTAAACTGCTGGCAAATCTAACAGGGCACAAAAGTGATGTTTGGAGCGTTAGTTTTAGCCCCAATGGCCAGACAATTGCTACGGCAAGTGCAGACAAGACAGTTAAGCTTTGGTCATTAGATGGTCGTCTGCTTAAGACTTTAAAGGGTCATACTGATGCAGTCAACAAAGTTACTTTTAGTCGTGATGGGAAGATTGCTACAGCTAGTGACGACAAGACAGTAAAACTCTGGGATGCTCAAGGTAATTTGATTAATACCTTGAATGGGCATAAAAATGCTGTGTTGAGTGTAAATTTTAGCCCTGATGGTCAAACTCTTGCCTCTGCCAGTAACGATAAAACAGTTATCCTTTGGGATGTTAAAAAAAGTAAGCAAGCTACATCACCTTTAATACATACTGATAAAGTTAGAGATGTTATTTTCAGCCCCGATGGTCAAACCATTGCTACTGCCAGTGAGGATAAAACTGTGAAACTGTGGCGTAGTAGAGATTATAGACTGCTAGAAACTTTGAATGGGCATCAAGGTGCAGTCACTAGTTTAAGTTTTAACCGCCAGGGCAATATCCTTGCATCTAGCAGTTTTGACAAAACAGTGAAATTTTGGCGACTCAATAACTGGCTGACTACTTTGAATGGACATAGTGCAGCAATCTTTAGTGTTGACATTAACCGCAAAGGCAACATGATTGCAACTGCTAGCGGTGACAATACGGTGAAATTGTGGAACTTGCAAGGAAAACAACTTAATACGCTTAAGGGGCATACTCTACCCATTGCTAGTGTCAATTTCAGCCCAGATGGCAATTTGATTGTGAGTGGTGGTAATGACAGAACTGTAAGGCGATGGAATTTACAAGGACAAGAACTTAAACCACCTTTTACAGGGCATACTAGCTCCATCACTAGTGTCGCTTTGAGTCCAAATAATAATACGATTGCCTCTGCCAGTCTTGATGGCACTGTTAAACTTTGGAGTCGCAAAGGAGAACTTTTAAAGACTTTAAAAGGCAATATTACAAAAACTTCTAGTGTCAGTTTTAGCCCGAATGGCAAGATAATCGCCGCAGCCAGTCGGGATACTGGAACAGTACAACTCTGGAACAGTGATGGAAATCCCTTGCGTAGTTGGAAGGCTCACAACGCCTCAATCTACAACATTCGTTTTAGTCCTAATGGTCAAGTTATTGCTACTGCTAGTGAAGATAACACTGTGAATTTGTGGAATTTGGATGATGTTTACTCAAATTCTTTGAAAGGACATACTGCCGCAATTTCGGGCTTGGATTTTAGTCCTGATGGTCGAATGATTGCTACTGCCAGTGATGATGGTACAGTAAAAGTATGGTCGAATAAAGGTGTATTAATTATGACTTTGAATGGTCATATTGGTAGTGTTAACTCACTCAGATTTAGCCCTGATAGCAAAATGCTTGCTACTGCCAGTAATGACACTACTGCAATGCTATGGAATATAGAAAACCTCAGCTTGGATACATTTATGGCACGTGGATGTAATTGGTTAAGCGACTATTTAAAGAATAATAAAAATGCTCCAAAGGATATTTGTGACGAAATTAAAAGGTAGATGATTCTTTGCCTTGAACACCTTAAATCATCTGAATAATCGCTAATAAATATTAAAAGGAAATTATGGAAAATAGCAGTAATCAACAACAAAAAAAGGATTGGAAGAAAAAAGGATTGGGTTGGATACCAGACTACCCAGACTTACGCGATTATAGCTTAGAGGATGAGGAAAATATTGAGAAAAAACTCAGGTTCAAAATAGAAGGAAGAACTGACGATTTTGAAAAAGTAGTAGAAGTTTTAATTAATTTAATTACCAAAAAACATTTCTTGCAAGAAGAAAAAATCAAAGAGCTTCAAAACCAAATATTTGGTAACGTCTTATTTGCCAAGGTGAAAGTTCATAAGTTTTTAAGAGAGAATCTTGAAAGAGAAACAATAAAAAGAATAGATTATCAATATCCCTGCAAACCAATTAAATATGAAAAAATATTTTCAAGTCAGATAGTAGATTTAAAGAAGTATCTTGGTATCTTATCAATGAAAGGATACTTGTCATTAAGCAAGTCTGTAGATGTAGATGTAGATGTACATGTAAATTTTGAGCAAATAGCCAGTACAGTTCATTGGATGAGAGACGAAAAGTACGATTCAACCACTAAATTACTTGTAAAGGATTTTCAGTCTCGTTCTAAGATTCTGGTTGATGGAATAGTAGGAATTGAAACTTACACGACTTTCAATGAATGCTTTTCTGACCCTAAAAAATTGTCTCAACTTGAACATCCTGGAACAAATCTTAATAAAAAAGGGTTATCAAAAATTAAATTTTTTGCAGTTACATCCTTAATATCAAGGGCAGAGTTTGAAATAATATTAGACATTTTAAAATCCAAAGTCATTGAGCAAATCTGCAAGGAATTCACAGAGTATATAAAGAATAATTCCTACAAGAATCCTGAAATCCAAGCTACTGAGCTTAAAAAGAAATTTTTTGAATATGATTTTTTGGAAACTATTATAGATGCAAATAATAGCTCTTTATTTTGGAAAATGGAAATAAAAAAATTAGAAGTAAAAGATATTGATATTGATATTGTTAAAGAAAAAATCAAAGCTTTTATTATTAATAATGAAGAGAATACCAGCAATATTGTAGAAGGATTATATAACTCGTATGTAACTGAACCAATATTTTCAGTTTTAAGTCGAATTCTTTCTCCTTTATTATTCCAATGGAGCAATACCAGCAATATTGTAGAAGTATTACAGAATTCATCTGTAACTGAACCAATATTTTCAGTTGTAATGCAAATTATTTCTCCTTTATCCCAATGGAACGATCTGACTTGGGAAGAAATGATAAAAAAAGGTTTTGATAAATTTGAAAAGATTGCTAATAGTAAAATTATCACTAAGAATTCAAATCCCGATCCGGGATATTCTACGGAAGAATTAGTAAAAAGTGCGATTTCTCAAGTTATTTCTCTAATGAAATTAGGAATTTACTCCTTTATAGAACAAGAAGATAAAAAAGATGAAAATGAGCTATTTGTATATTTTTTACTGAAGAAATACTTAAATCAGTTTGAATATACGTCACATGTTGAAAAGGAGATAAAAGATAGTAAAGATAAAGAGCTTAAAACTAATATTCTTGATAAGCAAGAAGTGTTTAAAATTGAATTAACATTTAATTATGCTGATAATGCTTCTACTCAAGAAAAGAATGAACAAAAACAGTCGGAAGACTTATTTAAAACTCTACATTTATATATTCCTCTAATAATTAGTAACAGTTATCTTAATAAGTTGAAAGAAAATAATAAAAAAAATAAGCCCCCCAAAAAACTATATTTTCTTCTTCCTGCTGTAGTAGATTTAAGCTTTTGGTGTTCTCCGGTGAGAGATCAAGGCTCACTGAATTCTTGTACTGCATTTGCTGCGATCGCACTCTTAGAGTATTTTGAAAATAGAAATTTTGGTAAATCAACAGATGCTTCTCCTCTATTTCTGTATAAAGCTGCACGCCAGAAAATGGATGTTAAAGGAGATGTTGGAGCATCTATCCGAGAAACGATAAAAGTACTTGCACTATTTGGTGTTCCCCCTGAACAATCTTGGCCTTATGAAGTAGATAAAGTAGATGAAGAACCGCCTCCTTATTGTTATGCCTATGCTCAAAATTACAAAACACTCAAATACTTTCTTCTAGATTATGCTGGCATTACTACAGAGAGTCTTTTGTTTCAGATTAAAGCAGTTTTAGCTGCGGGCTTTCCTTGTATTTTTGGGTTAACGCTTTATACCTCTGCATACGAAGAGACTAATTCTACAAAAGGTTACATTCCATATCCAGATCCCAATAAGGATAAGGTGGTTGGTGGACATACTGCCGTTGTAGTTGGATATGATGATTACAAATTTATTCGATGTGCAGATCGCAAGTACTATTCAAGAGGTGCATTTTTAATCAGAAACTCTTGGGGTACTGAATGGGGAATAAACGGTTATGGATGGCTTCCCTATGACTACGTTTTAGCCGGACTCACATCTGCTTGGTGGTCATTACTCAAAGCAGAGTGGTTTGATGAAAGTAACTTTGGATCGGCTAGAACAGGTGGCAATGTCGCAGATCCTAATACACAAGGATCGCATCAAGCAGGTGGCAATGTCGCAGATCCTAATACACAAGGATCGCATCAAGCAGGTGGTAAGGGTGCAGATTCTAATACACAAGGATCGGATCAAGCAGGTGGTAAGGGTGCAGATTCTAATACACAAGGGTCGTCAGGCCATTAATCCAACCCATAGTAACCACAATGCAACTTTTCTATTCATCATCTTTAGATGATGTACATTTAACATAATTACTAATTTATAATTCGTATTTTTTGCGTCTAAATCCCCCTTTCTGTAGAACGCTGCCCTTAGCTTGCTTAAAAATAGTGGTACATCTATACGTGATTTTTGTTTCAGTTGGGGATTTAGACCCCTACTGAAACTGTCTTTAATTACGAATGACAAATTGCTTTAATTTGCAGCTGGCTGCTGACTGGGTATTGCCTCTACACCCACTTCTGGTAGAGGTGGACGCAAACACAAATAAATCAATGGGCCGAATAGCGGAATCAACGCTATTAACCAGAATATCTGTGGGTTTTTCCAACCACGACGCGCCATATCATCCCCTAGCAAAGCTGGAAATAATAGGCAAAGTAGACAGAAATCTAAACTCATGACATTGATGAAGCGGTTAGTTTGCCACTGTTGCACAAAATTACCCCAATCTCCTCCTGTTAAACCATAGACAACTAGAATAACCGTGGCTACTGTCAAGGCAACCCCAGTCACACGAGAATCTAGCAGCTTGAGCAAGGCATTCTTTTTACCGACAAACTCATTATTTGGTTCTCTAAGGGCTAAGTAGGGTAACAAGGCAAATATCCCGACTCCGAAAGAGGCAGTAGCAAATAGCCAAGCAGGTATTTTTTGCCCTCTACCATCAATCAACACTACTGCACTGTAAATAAGAGGCCAGATGCCCATGAGGTTGAATAGTGCTATTACTAACGGGTTAATGCCTTGCCACTGGCCAGTAGAAAGGTTTTTGATTAACTCGAATGTACCAGGTTGTTCAGGAGGAGCGAGGAAAAAAGCATAGGTAGTGAATCCCAGCCACAGCACGCCAAAGGCAATTTTTCTAACCATGAAAGAGTTAAAAAGTATTAATTATTAATTTTGCCACTATAAATTCGGCTTATCTACCTGCTATGGTATTGTTCTTTTGTTTAAACCTGTAGCAGGTTGTCTCTATTAGGGATTGAAATAACTGAAAGCTTCTGAGAGGTAATCAGCAGCAGATGCCACGACTGCGATCGCACTTTCATAATCTAGACGCGTTGGCCCTAAAACTCCCACACTTCCTACTGGTATTGAGCCTCGGCGATAGGTGGAAGAAATCAAGGTGCAGGTGCGTATCGGTTCTAAAAGATTTTCTGCGCCAATGCGAACTGTTACCTTTGACTTACCCACATCCTCAAGCTCTGGTTCCTCAAATATTAATCGCCACAGTTGGTCTTGTTCTTCTTCCAGTAGGTGGATAATCGTTTGTACTTGCTGTAACTGGGAAAATTCCGGCTGGCGCAAAACTTCTGACACACCCCTAACCATAATTTGGGTTGCAGTTGGCGCATGAGTGCGACGAGTCAATTCGGCAACTGAATTTTTCAAGAATTCCCCGTAGCGTTGGAATTCCTGATCTAATTCGCTCCAGTTGAGGTTGGCTAATTCCAACAGACTTCGCCCCCGCAAGTGGGTATTCAAAAAGTTAGAAACAATTTGTAACTCGCGATCGATTACCTCTGAATCCCTTTGTGTTTCCTCTGGTATTGGTGACAAATCCATCAACTTGGAATGTGTCTCATAACTATCTGTGACTACAATTAGCATGATCCGCCCCGCTTCAATTTGCACTAATTGCAAATGTCGCAATAGTGCTGTGGTAGTTTGCGGCATAGTAATCAAGCTAATGCAACCACTTAAGGTTGCTAAAATTTGTGCAGCTCCTTGCAGTAGGGTTTCTAAACTCCAATCTTCCCACTGGAGGCGCTTTTGTAGTGCGGCCTCTACTTCTCGTCCTAAAGTTTCCGTTCGCGTAGCGTCTGTCTGCGACACGCTGCGCGAACGCAGAGAAGGTGTAATTAGCTGGTCAACATAAATGCGATAGCCTGAATCTGAAGGTACACGTCCAGCAGAGGCGTGTGGTTGGTAAAGTAACCCGGACTTTTCTAAAACGCCCATCACATTGCGAATTGTGGCTGAACTTACACCCAGGTCGTACTCCTCGACCAAAGCTTTTGAACCAACAGGCTCTGCCGTAGCAATGTAGTGACGTACCGTTGCCCAAAGTATATGCTGTTGTCGATTTGTTAACTGGACTTCCATAGGGTATGTAATGCTCGGCGGCAAATTTTAATCAAAGTCTGGAAAAATTTCTGGATTTGATTGAAAACTAAGAATATTAATAATTTATTAAGATAACAAATTATACAATTATATTGCGATCGTTAACCTTAAGGTTCACGTACACTATTCTTTTAACGGATCTTTGCAGCAAAAGCTGAGAGTTTGAATTTACAACATCCTTTTCTGGCTTATTTTTGCATAATTCTACACTTATAAAAGTATTATTGTATACGTATTTTTGCGGCGTTCGCAGCTAAGATTGGGGTCGAAAAGTTTCGTAAATATTTAGCCAGTGGAGAAAGTTAGCCCCTAAGTTTATTTACTGCTATTTTTAGCATAGCAAAAGCTAGATGGAAGAATAACTTCCATCTAAGTAATGCACCTAGACACAAGCTAGTGCCGCAGGGCAAAAGTCAAAAGTTACGCATTCAAAAGTTTTGTATATCAAGGCTTTTGCAACTTTTAAAATGGTAGCTTGATTTTTGCCGTGCTGTACTAGTACTGGGGAATTGAATGGTCTACTAAGACGGAATAAGCATCAATACCACCCGAAATATTTTGCACATTTGTAAAACCTTGAGCAATTAACCACTGGCACATCTGGGCAGAGCGGATGCCGTGGTGGCATAGTACAAGGGTTTCAGCTTGGGGATTGAAGAGATTAGGGACTTGATCTCCCCATTCGGTAAATTGACTCAAGGGTAGGTTGACAAAGCCCTCAATGCTAGCAATCTCCAATTCTTGTGGTTCGCGTACATCTACTAGCTGAATACTTACATCACCAGAAGAAAGACGTTGTGCCAGTTCTTGTACACTAATCTGGTTCATGGGTTAACTAAAAGAATTCCCTATAAACAGTCCTAATCCTATTTATGGTGACAGAAAATCTCTGCCTTTGCATGAGTATCCATTCTCAAGAAGGCTGATAAATCCTGGTAGGCTTTCTGCTTAAATGGCTGTAAACCGTCTTTTTAAAGGTCTAATGTGAATAGGCAACGCTCATTTATTGGTTTTATCGTAGCTAGTGCGATCGCACTGCTAGTAATTGCGATCGCTGGCTTTTACTGGTTTTTTGCCAAAAATCCGGCTAACCTCACTGCTTCTACCGGACAGCCTAGTGCAACCATATTTGTGTCGAAACTCTCCCCTGTAATGGTTTCATTGCTGACGAATCCCGATCGGTTGCAGGCCTTGGAAGGTGAAGGAGAACTATCTAAACTCAAAACCAGTTTATTCGCCAAAAGTGGCATAGATTACAAAGAAGACGTTCAACCCTGGTTAGGGGACGAAATTACCTTAGCTATCACCACCTTAGATATCGATCGCGATCCAGAAAACGGACAGCAGCCAGGGTATTTGTTGGCACTAGCAACCAAGCAACCACAGAAAAGCCGAGAGTTTGTTGAGTTATTGTTTTCCAAACGAGCTTTAGCTGGGGCAAACTTAGCTGTTGAACAATACAAAGGCGTAAAACTGATTTACGACAATCAAGAAGTAAGTACAGAAGAGAAAATCCCAAATCCCAAATCCCAAATCCAAAATTATCTAGCTGGTGCTGCTGTTGGTGAAGACTTTGTGTTGTTTGCCAACGATCCGAAGGTGCTGCGAGATGCCATCAATAACGTCCAAGCGCCCGATCTAAATTTGACTAGCTCCCCCAAATACCAAAAAGCGACAAAACAACTTCCCAAAGGGGGTTTAGCTGTAGCTTTCTTGAATCTTCCTATCGTGGCGAAATGGCAAGGTTTAGAATTGCCAGAACAAAGCTACGACAGCGAAATTATTTCCCTGGCGTTGAACCCCAAAGGTTTGCTAGCAGAAACCAGCTTTTTAACTTCATCGGAAATTGTTTCCCCATCTTCACCACTATCTAAACCTGTAGGAGCATTGCAATATGTTCCAGCGTCCGCAGGTTTGGCAATTTCTGGCTCAAATTTAACTAATTTGGGTAACAGTGATTTAGCCAAACTCTGGAGACAAGCCACAGCTACTATATATGGTTCTGGGGAAGATGTGGTTTCTCGGTTAGCAAAACCTTTGGCGGATGTTCAAAAACGCTGGGGTATAAACTTACCAGAGGATATTTTTAGCTGGGTACAAGGAGAATATGCGATAGCATTGTTACCTGCGAAAGAGCAAACAACCCCTCATTGGATTTTTGCAGTGGAAAAATCCGAGAGTGTGGATAAAGGTGTTGCTCGATTAGATGCGATCGCTTCATCCAAGGGACTTAGCATTAATCCCCTGACTATAGACAAGCAAAAAATCTCTGCTTGGACAGAGTTAACTACGGCTACAAAAAAAAGCGATGTTAAATATGGAACATCTTTCAGTATTGAAACAAAAGTGCGAGGATTGCATACAACTTTAGGAAATTACGAAATTTTCACATCTGACTTAGAAACGATGGATGAAATCCTCACAACCAAGGATAATTCCTTAATTGACAATCCGAATTTCAAAGATAGTATTGCTGCGATTCCCCTACCAAATCAAGGCTATATATATCTTGACTGGACAAAAAGCCAGAATTTGTTAGAGCGTCAGGTACCGATTCTCAAGTTAGTGGAAGTTTTAGGGAAACCGTTTTTTGATAATCTGCGATCGCTTACAGTCAGCAGTTATGGAACTGACACAGGAGCGCTCAAAGGTGGCGTTTTCTTCCAATTCAATAACTCGTAAAATTTTCATAAAAGCTTAAGTGCAGAAGGTTAAAAACTATTTTACCTTCTGCATTTTCTTGTCCCATGATATTTACGTAGATTTTCTGTAGCATTTGCTATTTGTATTTGTAATCTTTGGATAGGTACTGGCTGCTGGCATAGAAATTTAGGTTCGATGTGGCAGTGAGTCTCAAATACATCAGAAATAATTTACACAATACCCAGGTAGCGATCAGTAATGGGCAAAGCAATTGGCATTGATTTAGGGACGACTAATTCTGTCGCCGCTTTTAAGTTAGCAGAAGTGGAAGTGGTGACAGCTAACGATAATACGCCTCCAGACAGGAAACTGACGCGATCGGTTGTTGCTTGTGAGCAAAATAAATTTTTGGTAGGAGATCAAGCTTACAACCAACTCAGAGCTAATCCTGAAAACGTGGTTGTTTCCATCAAGCGCCTAATAGGAAGAGGTTTTGGCGATCCAGCCATACAAAAACAAAAGTCGGAATTTGGTTACAAAATTGCTGAACCGAGTCAGGGAACAGACAACGGTATTGCAGTGTGTCTAGGAGGCAAAGAATACCACCCAGAGGATATTTCTGCTGAAATTCTTAAAAAAGTTGTGCAAAATGCCCAAGCTTATCGCCAAGGAATTGGTAAAACAGGCGAAGTTATAGACCAAGCAGTTATTACTATCCCCGCTTACTTCAACGATAAACAACGCCATGCTACCCGCACAGCTGCACTCAAAGCTGGAATCACTCCCTTAGAACTGCTACCAGAACCCACAGCCGCCGCCATATCTTACGGTTTTTCTCCAACTGGGGAAGATTTTAAAACAATTTTAGTTTTTGATTTTGGTGGTGGTACATTTGATGCTTCGGTGATTCAAGCAGCAGGAACTTCATTTATTGAACTGGGAAAAGCTGGAGATTTATGGTTGGGAGGAGATGACATTGACTCTCGCATTATCAAATTTGTTAAACAGCAATTTGCCCAGCAAGAAAGAATTGCTGATATAGATGGCTTGATAGCCAAAATGCCCCACTATCAACGAGTGCGATTTAATGCTGACTTGAAGTTAGCAGTAGAACGCGCCAAAGTTGAACTAAGCACTGCTACAGTATCTTGCATTGCTCCTGCGACTCAATTAATGGATGAATTGGGTATTGCCATTCCCATTGAAGTAGAAATCACCCGTGAGCAATTTGAGGAAATAATTTCTGATTTGGTAGAGCGATCGATTGAAATTTGCCGCCAAGCACTACAAGATGCTGAACATAACCTAGAGATGGTAGATGTAGTGTTATTAGTTGGCGGTTCTTGCCAAATTCCTGTAGTTCAACGCAAAGTCGGAGAAGCTTTTGGAGCAGATAAAGTAGTGGTGCATCCCCGTCCGATGTATGCGGTGGCAGAGGGTGCAGCAATTGTCGCGGCTGGACTAACAGAGAAAGTCACAACAGTCTCTCGTGATTATTTTATCAAGCTGGTGGATGGCAGAGAACAAGTAATTAAGCGGGGTGATATTTTACCAGTAAAGACATCCCACACTTTTAAAACTGCTGCTGATGGACAACGGTTGATTCACTTTAAGTTTTTCAGCCCCGATCAAGTAAGGGAAGATATGGATGGGGTGGACGTAAATGAAAGTATTGGAGATATTTGGTTGGGTTTAAACCAATCCTATCCACGCGGGACAGAAGTTTTAGTTAGCTTAGAATTAGATGAAAAAAATAATGGTCTAGGGATCACTGCTACATTGAAAAATGACCCTTCAGAGAGGGTGAGTTGCACCTTTTCGCGGGGGCGGTCAGACGAGAAAATATATAAAGAATTAGAGGAAACGATCGCAGAACTCAATAACCAAAACCTAACTCCTCTCGGTGTGGAAGAAGCGCTGAAGTTAGCCTTACCAGTCGTGGAGTCAACTAACAAAATCATCGATCCGAATACGGGAGAGGAACGCGGCTATTTACGCGATGACGCTAGTGCAAACTTGAAAAAATTCCAGGTATCCATGTCTAAGGAACGCCTAGAAGCTGAGTGCCTCGTTAATCAATGCGATCGCATAGTTAAACTCTGCGGATCGATAATTCCCCAACCACAGCAGGAACGATTGCAAAAGCTGAGTCAAGAATTGCAAGATGCCATCAACAGCAATAACCTCTTCAAGATGAAGTCTAAAAGTGAAGATGCAAGACGAGAACTTGACAATCTACCTGATGAAGTCCATATCATTCAAGCTTGTCTTTTAGCAATCCGTCAAGCCCACGCAGTTGCACCGACTCAAGCAAATGCCATGTCTGACAAACTTTCTCGGATGCTTGCCGCTATGAAAAGTGATGATGGACAGGAAGCCAATCGCTTGTGGAGTGAATTGCAACCAGATATCCAGCGTTGGCTAAATCAGGAGTTACCCAGCAACAGCATTGTCACAGGACTAACGCGATGAAGATTAAGCTGAACTGTCCTGTGTGTGATTACCAAGAAATTGAAGGTGACACTTGTCCTAACTGTGATACCGACCTTTCTGTAATTCGGATGCTCAAAGAATTACCGCAGGTGGAAAACCCTCTGCAACAAGTGAAAATTGCCAAATGGCAACTAGGAGTTGCTTTACTTCTGCTTATTATCGGGATTGGGTTGGGTGTAATGGGCAGTTTTATATTCCTGCAACCACACTCATATACATTAACTGTCTCTTCTCCCAATCCAGTTCTAAAACTACCAGCTAATCATGCCCCTGTGACAGCTAAGGAACCCGCAAAACCAATTACCTATATTGTCAAATCGGGAGATCACCTCAGCGCGATCGCCCAAAAATTTTGTGGTGAGGGAACCTCTTGGCAAGTAATGGTTAAAGCCAATCCCCGACTCAAAAGACGGGAAGACTATATAGATGTATGGGAGGTGTTAAGAATCCCAACTGCAAGGAGGGCAATTGATGAGCATTTTTGATAATTTAAATGCTTTAACTAAAACTTTGCTGGGAGTGGGTATTGTTGATGTCTGGAAGCAAGCACCACAGACTAAAGAAGCCAGCGAAAAAGCAGTACAATTAGCCCAAAACAAACACCTACGAGAAGCTGTAATGATTGCAGAAAAAGCTCTCGCTGTCTGGTCTAAAAAACCAGGTTTTTGGGAGCGTTTGATTTGTCAATTGCTGCTGGGTAAGCTGTTAGACAATCTTACTCAGCAACTAAAGCAGTGGCGCTATCAAGTGGCAGAAGTGGATAAACTAGCTGCTAATGCCAAAACCTTTCTCAAGCAAGATACGGGCGATCCTTTAGAAACGCAAGCACTTGCAAGTGCGATCGCCATTTATCAGCGCTGTGCCAAAATTCTCCACGATGATCGCATATCGCGGCTAATCAAGCAGTGCCAAAGAGAATTGCAACGGCGACAGCAGTTCTTAAGTTTAGTGACACAGGCACAGTCTCAGGCAGAAAATCTGTTTTATAAAAATGCGATCGCAGTTTACCGAGAGGCTGAAAAGCTTTATTCTACGGAGTCTCTACGACAGGCGATCGCTGCAAGTTTTGCTCAAGTCCAACAAGAAGAAACTTATGATGCTGCTTTTAAAAAGGTGCAACAAGCTGAAAGTGAAGGAAGATTACAGGGAGCGATCGCACTTTTAAAAAATGCCCTGACTAACTTTTCTCGCTCTGACGGACTTGATTTACTCCAAAAACTACAAATAACACTAAAAGGAAGAGAACAGTTTCGCCAAGGGCTAGCAGCAGAAAAAGCGGGTGATTTTAAGGCGGCTGCATCTCTTTATAAAAATGCTAAATTGCTCTTGCCCAACTCTACATACTGCCAAATCCGGTTAGCACTTGTGGCAATAAAAACTCAGGCATGGGCAACCGCACTAACTTACCTAGAAGCTATACCTGGAGAACAAGCTGCTTACTTGCGGGGATTTGCCTACGCCCAACAAGAAGATTTACAGGTAGCTTATAAAGAATGGCTTGGGCTGACTACTGCTAACATTGCCAAGCAACGAGAGATTCTCAAAAATCTTTCCCAACGTCAACGCCTAGTAGGACTACAGAATATAGAGCAGTTGGTAAACACTGAAAATTGGGATAATGCAAAAACGGAGAGTACAAACTTTTTGCAAAAATTTGGTTCTCATCCATTAGTAGAGAAAAATCTCAATGAACATATTCAGCCACGTTTACAAGCACAAGTATGGCAAGAAAAAGACTGGAAAATTATTGCCGAGCAAGCCGAAAAATCATGGATTTCACAACCTAATACTACCACATTACATAATTTGACAGTAGCCAATTATTATCTGGGTCAAGCTAATCCTATAAAATTTTTTAATTTAATAATTTCATTGTCAACCTCCTTGGCAAATCTAACTGAAGATCCGAGCCTCAAAGATGTGCCTTGGTTAGAAAATAAATCTGTTAATTTTGCCTCAGTATCTTTAGAATTAAAAAGCAAAATAGCAGCAACAATAGAGACTTTAAAAGATTCAAATATTCAAGAATATTTTCGATTAAGCGATTGGTATCGATTAGAATTAGTATCTCTAAACTTGATGGGTGAGCCATCAATATGGGGAATGAAAATAAAAGATGTATTTATTACACCTGGTTGTTATCAGCAATACCTTCCTGAGTGGCAAGGGATTTTCGACAATAGAATACATGCTAACCAAAAAATATTAAATACCCTTTATACAAATTGGGGATTGGCTGTGGCTGCTTGTTTAGAAGGAGATTATCAAAGAGCAATTCAACTTAAACCCTCAACCACAAATAATTCTGATATCACAGCATTTGCTCAGAATTTTGTCGCTTATCATGAAGGTTGCTATCAGCTACAACAAAAATGGCGAGAGGCAATTATTCCTCTGAAGCAAGCAAAGCCAGAAATTAAAGCTAATAAGGATTGGCAACAAGAAATAGACAGACTTTGTGGATTGCAACGTCAAGTTATATCTGAATTTCAAGAACATTTAGAGCTTGCCCAGTTTTGGTATGATCTTTTAGGAAGTAGAGACGCTAGAAGTTATCTAGCTGAGTATAAGGCGGAACAAATACGTGAACAAATTGCTAATGAACAAATTTCATCAGCAACAGCCTTGAGAGAACTACAAAAACTTAAACAAATTGACAATCAAAATCCTATTGTAATTGACTTAATTGAGAGACTTGAATTTAACCAAGAATTAGAATTAATTGACAATTTACTAAAAAATAATAAATTTGAAGAAGCTGTCAAATGTGCTAAAGAATCCCAGCATCAACGTCTACGTAATATTGTATCAGACATTTGCGTAGAAATATTAATCAAGGGTTTCAAAAATCGTGATTTAGGATTTGAAGATATTTATAAATTAGGCTATTGGGCTTATGAACTCTGTCCAGATGATCCAAATATCCAAGAAGTTTATAGGTTTAGCCAAGAACTAAAGGATATTGAAAATCTGATGAGATGCGATCGCTTTGATGAAGCCGTTCATCGTGCCAAATACTCACAACATGACTCTATTCGTTACTATAT
Source organism: uncultured Nostoc sp. (assembly GCF_964245575.1). GTDB lineage: Bacteria > Cyanobacteriota > Cyanobacteriia > Cyanobacteriales > Nostocaceae > Nostoc. The sequence continues at coordinate 1,939 of NZ_CAXTNP010000135.1, read as the reverse complement.
AGCTGACTTTTTTGTTAAGACATTAATTAAAGGTATCCAAAACCGCGATTTATCTTTCGATTTCATTCAGCAATTAGGTCGTTGGGCTTATGAACTTTGTCCAGACGAACCTGCTTTTCAAGAAATGTACCGTAGCCTCAACCTTCGTTAATTAAAGGTATCTTATGGAATATAATCCTTACGAAATTCTGGGTGTATCCCCAGCAGCATCCAAAGCTGAAATTGCAAAAGCTGTAGCAGTGGCAATGAAGCAAAAAAAATATCCCGTGGATATCATTGCTAAAGCCCAAAAAAGCTTACTAAAACCAGAAGAACGCATCATAGCCGATTATTTGCGTCCCATACTGCCCACTATTAAGCACTTCAAATATAGTGATTTATCGGCTTTGCTTCAGCCAGCACCTAAACTGATATTATTGCCAGAATTTGATGGATTAGAGCAAGCGATCGCTCAATCTACCCAAGAAAAACGCCTAGAGCGAGAGCCTTTACCGATGAGCCTATCAGAGTTATTCACTGAGGGCATTATAGCTTGCAAAGAAGGGCGTTACCCCAAAGCAATAAAATACCTTGAAGACTACTGCCAAGGCTGTACAGACCGGAATAGTCAAGATTACATTCAAGCCCAAATGTGGCTGATTAAAGTGTATAAAATAGTTGGACAGTTAGAAAGAGCGATCGCGCTTTGTCAGCTTTTGAGTAACCATACCCATCCGCAAGTACAAACTTGGGCAACTAAAACTTTACCGATATTATCAAAAGAGGTAAATCATGTTTAATTTTATTTTCAGTAAAGAGAAGCGCGACTTAACCATACAAAAATTTGGCAACCTCCAAAAGGAAAATGTTTTACTACAACAGTCCCTGCGAGAACAGCAAACTCAAACCGCAGCAGATACAGAAGATTTATTCTTAGAAGTGCTAGAAATTGGTGATGCACTAGAAGCCTTGCTGGACTACCTCGAAAACAATGCCGACCCCAACCCAGAATTTCTCCAGCGTTTACCCCAATCTGTAGGAGCGGTTAATCGTAAGTTTCTCAGTGTACTAAAAAAGCGCCAAATTTTACCTATAGAACTGCAAAGTACACAGCCAGATTTTAATTTATGCCGTGTTGTTGATCGTGAAGTCAGAAATGATATAGCAGACCAAACAATTACTAAAATAGTCCGTCGAGGGTTTTCTTTAGGAGAAAAGACCTTGCGTCCAACAGAGGTAATCACATCCAAATTAGAAGTTGGGGAATTGTAGCTGCTGTTGATATCAAAAAACAGCGTAGCAATTACCTGCTTGCTTTAAAAACCTAAGATTGTGGCACATTTTAAGGTGGCACAACCAACTGAAATTTCACTGGAATTTTTTCATTAGAATATGTATATATCATTACTAATCTAACAGCCTGTTGGAGGGCTACTATGAAATACTGTCGCCCCCGACTTAAGTTTAGCGGCGGCTGGTTGTTGGCTATACTTGCCGCCATCACAGCTACGCCTGTAATAGCAGAGACAGCGAATTTTGGTACTTTTACCTTGTCAACAAACTTTAATCCAGCACAAGGAACAGTGCAGGGGTTTACAGGTGGTTCTTACTCATTGTCTGCCATAAGTAACCGCGATCGCGATCAAAAAGCATGTATTGGTTTTGCCGATCCTAATCCAGATCATATTATGGTTTTGGAAAAGGACTTTTCCCAGATGACAATACAAGTCGATAGCAACGGCAACGACACCACTTTGCTGATCCAAGGGCCAGACCAAAATACGATTCGTTGCGGCGATGACACTGGCAAAAGTAAAGATGCTAGCGTTAGCGATCTCAACTGGAAAAGTGGCACTTATCGGATTTGGGTAGGTACATTTAATCCTGGGGTCAAGCACGATTACACTTTGAAAGTGGAGCAGCAGTGAAGTGGGGAGCAGGGAAGGCAGGGGAGGCAGGG
>NZ_CAXTNP010000134.1:0-21104 GCF_964245575.1 uncultured Nostoc sp. | reverse complement strand
CCCTCTCCCCCACGCACGATTATCATTTTTTTTAATAAAACTTTAAGTATTTTAACTGATTGACAAAAGTCAATTTATCTTAACCCTCACGAATGGACCTTGAGTAGTGTTTAACGTGGTGTGTTGTAAAACTGGATGCTCAATGTTCGGTCGGGGGAGCGACCATACCCCTCTACATACCCCCGATTTTTTTTGGCTTTTTGCAAGGGTTTCAGCGATTTGAAAGTGCGCGGCTCCCCTCAAAAAATACAAAAATCGGGTGGAGCCGCGCAAAACTCAACTGTTATTTTTTTACTTTAAAAATATTTTTTAAGTATTTTTATGCAAGAAATTATTTTTCACTTCACATTTTTGCGATCGCACCCAATCACTTGATTTATTACCTTTTCCCCTCCCCTTGACAAATCCTGCTTTTCCTTAACTTGTCACTAATCCCCCTATGTGAAGATTAGGTGAACATTAGGTGAACTTTTAAGACTTTATCTGTATCGACAATCGTAAATAGTTTTTATAAACTGAGGTTTAGATTTGCCATGCTTAGTCAGGGAGTTAATAGCATGAAAAAATAAATATTTATTTGTTATGACTAAACCTCAAATTGCTGTCAGATTTCAAGAGCTTACAAAAAAAACCAAGTTCGTTTTCTTTCTACCTCACCGGAAATAGAAGATTCTAGAGGTATAGGGAATTTACTTTTGCTTAACAAGGAAACAGAAGGTGCTTAGGAATTATTTTCTGCTAATGAATTAGCAATACATTTACAGCAAGCGGGTGTCAGAGTAGCAGTTTTTGGTGCTTGCGAACTTAGATAAATATGATTTGGACACCCCCAGTTTTTTAGCTAGTTCTAACTGTGTGATCTCATGAGAAATGCGAATTGTTTTTAAAGCCTTAGCAAGATTAAGAGTCGATTAGGCGATCGCCTGCTCAAAAATTGTGTTTCCAACTCCGATTTTCTGCAATTTTTTAAGTACTATTGCTTATTCACAAATAGTACCCGACCTTAACCTCTCACGAATGATCTCACAGGATGTTTGAAAAGTCCCCTTGTCGATATCAAAAGTTCTAGATCCCCCTAAATCCACGCCACGTGCTTCAAGCGGCAAAGCCGCCCAACGCAGTGGCCCCTGATAAATTCGGGGACTTTGATTCCGGTTCCCCCCTTAAAAAGCAGGGCTGTTTCATTCCATTTCAAACAGGATTTGTCAAGATGGTTAGCCAGAAAATTGTAAGTAAGGGTGACGATGAGATGAACATTTAAGCACTTAAATATTAGTAAAATAGTTCATCTATTTTGGCACGTTGGTAACAAAATAACCAAATTTTAATTGCTATAACCCTTTATTTTTAAAGCTCTTTGGGGAATGAAACAGCCCTGCCTTAAAAAGGGGGTTTGGGCAGGGTGGTTTCATACGAAAAAAGAAAAATACAGCTGATATTTGCTGCTTGATTATAAAAGAGGTCCATGATAACATCCGTAATGTTACGTAAAAATAACCTGATTAGTTTGCCGTAGATTCAGAATCTATTCACGCTAGGCGAAATTTGCAAAATTACCCAAATACAATATAAAAATTTATCAGCTTCAATTTTGATTCATTTGCAAGCTAATAATTACTTGTGGGAAAGAGATGTGTACAGCATTAATCTTTTTTCTCGCAATGCTTGTAGTGAGAAAATTTATGCAAATCATGGCAGTTACACCTATGAAAGTCACGGAAGAATCGAGTACTTTACAGACATCGTACAGATTTTGGATCGTCCCAAACATTCAACCAGAGAACATGGCTAGGTGTGATTTAGGCGATCGCAGGAATATATTAAAATTCTGGCAGATAGGAATTACTTTAGCTGCAATTAGCGGAGTTATTTTTTCTGGGAATGGTGCGATCGCTCAAATTGTTCCAGATCGCACTCTAGGTGCAGAAAGTTCTGTTGTTACGCCGAATGTTGATATCAAGGGTACACTGAGCGATCGCATAGAAGGCGGTGCTATTCGCGGTGCTAACCTTTTCCATAGTTTTCAGGAATTCAATGTCAGAGATGGGCAAGGAGCATATTTTAGTAATCCGGCTGGGATTGAGAGTATTTTCAGTCGAGTCACGGGGAATAACGCTTCAAATATTAATGGAAAACTCGGCGTACTGGGTAATGCTAATTTATTTTTGCTCAACCCCAACGGAATTCTTTTTGGCCCCAATGCATCGTTATATCTGAATGGTTCATTTTTAGGTAGTACAGCGAATGCTTTGAAGTTTGGGGATGGGAAAGAGTTTAGTGCAACGAATCCTACAGCCCCGCCATTACTATCTGTGTCGGTGCCTTTGGGAGTGCAATTTAACCAAGGACAACCAAGTGCGATTTTGAACTCAGGGAACCTCTCAGCAGGGCAAAACCTAGCCCTGCTGGGAGGTACGGTTGTTAGTACAGGACAGTTGTCAGCACCAGAAGGGCAGGTTGCAGTTGCAGCAGTGCCAGGTAATAGTGTGGTGAACCTAAGCCCATCAGCACAATTTTTAAATATTGAAACTCTATCAGCCTTACCGAGTGTAGGCTCATCTTCTCTGAGTGAGTTGCTGACAAGTGTTGATGAGCGATCGCGTCCAGGGCTAACGGTGAACGGCAACAGACAAGTGGAGTTGGCGGGATCTGGCTTGCCTGTGGTGGATGGTGATGTGGTGGCACGCAACGTCACGGCTAAGACTGCAACACTGACAGCGAATCATAATCTGACGTTGGTGGAGAGTCAGATTGGTACAACTGGAAATTTGAACCTGTTGGCGGGGAATACAGTGCGAGTGCGGGATAGTGTGGCAAATCCCTTTGTAGCTCAAGCAGGGGGTAATTTCACTATTCAAGGTAATAAAGGCATTGACATCTTAGCTTTGAATCATCCCCAGATAGCGTTTGTAAGTAGTGGAAATCTAAGTTTGATTAGTGAGGGCAATATCTCTGGAGATGCCCGTTTCTCTGGTAGAGGAAGTTTTTCGATTCTTAACTTAGCAGGTCAACCTGGAAATTTTGTCAGTCTCTACGACCCAATTATCAGTGCTAACGGAGATGTTCAATTTGGTGATTATACAGGTGCTGCGTTGAAAGTAGAGTCAATAGGCAGCATTATTGGGGGTAACATCACAATCACTCGTCCAGATGAATTTGCTCCAAATCCCAGCAATCCGAATCCTAGTTATCCAGATGATGTTGTAATTTTAAGAAACAGCCGGGCGCTTATTCTACGTGCAGGATTGGATTCACTAGACAACGCTGTCAATATTCCAACATCAGTAGAGGGAACAAATTTTAATTCTTCAGGCGCTTCTCCATTACCACCTGGAAGCATTCAGGTAGGAAATATTGTTACTTCAACTAATGAAGGTAATGCCGGTTCTGTAATCTTAGAAGCTTCGGGTAACGTTACTATTGCTGGAGTGTCGTCCTTTGTAGCCGCTGAAGGTAATGGGGATGGTGGAAATATCATTCTCACCAGCAGGAATGGAAGTATTAACACCAGAGGAAAGCTAGTTTCCTCTACCCCTAATGGTAGGAGTGGGGACATCATTCTCAAAGCTAAAGGCGACATAACAATTGAAAATGAAATCGCGTCCCGTATACTCGAAGATGGAACAGGAAGGGGAATACCAGGAAGAATAGAGATTGCTAGTGACACTGGCAACATAAATCTTGTAGGAGAAGATACACCTTCTGCTATTGAGGCAATTAAAAATAGGGATTTGATTAGGGACATAAGGTCTTCTATCCCTGAGGGAACTGGTGGAAATATAACACTTAAAGCTTCTCAAGGTCAGATTACAGTAACTCCTATAGGGAGGGGTCAGACTGTACAAACTGTTCAGAATCTAACTGACACAACAGGATGGAAACTCAGAGCGGAGTCGGAAAATGGAGTTGCTGGAAATATTACTCTGACTGCTGCGGACAATATTCAATCTCCCGATATAAAAGCCTCTAATCAAGTTATCGATGACAGTAATAGTGCACCAATTAACACAATAAGCTTGCAATCATTACAAGGTTCAGTGTTTTTAGATAAAGTCACTATCGACGCTAATACTTCTGGAAAAGGCGATCCGGGTAATATTAGGATTACTGCTAGTAACGGTGACGTTAAAGTTGAGAATGAAAGTTTTATTAACGCCCAAATACTTCGGGGAGGTGTGAGTCAAACAAAACTCAATGATGAGGATTTTAGAATTAGTATCGAAGCTAAAAATCTCACATTAAATAATGGCAGTCAAATCAATGCTTTTGTTAATGACTTTGTTCCTTCTTATGCTCCAATAGACAGTGCTGGAAATGCTCCAATAGACAGTGCTGGAAATGCTCCAATAGGCAGTGCTGGAAATATAGACATAAATGTCGGCAACGGCGATATTACAATTATAGGTTCTCCTGACAGGTCTAAGATTACTGGCATATTCAACACTCTAGGAAACGGAACTATAGACCCTAGCGGTCTAGGTGATGCTGTTGGTGCTGGGGGAAATCTGACAATTAGAGCGCGATCGCTCCGCATAAATGGTACTAACAATACTGATACCAACAATGGTAACGAGCCGAATGCGGGAATAGCAGCTAAAACTTTTGGATTAGGTAATGCTGGGAAAATAAAAATTACACTTACTGATTCTCTCCAGATTACTGATGGTTTTCTTGATAACAGCACTGCTGGTGGTTCTCTTTCAACTCCAAGTAATGCAGGGCCAATCGAGGTAACGGCAAAGTCAGTTATTCTAGCCAACGACAACCCAAGCCGCCGTGCCATACAAAGTAAAGTACAAAGATATAATTTTGACGGAGAAAAGCGAGATGCTGTGGGAAACGGCGGGGACATCACTATCAATACTCAATCACTCTCCTTAGATAATGCGTCTATTACTTCTGAAAGTGAGACTAAAGGTACAGCAGGTAATATATCTATCACGGCGGATACTCTTTCTATCAAACAAGCAATTGAACCGAACATTGAGAACAAAGAAGCTGCAATAACTGTAACAAGCCCAGAAGGAAAAGCAGGGAATATCGATATTTTTGCAAATAAAATGTTCTTAAATAATGGGACGCTTAGTGCTAACACAGGCCAAGAGAGTGGGGCAAATATTACCGTCGAAGGCAAGGATAATCCTTCGCTTGCATTTATCATCTTGTGGAACGGAAGCAAAATAGAAGCTAATGCTAATAACAATGCTACAGGTGGCAACGTTGATATCAACAGTAAGTTGCTAATTGGACTCCCACCCAGGGCAGGAATTGTGAACAAAATCACTGCAAATGCGGCAGAGGGTCAGGGAGGTAAACTCAATATTACAGCAGGTATTTATGGCTTCTCTCAATCAAAGCTGAAACCGTCAGAACTTACTACTAGCAAAGAAAACTATATTGCAGCTTCTTCACAAACAGGTGCAGCAGGTATTGTGTCGGTCGGTCAACCAATTCTAGACCCCAATCGTGGGTTAATTAAGTTACCAGAAGATGTGCGTGACTCTTCAAAATTGATTGTCCAAGGTTGTCCTGTGGGTGGACAACGGGCAACTAGTCAGTTCGTTATCACTGGACGCGGCGGCTTACCTCCAAACCCCACTTCAGCACTTAGTAGTGGCGTTCTTGTAGGTAATGCAGGTGAGCAAACTGGCTCTACAAACTTTGCCCCAGTACCCACTGTAGAAGCCCAAGGTGTAAACATCGGCCCTAATGGAGAAATTATTCTCACCGCTAACCCATCCAAACTTGCTTCTTATAGTTCTTGGCAGAGGTTCACGGGTTGCGATGGAAAATAATCTCCATGTTCAACCGCCAAGGGTTGTAAACCTGACGTTAAAAGCTCCAGTTATCTCAAGAAGACTAAAAACCTTGTTTAGCAATACTTGTAGTCCGTTGAAACGAACTTTAGCTATGAACCAGGAAATTGATTTCCGAGCGGCAAGGTCGAAGGAAACAGCCCTGCTTCCCCAAGAGGGTTGGGGAGGTATTCGAGGCTTAAGGTGCATTAGCAAAAGTTTGAAAACATTTCCTCGACTTCCACTGACTATTGCGACATTAGCCCTGAGTTTACCTATTTCCATCAGCGCCCATGCTGTAGAAGTGGCTCAAGTACCTGTACCGCCAAACTTACCGCAACCTCTACCCCCTCCCCAAGATGTAGTTCCTCCAACTTCTCCACCTCCTCAACAACCACAAGTTCCTTCGCCTCCTTCAGAAGACTTGTTACGTAAGCAACCAGCCCAACCATCAGAGGAAGCCCCTGCGGTAGTTCCTGAAAAATTTTTGGTAACAAAGTTTGAATTCGTAGGAGGTACAGTCTTCAAAGATGAAGAACTACTACAAACTATAGAAAAAGCTTTGCTGGCTGGGGGCGATCGCAGATTCTGTTCCAATACTGAAAATAAATGTCAAAAGCTTCCTAGAACTGACAAAGATCCGCCTGTAGAAATTAACTTTAACCAACTGCTAGAAGCGCGATCGGCAATTACCCAGCTTTATATTGATAAAGGCTATATTACCTCCGGGGCACTGATTCCAGAACAAATCTTACCGCCTGGTGGAGGTACACTCAAGATTCAAATAGCGGAAGGCAGCTTAGAAGATATTAAAATCACTGGTACTCGACGATTAAATCCGAACTATATTCGCTCTCGCCTAGAACTTGCTAATAAAAAGCCCCTGAATCGCGATCGCTTGCTCGAAGCATTGCAACTATTGCAACAAAATGTCCTGATTGAGAGTTTATCTGCGGAGTTGTCTAGTGGTTCGCGCTTTGGTAGCAATCTGTTATTAGTTAATGTGAAGGAGGCAAGAAGCTTTAAACCCCAAGTCAGATTAGATAATAACCGCTCACCTAGTGTAGGCAGCTTACAACGTAGTATTCAACTCACCGAAGGTAACTTGTTAGGTATCGAAGATAGTGTCAGCCTGTTCTATGCAAATACCGACGGTAGCAATGAGGTAAATGTTGGCTACACCATACCTTTAACTCCTCAGAACACTACCCTAAGTTTCAGCTATAACTACTCTTCAAGTAATGTCATTGAAAAACCCTTTGACGAGTTAGATATTTCATCCAATTCCCATGAATACCAACTGACTCTGCGCCATCCAGTAATTCAAACCCCACGTCAAGAACTTGCTCTAGGATTAACAGCCTCTCATCGAGAAACCCAAACTTTCTTGGGATTTGAAAATACTGGAGGCTTTCCCCTCTCAGATGGTGCTGACGATAAAGGGCGCACTAACATCACAGCAATCCGCTTTTTTCAAGAATGGACACAAAGAGGCGATCGCTCGGTTTTGTCATTCCGTTCTCAATTCAGTTTAGGACTTGATGCACTGAATGCCACAATTAATCAAACTGACCCCGATGGACGCTTTTTTGCTTGGCGAGGACAAGCTCAATGGGTGCGCTTTCTGGCAGAAGATACTCCCTTATTAGTGCGGGGAGACTTGCAACTAGCAGATAGAAGACTTGTATCCTCAGAGCAAATTGGATTGGGTGGACAAGCAAGCATCAGAGGATACCGTCAGGATGCGTTGCTGGCTGATAACGGCGCTTTCGGTTCCATTGAACTGCGCCTGCCGATTTTGCGCCTTCGTCAACAGCAGAGCCTTTTACAACTCATACCTTTTGTAGATATTGGTACAGCTTGGAACAGTTCTGGAGGTTCCAACATAGATCCTGGTTTTCTGGCTTCTGCTGGCTTGGGGTTCCGATATCAGTTAAGCGATCAGATCGATGCCCGCTTTGACTGGGGAATCCCCATCGTGTCTGCTGATTCAAACGGACGAACTCTACAAGAAGACGGTTTATATTTTTCTGTGCTATGGAACCCTTTTTAAAACGTACATTCCCAAAACGTGCCATTAGCAAACTCTTGCTTGCTCTTGTTGGGCTAATTTTAGTCTTTGGCATTCATATATTTTTGAGGGAGAAAGCGATCGCTATACAAGCACCAGCAACACAATTGATTTGTGCAAGTACACCAAATCTCAGCCCAGAACAGTTAAGTGCAGAGGGTAGAGTCAGCTACGAACAAGGGCGCTTTGATGCCGCAATCGATTGCTGGCAAAGAGCTACAACTGCTTACCGTCAAGTTGGAAATGAAACTGAGAGGATCAATAATCAAATTAATCTAGCTCAAGCAGAGCAAGCTTTAGGACTTTACCCACGAGCTTGTAATACACTAGTGCAAATCTACGGTGAGCAAGACTGCACTAATTTACTACAACTCAAAGATCAAGACAAACGTCAGCAGTTGTTTAACATTTTTAATAAACAAGTAGATTCTCCTGCAAAAATCACCGGCTTACGCAGCTTGGGCAATATTCTAAGAGGACTTGGTGAATTAGATTTGTCTAATCAGGTCTTGTTAATTAGTTTAGATAAGAGCCAATCTCCAGAAAAAGCAGCAAATTTGCTTGATCTAGGTAACACCAGACGCGCTTTTAGTAACAAAGAACAAGATTTCTACAGCCGTTCTCAAGAGTCTCAGCATCTGATTTGTGCGATCGTAGATGCATTTGCAGCTAAATCTGCCTATGAAGAGGCTATACAAAACACTGACTCAACTTCAGACCAAATATCTACTATTAAACTGCAAGCACAACTGAATCAGTTAAGTCTCCTATTAGATTTAAAAGATTGGTATAGTGATAAAATCAACAAACAGAATAATAAAAACGATGCTATAGATCGGTTATTTATTAAATATAGGATACTACGTTTTGCAGAGCAAAAGTGTTGGAATGACCAATTAATAAGTTGGGATGACCAATTAAAACCTAAGCTAGATAAAGGCATAAACTATATCTTAATAAGAAATAACTTTCAATCCTTAAAGCAGCAGTTATCAAACCAAAATCCGCCGATACAGCTAGAGCAAATTAATAATATTCAGCAACAAATCAATAAATTACCACCAAGTCACGCAACGCTTTTCACAAGGCTTAACTTTGTCCAGAATTTGATGCGTATAAGTAAAGATAGTCAAGATGAAAATCAGATAAAATATTTTCTCACAGAAACGCTTAACCGAGCTAAAAAACAAGGCAATATAATAGCAGAATCTTATGCACTAGGATATCTTGGCAAGTTATATGAAGACAGCAAGGAATTGCAATTAGCTATATCCAATACTCAGGGCGCTTTGTTCTTAGCTCAATCGATTCCGGCAGCAGATATAGTTTATCAGTGGCAATGGCAATTGGGGCGGATTTACAAATCTCAACTGCCGCCAAGAAAGCAGGTACAAACGAAAGACCTACAAAACGATGTTAAAAGCTTGAATGAAGCACAAGCAGCTTATGAAGAAACGTTTAAAACTTTAGAATCCTTGCGCCGAGAATTAGCAACCAGTAACCCTGATGCTCAAATTTCTTTTCAAAAGGATATTGAAGGTATTTATCGCGAGTATGTTGATATACTTCTCAGAGATGACAAACCTCAAATAAAAGACCTCTCAAAAGCACGCCAAGTCATTTCCTCTCTCCAAGCAGCAGAGCTAGAAAACTTCTTGCGTCAAGCCTGTCCTGAATACAACCTCAGCGATATTGACAGTATTATTAATCAGCGAACCCAAAAAACAGCTTTTATATCCCCAATTGTCTTAGACGATAGAATCGAGGTAATTATTAAGCTACCTACTGATTTGAATAATAAAAATTTAACAGATATAGCCCTAAAACACTATAGGACAGAGGGTGAGGATATTGATCGGACTAAAATTGAAGAACAACTGAAACAGTTGCAAATAGATTTAGAAGAAGAGTATACGTTTGATGCTGTTACAAAAGAAACGAATAATGTGTATAAATGGCTTCTTCAAGGTGCAGAAAAATACCTTCAAAATAAAGACATTGATACCTTAGTATTTGCTCTAGATACACCTTTGCGAAATATACCATTAGCAGCACTAGTTTACAATATTACACCAGATAACAAGCCCCAATACTTGATTGAAAAGTATGCGCTTGCCCTAGTCCCAAGGTTAAACATTCCAACTTTTACAACTTTACAAAATAAAAGAATCAAAATTTTGGCGGCTGGGCTAGCGGAACCAGAATCAAACATAAATCAACAACGAAAATTTCCCAAGTTAAATTATGTCAAAGCTGAATTAAATGTATTAAATGATATTGAAAAAATTAATTCTAGAGTTTCAGTTACTAAACTCGAAGACAATAATTTTAAAACCGATAATCTACAATCAAATATCAATTCTTCTGCTTTTCAAATACTCCACTTAGCTACACACGGTGAGTTTAGTTCTAGTCCTGAAAATACATTTATCTTGGCTTTTGACAAACTGATTAGAGTCAATGAACTCGATAAAGTTTTCAAAAAGCAAGCTCAAAATCAGCAGGAACCCATTGAGCTACTTATATTAAGTGCGTGTGAAACTGCATCTGGAGATCAACGAGCTGCCTTAGGAATCTCTGGCGTCGCTGTACGAGCAGGGGCTCGTAGCGCTATTGCTTCTTTATGGACGTTAGATGATGAAAACAGCGTTGATTTCACTAGAGAATTTTATAAGCAGCTTGTTACTCTTGATAAGACAAAAGCTAAAGCTTTGCAAGAAGCTCAAAAACAACTAAAGGACAAACCTGGCCGCGAACATCCAAGATATTGGGCACCGTACATTTTATTAGGAAACTGGTTGTAAGATTATCTACTTGTAGTTAACCTCAAAAAATTAATTACTAAGGTTCAGGTGTTGAGGTTAACTACAATAATAATTTACTACTGACATTGTTGGTTATTATATGACGGGATACACTCTAATTGAATAATGTTAGCTTCTCTAGCAATGTCATCACTCAAGTTCACTAATTCAAAAACATCAAACCAATCCTTTTGAATTTTGGTCACTTCATCGTTTGTAAAATATGGATATGACTGGTTTTGGTCTTCCTTCTTTGTCGATTGGTAGGCCTCAACGAGCCTCGTAAGTGAATCGTACCATAACCCCCACTTAGCATAGTAAAGATATGCCTGAGATAGTTGTCCTAGTCTTTGATTATCTTGTTCGGTTCTATGAATCCAACCTGTAACACTGGGATTTCTAGAAGGTTTATTTTCGTCACACACAACTGAGAAAAACCATTGGTAAACTTTACCTCTTGTTAAACTTATCGGTATACGAAGTTGAGCAATACCAGGTTTTTCTGGAAGTTTAAAACGAATAGGTTCTTTAACAAGGTGTTTTTCCTCATCTATTAGCGCAAATTTAGCGTACTCTATTTGTGATTTTTCATTATACGTGTAAGGAATATAAAACCATAAAGTTGGCTTTTCCTCTAAAGTATTACTCCAAAGCGGGACTGTTTTTAGTTTTTCATTAATAGTATTGTTTGAGGGCAAGATTTTTTCAGGTGATGAACTTACCTTGAGGGATGATTTTAGGTCTACAGATGGTGATGAACCAGCTGATGAAACCTTTGATGATATATCAGTTGGTGGAATGAGTGCAGTTAGTTGTTTGTTAGTATCAGTAGCCAAATTAGAACACTCTCCACGTCCACCTCCACCCTTAGGACGATTTTCTGCGACTCCTTTTACATCTCGCTTTTTATAACCAAAAATTACGATTAATATATCCTCAAAAATGCCTGCTTGACTTGGAGGAGCATAACTTATTAAAAAAATCATTACAAGGCTAGTATTGAGGATAGCTCTAAACCATCTATTTGCAAATAATTGAGTTGAAAACATAATGAAAAAACTTAATCATTACGGAGTTTGATGAGTTTATCTTTATTCTGATCTCGTAACTCCAACCATCCTATCATCATTCCAGTGCTTAAAAATGCTAAACCAGAAGGATAAAAGGATATCCAAAATTTGATTGGGGAAATAAATAAGAGTACACAGATAAGATATAAACCCCCAATACAAAATACTCCTAGTATGATTAGTTTTCGAGGTTGTTTGCACAACTGAGGTAAGCTAGCACCAATTAATGACCAAAACAAAATCCAGAGGATTTCCCATTCAATAGAGCAAACTTTTATTAAAGGCCGATTGTCTAATACTGCACTTACAAGCTGACTAACCATTTGTGCCTGAATAAATAATCCCTGCATAACTTGATCTGTCCCTGCCTTAGAAAAGGGAGTCGAGAAGCTACTGTCATATCCCTCAGCCGTTGTTCCAATTAAAACAATTTTATCTTTTACAAAACTTTCATTAATACCATCATTCTCCAATACCTGCTGAACAGTAAATTGTCGAGCAATGTTATTAACAGAATGACTATTTTGGTTATCTTCTGCATAAGGATAACGATAATTCAACATAATTTGAAAGCCATCTAAAATCTTTAACCTGTATCCACCTTGTGTAGTTATATCAAGTGGTTCTAAGATAGTGTCAAATGGTTTTAAAACACTGAAGCCAGACTCAATATTATTTAGGTATTTTTGAGCTACTTGTAAGCTGAAGGAATTCATTAAACTATCTGGATTTGGATTTCTACAAGTTGACTTTTGAGTTTTTTCAGTAGTCGGAGTTCCCATTTGAATAAGTTGTCTACGAATAACTCCATCACTATCTAAAATAAAATCGCTTAAACCTACTTGCTCTAATGGAACATCAGGCGGACGATTATGGCGTCCACCATTTGGATTTGAATTATTATCTGGAAATTTGCAAATAAAAATTAAACGTTTATCTGTTTGATTTTTACGAATTAGATCAGCTAATTTTCCTTCAGCATTAGCATAACGATAAATATCCATGCCTATTACTCGTGGACTTTTTTTAAGCAGTTCCGATAGTAGTTTATGAATAATTTCGTCTGATAAGGAGGCGCCATTTTTAGGAGGAGAATTTTTAGCATAATATTCAATGTCTTCAGGAGTAATCTTAACGAGCAGTAAGCGCTCATCCGGCTTCTCAGATGGTGTAAGTCGCATCATCCAATCGAAAAGCAAAAGCTCTGATGCTTGAAACACTCCTAACAAGCGTATAACTACTACTAAAGTAGTTAAACCTACACTTGTTAGGAATGTTTTTTTATTACAGAGGTGACGCAAAGGTATGTGCTGATGCCATGATCTTTCTTTATTAGAGAGTGTTTGTAAGCCAGGTCGATTATTTGTATCTCGCTCATCATCTAATTGGTCTTCTAAAAAGAGACTTGGCAGTAGTTTTTGTCTAATTGCTTTTAAATCTTTATTGTTAGTATTTCCATCATATGCTGCCTCAATAAGTTCTTTTTCTTTACTCTGAGATATTGCCCAATCAATCCAATTAGAAACTTTCACATCAAGCGTTTCTCCCCCAGCAACCATATCCGGATTTTCTTTGAAATAATCACGGATCATTGTTGTTAATTTAGGTATGGTAGGATACGCGCTAATAATAGCTTTGTTTAATTTTGCTCGATGATCAGACAGATTTATATCTATTTCGCTTGTTCCACTTTGCTGACTCATTTTTTTAGATCAATTTAAGGGTTGTTTCATTTTCTCAACTACTTTACGGATTCCTTGAGTAACATCTAAAAAAGCTGCATCAAGATTGTCCCAAGTAGTTATAGGTTTGCCAGAAGATGGCAAACCTTTGAGCTTTTTAAATGGTGTTCCGGCCCAATCGGCTGGACGAAGGATAATTGGGATGACGCAAGCTTCTTCAGCTTCATGCCGCTCCATCGCTCGTTTCATTTCAATATCAAAACAGTATTCAGAAGCAATAAAATCGGCACTAATCAGCAGTAGAATTATTTGTGCTGAATTTAGATGATCATCAATTTCTCTTGCCCATTCAGAGCCAGCATTAATATCACGATCATGCCAAGTACTAATTACATGCTCCCGTTTTAAACTACTCAGATGGGTTGCTAACTTATCTCGCAGTTCTTTATCTCTATGAGAGTATGAAAAGAAAACTTCAAAACTACTGTAGTTATTTATAAATTTCTTTTGATTATTTACTATTTTTTTAGCAAAATTTGAGCTATTTGGTATTAGATTTTGTGCAATTACTTTTAATTGTTTATTATTAGTATTTCCTTGATATGCTGCTTCAACAAGCTCTTGTTCTAGACTTTGAGCGATCGCCCAATCAATCCAATTAGAAACCTTTACATCAAGCGTTTCTCCTCCAGCAACTACATCCGGATTTTCTTTGAAATGATCCCGGATCATTATTTTTAACCCGCTTATGGTAGGATAGGCACTAATAATGGCATCGCCTAACTCTTTACGATATTCAGATAGATCCATGTTTATTTTGCCTTTTTCACTTTCCTGACCCTGGGAGAGAATTTCCAACGGACATAACACCATTTAGTTGCATGGCTAGCTTTCTTTATCCATAACAGCTTTCCATTCTAAGTAACTAGTACAGTCTGGCGGAAGTTTGCCTATCTTTAACCAGTTGCTCTGAGCAACTTATTAACCCCCAAATCTTGTTATTTGAGATCGTAGCTGAATTTCCGTCGTGCTGTATCTTTCTTAAATAAAAATTAAGATATTGATAATCAAGAGTTGCATACTTTTCTCTTAGAGGATGTTTGAAAGTCCTCTTGTCAGTAGAAAAATGTTCTAGATCCCCCTAAATCCACCGATAAATTGGGGGACTTTGATTCCGATTCCACCCTTTTTAAGAGGGGTTAGGGGGGATCAATAAGTGCCTAAAATAACAAGCAATTACTTTTCAAACAACCTCTTAAACCTTTTTTATTATTTTTGACTAACATATAAAAATATCTCTATGCAGATGGCATTATTTCTGTTTTTGTATATGTCATTTGTAGATATCCTGAGAACAAATGTAGTTTATTGGATTAGTATCTAAAATAGAAGCTCCATTTTATTTTTAAATGTTATTTTTATTTTCTTGTTTTCGGTTAATACTAAATGTTTTTATCAGGTGCAATATCTGAGTTAACCAATTTTCAACGTGGGCAGAAAGTTTTGGTTGATAGCATTTTTTTAGTCTGTGATACTTTCACCACCAAAATAAATTAGCCATCTCCTGTCACTGATTCCAATTCTGGAGACAGCAAATGTGTGTCTTTAGATGTTGAGGCAGGCAAATACACTGTAAATTGAGTCCCTCTGCCTACCTGACTGTAAACATTGGCAAAACCACCGTGATTCTTAATGATGCCCAGCACCGTAGAAAGTCCTAAACCTGTACCTTTGCCTACCTCTTTGGTAGTGAAAAATGGTTCAAAAATCCGTTCCTGGACTGACGACGACATCCCCATACCAGTATCCGTCACCACGATCGCAATATAAGAACCAACTTTAGCATCAATATTTATCTGGGCAGAATGTTCACCAATCACCACATTTTGGGCCGCAATCCTCAATACACCGCCATTGGGCATAGCATCGCGGGCATTAACTACTAAATTTATAAACACCTGATGTAGTTGAGTTGCGTCTCCACGGACATACCACAAATTTTTAGGGATATCTGTCTGGCAAATGATGGATTTGGGGAATGTTTGAGTGATAATTTGCTCAATTTCTGCCATCAAAGGCTGAATTTGAACAATTGTCTGTTTACCTTCGATACCCCGTGCAAAACATAACACTTGCTTGAGCAAATTAGCGCCGCGTTTAACATTATTTTCTAAAGTTTGCAGTATTTGCTGACTCTGCGAATCGGGCAATTTTTTCTGCAATATTTGAACTGACATTAAAATTGGGGATAGTATATTGTTGAGGTCATGGACGATACCGCCAGCTAACATGCCGATACTCTCCAAACGTTGCGATCGCAGAAGTTGAGCTTCCAGTTGTTTCTGCTGCGTAATCTCGGTGTTTACACTCAAAATGGATTTGGGTTGTTCATTATCATCTCGCATCAGTGTCCACCGACTTTCAACAATAATTACTTTGCCTTCCCTTGTCAGTTGATGCAACTCACCCCGCCACTCACCCGTATTCATCACCTTCAAGTAAGCATCTTCTAGCTGTGGTGAAATATCTTTATACAAAAGTTGCAAAACATTTTTACCGATAATTTCCTCAGTCTTCCAGCCGTACAGACGTTCAGCACCTTGATTCCAAAACAAGATTTGGTTGTGGATATTTCGCACCAAAATCGCATCACTTGATACATCCAGCAGCAACCCTTGTTCACGGATTTTCTGTTCTGCCTGTTTTTGCTGGGTTATATCTCGCATCAGTGCCAAATGGATGAATGTACCATCAGATTCGTTACGCAGTGGTACAGCATGAGTTTCTATGTAGCGACGAGTACCTTTAAATCCTACGATTTCAAACTCCAAAGTCCCCTTGTTACCTTGGCAGATACTTTTATGCATGTCGGCAAAGGCTGCTCTATACTCTGGTACAATTACGGCATCAATTGGTTTACCAATCAATACATCAGCACTTTCCACTTCCATTATTGCCAACCCTTCTGCATTAATTTCTAAAAGGGTGCCATCCCTGGCAATTAACTGGATGCATTCTGGTTCTGCATCTATCATGGCTCGTAAACGATTTTCGCTTTGCTGTAGCGCCAGTTCCGTCTGCTGAAGTTGCCTGATATAACGCCACAACAAGTCATACAGCAGCGCCACCAGCACTAAATCCACAATAGCAGCGATAAAAAATGTGACTATCCCCTTTCGGGAACTTGCTTGCGACTGCTGCATTCCCAGATGTAATAAATTTTGCTCTACCTCTAAAGAGTCGTGAATAAGTTGTTGGATTTCTTTGCTGCTTTGCTTGTCTTTGTAAGATAAGATTCGCTCCCGAACTGCTTCAAATCCCTGGTTTTGTCTGAGGGAAATTTCTTGTTGCAGCATTTTGAGCCTGTTGATAATTTTCGGCTCCAGCAAAGAAATCCATTGACGCTTTTGATGGTTCTCAGCAGTTAACTTGCTGAGAATCTGAATATTGCTATTAGTTTGTTGATAAGCCGCAATATAAATTTTTAGATCATCTGCATCTGCTGTAATTAAGTAACTACGTTGTGCAGTTTCAGTATCTTTTAGTGTAGATTGGATACTTTCAAGTTGAGTAACCACTTTATATGAGGATGTCACCCATTCCTGATTGCAAATCAGCTTAACAGTATTGCTATATGAGACTACAGCATTAGTAAATACAACTGCCAATGCTAGGATAAATATTGCTTTTAGCTTTTGGACTCGATACCATTTTTTGATCATGCGATCGCCCTTTCTGCCGCAGATGCCCTCCATTTGTTAAATTTAAAAGCAAATACTGAGAATATTTTAATGATTGTGACAGCACGGGTAACAAAATACAATCTCTTCAAGTTGTAAATATCTGGATTTTTTGGGATGATGATTTATACATAATAATCACAAAGAAATCCGCTAATTTTTAATATAAATTCATTTTTAATAGTAGTATAGCCAATGCAGTTTGGTTCAGAGAATTTGCCTATGCATAACATTTGTAGTTGCAATGCAACGTCTCTTGTTTAAAAAATCAAAAATTGGTTGCAGCAGTTGAATCAAGAAGACTCAGCAGCATGATTCAATCCCATCAATATTAATGCTGCTAAAAATGTCTTTAATCAAGCCTGTCATCAAAGGACTTGTATCTCACAATACCTTCGCCAAAAATAGAGAATGACGAAGATCAGCCAGAGGATGAGTTTTTTCATGATTATTTTTGGAAATGACGCCACTTAAAGGAGTGCTTGGGGTTCATGGACGAGGTGGGTTGGGCGAGCGGTAATAGGTACAAATGCTAATTTTCCCAGATCGCCACCAGTTTTTGCAACACAACCTTTGGTTTTAGGGTAGGTGTACCATTCCGAATAAATTTTTATTTACCCCCACACCTCACACCCTCTTAATCCCTTAAACGTTATCTTTAAATACGCTTAAGGGATTTTTAAGGCTCTAGCGTCGTTCTAGAGGCTTTGTAGGGTCAAAGCAAGGTCAAAGCAGGGTCAAGGTAATGTCTAGGTAGTCTCAATACAATGTCGTGGGTTATGTAGCCTGTTGTAGCCTTCGGTGCGCTCCGGTACGCTCCGAACGCTTGAGAAAAGCCAACGTTGCGTTTGAGAGTGTAGCATAGGCGATCGCTAATATCCTTATACAAGACGGTATCAATACAATATAGATGTCAAGCTGAGGCTTCAGCTATGCCTATACAAGAGGATTCAAAAAAATACTATCCATGTACCAATACCTTCGCCAATTTACGAGGATTGGCACAGAGCAAACCCAGATAATATACGCTTGTTTTTGCCATAAGGCAAAAAACTGCGCCCATAAAATCAATGACATTTCAGGGCAGCACAGATACAAATACATTTTATACTTATGTCACTCAAGTCTTAGTACCTCAACTTTGGACTGGTGCTTGTGTTGTCATGGAGAATTTCAGTTCTCACAAAGTTACTGGTATTAAAGAAGCTATAGAAGCTGTGGGAGCTAAATTCAGTAGAGCGAAAAGTTTCAAAACTTTTCGCTCTACTGATCTCTGATGATATTGACAAACTCCTTATTCTTGTGGAATGAAACAGCCCTGCTATCGCCCCACGCCCTGGTGATGCCGGAAGCCAGCGTTGCGATGCCTACGGCGAGCGAAGCTATCGCATAATCCTACCAGCCCAAGAAAAGTATAATCCTAGAGTTGATGCCTTGCAGTGGCATCGCCAGGAGTTTTTGAAGCGAACTGCTTAAACAAGCATAATGAAAAAACCAAAAAATTGGTACGAAAAAATTGTTAAGTCAACAACAGAACCAATCACGGAAGCTGATAAGCTGATTTGCCATTGCTATTTAAACTCTTATAAAAACCATCTTCCACGTCCTTTCCGTCGAAATCTTTCTTTGGTGGCATAAAGAGGGCTGCCAGCGTCACCGAGTTTTGTCCGTTAGTCTGAATAGCGAAGTTCGCCGACCCATTATTGTTGTACTTTTGCAGGTCTATGCGGTAATCGTCAAGTGTGACAATGTTGTCTATTTTTTCATTAGGTCCAATGGAACAGGAATTCCCTTTTCCGTCCGCACTCAGCTTTTTCCTGAAGAGATCCATCAGTGTGTTATTATTCTTATCCGTAGTGTTCTGAATCGCTTTTTTTTGGCCTGCTGATGGGGACGTGAGTCCATCAATATTTACTGGTGGCATGATCTATCTCCTTTAGATTTGTACAGACTTATATCTTAAAGACGGTGGCAGTTGTCAATTTGTGAATTTTTCGAGTTAGAGATTTTTTTTCTGACTCAATGTATCAAAAAATTAGACTTTGGAATTTTACTTCAATGTAGTTTTTTAATACTACTTTTTGAAGTGCAGAATGTGGGTTACTAGTTATTCTGTTGTTCATCACAATTTAAAGTATGCTTGGCTTTTCAACTCCGTAGTTGAGTTAAATTCAGAACTCTTAAAAATCAATTAAATTTAGCCAATTCAGTTGAATTCAGTTAAATTCAGGTATACAAAAACAGATAACTTTTTGACTTTCCAAAGATATCTCACCTCGCCACCACGCCCAATGCCCAATGCCTAGCCACCGCGCCGCTATTGCGAGAGGGAATGGTCAAGCCTTCAAAGGTGCGTTCAGCTTGGAACAGACCACCAAAGGGAATATCCGCAATAAGCTTGACATGATTCCAGCAATGTGTTAATAATTGTAGTTTGTGGAAACTTTACTTCTTAATTTAAGCTCTTGGCTAACGTCATTGTCATAGGTGCCCAATGGGGCGATGAAGGAAAAGGTAAAATAACAGACTTACTCAGCCGTTCCGCAGATGTTGTGGTTCGTTACCAAGGGGGTGTCAATGCTGGACACACGATTGTAGTTAAAGGTCAGACCTTTAAGCTGCACTTGATTCCCTCTGGTATTTTGTATCCAAATACCGATTGCATTATCGGCTGTGGAACAGTCATCGATCCACAGATTTTGATCGCAGAACTCGACCAACTAAAAGAATTAAATATTTCCACTGACCACCTGCTGATATCTGAGACAGCCCACGTAACCATGCCTTATCATCGGTTGATTGACCAGGCATCGGAAGAACGACGGGGAAGCTATAAGATCGGTACGACAGGTAGGGGCATTGGGCCGACTTATGCTGACAAATCTGAGCGTATAGGCATTCGGGTTTTAGACTTGATGAACCCCGATGAGCTACGTGAGCAGTTGGAGTGGACGATTAATTATAAAAACGTCATTTTAGAAAAGCTTTACAACTTGCCACCTCTAGATGCACAAGAGGTGATTGAGGAGTATTTGGGATACGCAGAACGCTTGCGCCCTTACGTCATTGATACATCGTTAAAAATATCCGATGCGATTGGGCGACGGCGGAATATTTTGTTTGAAGGCGCACAAGGTACGCTGCTTGACTTAGATCATGGAACTTATCCTTATGTCACCTCCTCTAATCCTGTGGCTGGGGGGGCTTGCGTTGGTACAGGGGTAGGGCCGACAATGATTGACCGGGTAATTGGAGTGTCGAAAGCCTATACGACACGAGTGGGAGAGGGGCCATTTCCCACGGAATTGGATGGAGAGTTGGGAGAATTGTTGTGCGATCGCGGTGCTGAATTTGGCACAACCACTGGACGCAAACGGCGCTGCGGCTGGTTTGATGCCGTCATCGGTCGCTATGCCGTGCGGATTAACGGCATGGATTGTATGGCGCTCACCAAACTAGATGTCCTTGATGAATTAGAGGAAATTCAAGTTTGTGTCGCTTATAACATAGATGGCGATCGCAGCGAACACTTCCCTACAAGTTCTCGTGAATTTGCTAGATGTCGCCCCATCTACAAAACCTTACCAGGATGGAAAGTGTCAACAACCCACTGCCGCACCCTGGAAGACTTGCCACCGCAAGCACTGGACTATCTAAAATTCCTCGCTGAATTGATGGAAGTCCCGATCGCGATCGTCTCACTAGGAGCAAGCCGCGATCAAACCATAATTGTAGAAGACCCCATCCACGGGCCCAAACGTGCTTTATTGCAGGCCGACGGCACACCTGCTACCCTGCTAAGTGCTTAGTTAAGAGTGAGGAGTTAAGAGTGAAGAGTTATGAGTTAAGAGTGAAGAGTGAAGAGTGAAAAATGAGTAATTAAATCAAAACTCCTAACTCCTAACTCCTAACTCCTAACTCCTAACTCCTAACTCCTAACTC
>NZ_CAXTNP010000133.1:0-21125 GCF_964245575.1 uncultured Nostoc sp. | reverse complement strand
AATCCCCATTACCCCTTATCCCCAGAGGGGGCCCCACCTTCCCCAGTCCCAATTACCTAGTCAATCTGAATCGAAGTTGGCGCACTTCCTGTTGGTGGAGTGGTAATGATTAATGGTTTGCGGAATTGGGCGTAAAGGCGATCGCGCCAGGTAAAGAATGGTTCATAATCTATATTCTCTGAAAAGATTGGTAATCCTTTACCTCTAATAGAAGCTGGTAAATCCAGATAGGGCCCAGGAGGGAACTTGAGCAATATCGATAACCCAGCTACTGCCAAGTCAGCTAAAGTCGGCTCATCTCCTGTTAAATAAGGACTATCTGCTAATAATAACGTTACGGCTTCCAAGTCTTGTTTTAAGGATGCGATCGCTGACTGGATAATATCTGGACTATAACCTACGCCAAAACCTAGCACTGTCAGTAAGTCAGTGGGTACTCCTCCAACCAGACTTTTAAATATATCTGGTGTTGAGGTGGGTAATAAAGACTTGCGGAAATTTTGATCTTGACTTATGGCTGCAAATAGTGCTTTGCGACCTTTGATCCCTATAGACTCATCCGCCCATTCTTCTATTAATAAAGTTAAACCCCGTTTTTTGGGATCTTGCGGTATTATTGGGCGATCGGGATACTCTAAGTCTAAATACTTAGCTATTTCCGTAGAATCCGCAATGTATCTATTACGATCCTTTAATACCGGGACTTGTTTCTGACCAGTCAGCCGGAATAGTTCTACCTGTCCAATCCCAGGTGTAACCTCTATTTTGCGGTAATCTAGTCCTTTAAAATCTAGAATTAGGCGCACTTTCTCTGAGTATTGAGATAGTTCCCATTGGTATAATTCCAGCATCTTGTATACCTTATAACTGGTCAAATTCTTAACTTTACAATTGTATCTTTAGTTAAAGTAATTTTTCTTTACATTAGTTGCTTTTTGTCTCTTTAATTGAGATTGTGGTTAAACTTATGCCTGATTTTTAGCAAAATCATCGATTTAAAAAGTATTATTTTTTCATATAAATATAAAATAATTAAATAATTGAATTTGGCATACATAAATCAACTTAACCGCTCAGTTGTAAGTCTTCAGCAGTTACTTTAATTTCCGTCACTGTTTAGACTACGTTAAGATATCTAGGTAATTAATTTCTCTGCTTTTACTGAATAATTAATGGTTAATTCAGAGAGATCCCTTTATTCCTTATGGTATTCAGTACTTTTTAATCACCTATTGATTTACGTATAAAATTGTATAAAAAGTTACTTTAAACTAAGTAAAATATTTATCACAATTTATTGTAACTCATACCTTGTAGATGTTAAAATTTCACACTTTCTGAGAGTTGACGCTACAGCAAGTGAGGCTTTTTAACTCTTTTTAGTGTAAAGAAAAAATATACTCATTACAGAAAATATGTGCTAAATATATTTCATAATTCTCAGTGTGAGCCGACGTTTGATATTTTAGCTGACCAGCACAAACTATTCTGGGGAAAAACTTTACTTACCTGTTAGGTTAGATTTTGTGCATAGCAAAATGTTATAAATCTTTATGTAATGTGTGGACAAAAAGACAAACAAAATTTATGAAGACTAATTGTAGCAAATTGCTGATCACGTTGGCAGGCATAGCAGGATTTGGTAGTTTCAGCCTCGTTATTACTTTACCATCTGAAGCTAAAGAGGCACTAAATCCTAACCCCAGTATTTTCAACGAAGCCCCCTATAATAAGGGCCAACGTCTTCAAGTAAACGCTCAATACACACCTGTTGAAGCTGCTTCCGAAATAGAAAAGGGCAATACCAAACGCAAACAAGTAGCACAGAACGGTGGTGTAACAAATCCCAGACCAAGTATTTTCAACGAACCGCCATATAACCGTGGTGGTGGTAGTGTTACACCTGGTGAAGTTCCACCCCGCACCCCACGTCCTATCCCTCCTACCCCGGAAACTCAACCCACCCAGACACCTACTACAACTCCACCAGGACCAGGGGCAAGCGACAATCAAGGTAAAAATTTGTTAGCGTTGGCAGAGTCAAACGCTTCCTTTACAACCTTAACTAAGGCTTTGAAAGCAGCAGGGTTGACCGGAGCTTTGCAAGGTAAAGATAACTTAACCATTTTTGCACCTACTGATGCAGCTTTTGCTAAGTTGCCACAAGATGCTTTGCAAGAATTGTTAAACCCAGCCAACAAAGAAGTATTGATCAAGATTTTAAATTACCATGTAGTATCTGGTAAGATATTGTCCACTGATTTGAAATCTGGTGAAGTTAAAAGCCTTGAAGGTGGCGCAATCAACGTTAAAGTTGATCCTACAACCGGTGTAACTGTCAATGAAGCTAAAGTGACACAGGCAGATATTACAGCCACTAACGGTGTAATACACGCAATTGATCAGGTGATTTTGCCTCCTGACTTGTAGTTTTGAGATATCAGTATAACCTGTAGTAGATTAGTAGTTTATTGCAAAAGTTTTGATAAATGAAAAAGTTAGTAGTAAGGACTAAAGTCCTTACTACTAACTTTTTTACCCCTCAATTCAAAGCTTACAGACTACTCACCTTTCAAAAGTGTTCGGTTAAGCTTAAAAAATAACTCCAATGTAGGTTGGGTTGAGGAACGTAGACCCGTTGGCGTTCGCGTTAGCGTCTCTGAAAGAGAAGCCTCTCCAAGAGTTGGGGCTTAAGGCAGGGTAACCCAACATTTTCAAAGATTTGTTAGGTAACACTAAAGTTAAACCCAACCTACAAATCTTCAAAACCTACGCAGTATTGACTCACCTTTAGGTCGGAGAGTGTCAAAGGCTAGACATTACATCCCGTGCAACTGCTAAAGTCTGCTCAATATCTTCTTCAGTGTGAGCAAAAGACGTAAACCCAGCTTCAAATTGAGAGGGTGCTAAGTAAACACCACGCTCTAACATACCCCGATGGAAGCGTCCGAATTTGGCTGTATCAGACTTTTTGGCATCTTCGTAGTTATGAACTGGGCCAGAGGTAAAGAATAAGCCAAACATGGCGCTGATTTGACCACCGCATACCCCATGACCAGTTTCTTTAGCAATTTGCAGCAAACCATCTGCTAGCTTCTTAGTAATCCGGTCAAGATACTCGTAAGTACCTGGCTTTTGCAGCAATTCTAAAGTCTTAATGCCAGCAGTCATCGCCAAGGGATTACCAGAAAGAGTCCCAGCTTGATATACAGGGCCGGCGGGGGCAACCATTGACATAATATCTCGGCGACCGCCATAAGCTCCTACTGGCAACCCACCACCAATCACCTTACCCAAGGTTGTTAGGTCGGGAGTCACACCAAATTTTTCCTGAGCGCCACCGTAAGCAATACGGAAGCCTGTCATTACCTCGTCAAATACCAATAATGCTCCATGCTCATGAGTCAGTTCTCGTAATCCTTCTAAAAAGCCAGCGTCAGGTGCAATAAATCCAGCATTGCCGACAACTGGCTCAAGAATGACACCAGCAATCTCGTCGCGGTTTTCTTCAAACAAGGCTTTGACGGATTCTAAGTCATTAAAAGGCGCGGTTAGAGTGGTGCTAGTTGCCGCTTTCGGAACTCCTGGTGAGTCTGGCAAGCCAAGTGTGGCAACACCAGAACCCGCCTTCACTAGAAAGGTATCGGCGTGTCCGTGGTAGCAGCCTTCAAACTTGATGATTTTGTCTCGTTTTGTGAAAGCCCGCATCAGCCGCAAAACTCCCATACAGGCTTCAGTTCCAGAGTTGACAAATCTAACCATTTCGATACTAGGAACGGCATCGATGACCATTTCTGCCAAAACATTTTCTAGGACTGAGGGAGCGCCGAAACTCGTGCCTTTTTCTAAAGCTTCATGCAAGGCTGCAATTACTTCTGGATGAGCATGACCGCAAATAGCTGGGCCCCAAGTGCCTACATAGTCTATATATTGGTTGCCATCTACATCCCAAATATATGCGCCTTTAACACGATCAAAAACGATGGGTTGTCCACCCACAGACTTAAAGGCACGAACTGGAGAACTGACTCCTCCGGGCATGAGGTTTTGAGCAGCAGCGAAAACTTCTTGTGATTTTGTTGTTTTAATTGTGGTATTTACCAAGGTTCTCTCCTAACAGTGGGCAATAAAAAGCTCTATCTTAGGATAGTGTCAAAAACTACTTAGAATTTCTATCCTATAAAATTAGCTGAACCAAAAAAATTGAACTAAAAAAATAATAATATGTTATACAAGTCGAATAAAGACTTGCCTTTAGATATTCAAACTCGATTATCTGAAGCATACCAGGATCTTTACCGAGCAGCTTTTAACTCGGCGATCCATTGGTATGGTGAGACATCAAAAGCTCACAAAGTCGCATTGAGTGCTGTAAAAATGCAGTCTGCTATGGAACGGAATGTTCTAGTTTAGAGCTAGATAAGATAGTTGAATTCAAAAAAAACATGCCAGTTGCCCTATTGAGAATGGTATCGTGAATCCATGAATTATTCTCATTAGAGCAAACTAGCTGGTATGTCTTCTAACGATTCGCACTCACTGCATTACGCCATCCCTGTTGAGGAAATTCGCTACGATGAACGGGGTCTAGTGCCTGCAATTGTCCAAGATTATTTGGATGGTACTGTCCTGATGATGGCGTGGATGAATCAGGAGTCGTTACAAAAAACTTTGGAAACTGAAGAAACTTGGTTTTGGAGCCGTTCCCGGCAAGAATTGTGGCACAAGGGGGCGACTTCTGGACATATTCAAAAAGTGCAGAGTATCCGTTATGACTGTGATAGTGATGCGTTGCTCATAGGGGTAAAGCAATTAGGAGATGTTGCCTGCCACACTGGAGAACGCAGTTGCTTTCACCAAATAGAAGGGAAAATTGCCCCACCACCAGGGGATACATTGTCGCAATTGTTTCAAATAATATGCGATCGCCGCGATAATCCTACTGAAAGCTCCTACACCTGTAAACTATTCGCAGGTGGTGATAACAAAATTTTGAAAAAGATTGGTGAGGAAACCGCCGAGGTGATAATGGCTTTTAAGGATGATGAAGCAGATGCAATCGCAGGTGAAGTGGCTGATTTGCTATATCATACTTTGGTTGCCTTAGCTCACCATCAAGTTGATTTAAAATCTGTATATCGGAAGTTGCAAGAACGTCGCCAATGAGCAGGAAAGGGGCAGGGGGCAGGGGAAAAGAGGCTTTTCCGATTTTTGCACAGATGCGGTAATCATAAGTGATTAACCGGACTTGATATGAAACCCTTTTTGCAGGAAAATTCCAGTATTTTTTCTCCTCTGCCCCCTGCTCCCTGCTCCCCTGCCTAAATAAGCGCACAGATGTGCGCCCCTACTCAGCTAAAATTCGATTCAAATACTGTAAAATTGCCACCGCGATCGCTACACTCAAGATGAAGCATAGCCAGTAACTATTGGTAATAATTTGTGGTTGATCTAATGCCCATCCACCCAAGGGATGACCAATAAAAGAGCCAACAGCCCAGCACAAAGCGTTGATGGAAAAATAAACGCCGCGTTGATTTTCCGGGGCTAACTCAGTCACTAAAGAGGCAGCAGATGGGGTATAGGAGACAATCGCCACAGCAAATACTCCCAATGCTAATATTACCCAAACCAGATGATGAGATGGGGCAGTGCCGCTTACCCAAATCAGGCCAAAACCAATTGCCCAGAGAATGGCAGAAACAGTAAGCGCGAGTGTGTGTGAGCAGCGTTTTAAGATGCTAGTAACAGGCAACTGACAGATGATGGCGAACACCAAATGCCAAGCAAATAGAACGCTAATCGTAGTTTGAGCAAACCCTTCGGTAGTACTTTTTATAACAAAGTTTTTGAAGTAAAGCGGCAGGGTGCTGTGGATTTGAGAAATATAGATTGTGAAGAATATATTAACTGCTATGTAGACTAGGAAACGGCGATCGCTTAATACTGCCATCCAAGAAGCAAAAAGTTCTGTTTTTTCAGATTCCCCTATCTGCTTCTGTTCACTTTCACTAATTCCCACATAAACAACCCCGAAAAATACCAAAAAAGAGATGGCATCAATCACAAATAGCCATCGATAACTCCCAATTACCGCGATCAAAAACCCAGCCAGCATAATTCCGATCGCTAAACCAAGATTATCAGCTAGGCGGGCGATCGCAAAAGTTTCGCGGCGATTGTCAATCTGGCTGGCGTCAGCAACAACAACTTCAGCCGCCGGCCAATAGAAACCTATCCCTAAACCGCTAATCAAGCTACCGATTACCAAAATCGTAAAATTATTGGTTGTAGCTAAAACTAGAGAACCAATTGCGGAAATCGCCGTGGCTAGCAACAAAGTGCGGCGGCGTCCCCAGTGTTCAGAATCAGCCAAAGAACCACCTGCAATCCGCCCTACAACGCCGGAAATCGAGGCGCTACCCAAGGCTACCCCAACACTGGTTGCAGATAAACCAACTTGATTGACAAAAAAGATGGGGGCGTAAAACAGGGTACAGCCGGTGCCAACTTCCGACAGAAATCTACCAATTGCAAAAATCCATATCTGGGGATGTATTGAGGGCAGCCACGATGATAACTGCGATTGCGAAGCTAATTTCATAAGTTCAAATGTCATGCTTCTGTGACATTTTTGTAATTCTTATCATTGGCTGCTATTTTCCTCACTCATTCCACAGGGTTTCCACAGGGATTTTAGCAGTTTTCCACAGGTTCTCTACGAACTAATGGGGTTCTTGCTGTCTTATTGGGGATTGTTGATTAACAGTGACAAAGAACTTATTGGACTGAGTTCTTATAAAGTTACGTAACAAAAAATGGCTTCAAATACCTATTATACCGTTCGTATTTATTTTTTATACAAATGTTTTTAACATTTCGCAGCATTGACAAACCCACCCCCTCTTGGCGCACAATGATTCGGCTTGCTTTTGTAGTTCGTTCAACCGTTGGCATCAAATGTGTAAAATATATTACCACCAGATGTGGGCGAAGATTGGCGGGCTGGCGAAAGAGCGTGTGAAGTAGCCCTAAGCCGCTTCAGCGCAAGCAATTTGTCCCTCTTGATTATCCTCATAGGAGGAAAATCTTATGAAAGCAACGGTTAGCATCTTTACAGAAATTCCCGAAACACTCCACGAATCCTTAAAAAACTACTTAGAAACCCATCCCGATTGGGATGAAAACAGAGTATTGACGGCGGCGCTATCATTGTTTTTACTCCAAAATGGAGATAGCGATCGCCGTGCTGCTCGAGTCTATCTGGAAACTTTGTTCCACCACTCCTCAGTAGAAATGCCCTGTACCGACTCACCCGCGACAGCTAATTTACTAGATACCCCATAGATACTGGTATGAAGCCCTAATACGGGCACGGCAAACCGTGCCCCATTAATGGGATTTTGATCCAAAGCGATCGGCCATATCGGGGTAATATTACAACAAAAAAGATCAGTAGATTCTGATCCTTAAAGAGGTTCCAATAGTTTCTCCTGTTGCCAAAACTAGTTGGTAATAGGGCAAAATTTAGAATTGAGGCAAGACTTGAATATATTACCTGACCGTTAGTACTTGTTGTATAGCGGTTTTCTTTTGGATACAAACACGTTTGTAGGGGCGCAAAGCTGTGCATACGTGTCAACTTAACGTAAAAGCTATGTTCCGCAAGGAACTGAAGTTCAGGGCGGATGAAGAAGCCAACAGTTAAGCTATTTCTAGGCTTTTGTTGATACCAATGATATGTGCTACCCTACGAACTCCAACCTCAGCACCGTTATATCTACCAAAACGGTCAAATGCAAAGAAATATTTTCCAGTGGACTCTCTCCCCTGTCCACTGTCTTAAACAGATAAATATCTCAAATAACTGCCTAGTGTGTATTTGAGCAATATCTACCTATTTGATTGTCTAAATTTGTCTTTTACTAAAGCCAAAGAAATTCACTAATCCCTCCGCCAAGAGTTAACAGTCAAGAGTTAAAAAACTCTAGACTGTTAACTCAGGACTTGCCTTCTAACTGCTGGGGGTGAGCAGCAGATTCAAACTTATACCCTACGCCACGTACAGTTTGAATTAATGCTGGCTGACTAGCATCAATTTCAATCTTCTTGCGAATTTGCCCAATATGGACATCTACAACCCGTTGGTCGCCGACATATTCATAGTCCCATACCTCTTGGATTAGCTCCGCACGCCGCCAAACTCGACCTGGATGACTGGCTAAAAAATGCAACAAGTCAAATTCCAGAGCAGTTAAAGGTACTGCTTGGTTATTAAGTGCTACCTCCCGTCGCACTGGGTCAATCATAAGTTTTTCAAATACCAAGCGTTTTTGCTCGGCAGTAGTTATCACTCGTTGACGCCTCAAAATAGCTCCGACTCTGACTTCTAACTCTCCTAACCCAAAAGGCTTGGTGAGATAATCGTCAGCACCTTTAGCAAAGCCGCGAATTTTGTCAGCTTCGTCAGCACGGCTAGTCAACATCAGAACAAACACACCATTACGACTTTGCATCTCTTGGCAGAGGTTAAACCCAGTTACATCTGGTAAATTCACATCTAGAATTACCAAGTCGGGGTTAAATTGCTCAAATAGAGTTAAGGCTGTCTTTCCATCTTCGGCAGCCTCTACCTGATAGTTCTGCTTAATCAGAAAGCGTTGGATTAAATTCCGAACCGCAGGGTCGTCGTCAACTACAAGAATCTTGGCAGGAGCCATGACCATTACTTTGCACAAAAATTCGTAAGATTAACAAAAGGTTTGCGTAAAAACGCAGTTGCCACTTAGGGACTAACTAAGAATCTACATGGCTACGGTATGAGATTCCTGATTATTCAAAAAGAAATACTCTAATCAGGATTGTGGGCGATGAGAACGCTAAACTTCTGTTAGCCACAGTATATAAGCGCTCTGACTTTAGCCGCAACAGTTCTTAACACCAAGACACGTTCTTGATCCCAGTTAGGTGGTAACTTAAAACGCCTCAATTTTAAATCGATATGCGGATATATACCACAAGCGATTATTCAGTATAATTAAAAAAATTATATTAGGGCACAGTAAGTTGCCAAATTTGAAACAGTAAAGTTGATATTTTCATAAAAACTATGTGTTTTAGGTACTCTTCGTTCAAATTCTAGATTAGAGCCAGAACTAGACAACGACATGAGGGTATACACGGAGTTATAGCGATATGTTAAAGTGGCTATAGTTAAAATTACAAAGTCGATTAAACTAACCCGTGCTACTATCCTGTTAGGGCATAAAATAGGTCGAGACTTTAGTCTCGATTAAAACAAAACCTAAAGCTGTTTTTTATTCGACAAAAGACTGCCGCTGACTGAGGCTGAAGTAACAAACTCCCATGAGCGATCAAAATCCCTACGAAAAACTTGGGGTATCAGAAGAGGCTAGCTTCGATGAAATTCAGGATGCTCGTAATCGCCTATTCGAGCAATATAGTAGCGATGCCAAGCATTTAGAAGTAATTGAAGCTGCTTACGATGCGATTTTAATGGATCGCTTACGGATGCGCCAAGAAGGTAAAATTAAAGTCCCTGAGCGTATTCGGTTTCCAGAGTTGCGAGTGCAATCGCCTCCTAAAGAAAGTCCAACCCCTCGTGAGCAGTCACCTGCATGGCTGCAACGGATGCTGGATCAACCAACGCCTGCTGATATATTCTTGCCAGGAGCTTGGTTTCTTGGTTTGAGTTCTATCAGTGTGTTTTACCCTGAGGGAGGCGATCAGGTTTTGCAGTTAGCATTGGTAGTTGGGGTAGGCGCTAGTATTTACTTTCTCAATCGCAAGGAAAGTAAATTTGGCCGAGCAGTTTTGTTCACCCTGGTCAGTTTAATAATTGGCTTAATCGCTGGGGGACTAGTTGCTAGCTGGCTTTCACCACAAATATCATTCCTCAATTTGTCATCGAATCAGTTCTCTAGTGTATTAACGTTTATATTGTTGTGGTTGGTTAGTAGCTTTCTACGGTAAACTGCTACTTTTAAGCAAGTTTCCGTAAAGAAGACATGGTTTATGTGTGTTCTTCTTAAAATTTGAGAGTCAGGAGTCAGAATACCTATTTTGACTCCTATTTTAATTCAATCTGTTGCAGCTAGAAAGCCTTTTTAGACAAGCTGTTTAGGTTTTAAGACTAAATCTACAGCAGCACTGAAATCCTTAACGATTAAGTCGGGGTGGTAAAGTTCCAGTTGGGTGCGATCGCGGATGCCACATTCCACAGCCATCACCTTAATCCCATAATTTTTAGCTGCGGTGATGTCGGCTTCGGTATCTCCCACCATCCAAATATCACTAGCTGGAGGCAGTTCTTTTAAAGCCCTAGCCATCAATAAGGGTTTATCTTCAATATCACGAGTTTTAACGTAGTCGTTACTCAAGCAATAACAACGATTTTCCGGGAAAAATCTTCCTAAATCGTGTTTTTTGAAGGCATAATCTAGTTCCCGAAATCGGCGCATGGTCATAACTGCCAAATCAATTCCAGCTTGTTGAATTTTTAATAAAGCATCCACAGCACCGGGTGCAAGGCTGTCATAGTGAAAGTAAGATTCTGTATGCACTGTTTGCCGCCGCAACTGGGCAAATTCTTGGGCTTGGGCTTCGTCTAACCCAGAATTCAAGGCAATTTGTTTTTCAGGAACACGCGATCGCTTTAATTGCCAAAATTCCACTTTCGGAAGTTCTTGTACTACTTGGTCTGGACGACGGGTTTTCTCTAAGCAGAATTGATAAACACGGTAGTACCGTTCGGAAACATCAATAATTGGGCCGTCGAAGTCAGTAATAAGTCTTAGCATCGGCGGAAAAGTTAATTTTTATTAAAATTATCTCAGATGTATGGCTATTTTTCGAGAATATAAAGTCTAGTTAAGGGGTTTTTTGTAAACTCTTTTTAAGAAAGTATCGACGATGACCTGGAGGAAAATCTTCTAACTCTCCAAAAACTTTATAACCCAAGTGCTGATAAAATTTGGGAGCTTGGAAACTGTAAGTAAAAAGATATGCGTTTAAGCAACCACGATTAACAGCCTCTTGCTCTGCCGCCAAAAGAAGTGCTTTTCCATATCCATAACCTCTTAACTCCTCTGTAACCCAGAGAGTACCGATATGGAACCATCCCAAGCCGATAAAACCCTCCAAGCCGCCCACTACCTTTTTTTCTGAATCACGAAGCAATAGAAACAGTGGCGTATATTGGTAAGTTCCAATCTTGCCTAGATTGAAATGTTGAAGTTGCTTGTCAATAAAATCAACTTGTTTGGAGTCTGGCTGAATTTCAATTGATATTTTGTACTCAGGCATCATTGCAGGGTACCGCGTTTAATTTGTTCGCTTTCAATGGCTTCAAATAAGGCGCGAAAGTTACCTTCGCCAAAACCTTGAGCTTGGTAACGGCGTTCAATAAACTCAAAGAAAAATGTCGGCTGTTCAAATATTGGCTGGGTAAAAATTTGCAGTAACAAGGGCGCGGTATTTCCTGCCTCTAAAGGAGTATATTCTTGCCAGTCCACCAGAATTTCCTGTTGAGCGATCGCTTCCAGTTCTAAGGGTGATAAAGGCAATCCTGGACGTTGTTTTAGTTGCGTGTAATAGCTTTGGGGAACTGAGAGTAAGGATAAATTACTGGCACGAAATTTAGCGATCGCACTCACAAGATTAGTCGTCCGCAAGGCAAGATGTTGAATTCCTGGCCCCCGGTTGACATCTAAAAACTCCTGAATTTGGGAATTTCTGGAAGCTGGTTCATTAATTGGCAATTGGACGCTGCCATTGTGCGAAACCATCACTTGACTGTGTAAAGCAGAACGATTGGTTTTAATTTTAAAAGCCTGCTGGGGTTGAAAATCTAGGATATTTTCGTACCAAGCGACAGCATTTTCCAATTCACCAACTGCCACGTTTAACACTATGTGATCGATGGCGGTAAAAGTGTTGTCATTAGTCATTTGTCCTTTATCAAAAACCAATGACCTTTCGATCAATGTATGAGTCAGTCCACCCCAGGCGGCAATTTTGCCACACTTGAGGAATTCTGTACCCACCTGGCGTTCTTGGACGGGTTGTAGGATTGTAGCACCGTGTTTTTGAGCTAGTGCGATCGCGCTTTTTACATCTTCGACAGCAAAAGCAACATCTGCCACACCAGGGGGATATTGACGCAGAAACTCAGCTACTGGACTTGTGGGTAACAGTGGTGAAGATAGAAAAAAGCAGACAGCACCACTTTTTACCACTTCTGTACAAGTGTGAAATGAAGTGCTGCGATCGGCTACTGCTTGAAAACCAAGATGGTGTACAAACCAATCCCGCCACATTTTGGCGTCTTCTACATAGAAATGAACGTGATCAATTTTCATAAATACTGAAAATCCAGCATAACAGCTTATATCTCTGTAAATTTTGCCTTTTTTGCTAAATTTTCAGGTCTTTCCCAGGCAAGAATTATGTAGGTGTACTGCAACTTTAAAAAAACAAATGATTATCAGGTTGAATGTTAATTTCCATTGGCACAGCTTGCGCTTGGGCAGAAAGGGCAAAGAAAATCGCATTGGCAGCAGTTTCAGGACTGAGCATTTTTTTCCGGTCTACTTTTAGGTTGACGTTATCCCAGAAAGGAGAATCTACCCCACCAAAGTAGAATAGCGTGAACTTGATACCAAAACGCTTGAGTTCCTCTGCCATGCATTTGCTGAAACCGACAACACCAAACTTAGAAGCAGAATAAGCTGCGGCCATTCCCATCGAATGCTTGCCTAGAATTCCAACCACGTTACAGATGTGACCAGACTTGCGCTTTTGCATCTGTTCAGCAGCCGCTTGAGTGGTATAAAAGCTGCCTTTTAAGTTGACATCTAGCATCTTGTCTAAATCAGCAGGTTCTAGGCTGTTGTAAGGCTTGAGTATACCAGCACCGGCTGCATTCACTAAAATATCGATTTGACCAAACTCAGCTCTGGTCTTTTCTATCAAAGTATCTACCTGTTGCGGGTCAGTTATATCGGTGGGAACGCTCAAAACTTGCCCTGGTAAATCATTTGCCAGTGTTGTTAAACGAACCGCATCTCTGGCAACCAGTACCAACCGGACTCCATTAGGCGCAAGTTTGTGTGTTAAAGCTGAACCAATGCCACCAGTAGCACCGACAACAACAACGACTTTATCCTGCATTATAATATTTACATTTCTTTACATCTTTATACATAATACAGAATTACAGACTCAAGTTGTACGTAGACATCCAGAAAGTATTTACTCAGAGAATAGCGGTATTACCTCATATTCCTTGCCACTCGCCTTTAATGTAAATGTGGGAGATGATTCTAAATATTTGGTAAAATTGGAACCTAACTTTAATTTTTTAATAATTGAATTAGGAGATTTTCTGGTTATTTTCTGTAGCTCTGAACCTAGCTTGGACACAGATAATTTAGTTTCAGGAGATTTGATTTGTATATCTTGAATAATTTTCAATAGTAATTTATCTAATGTTTCTCCATTAGGAATTTCCGCAGAACCTTCTTTTTCTTCTTTTTGAATAGATTGTGCAGATGAGTTATCTATAACAGGGATTATTTCCTCAATTTCTGTTTGCTTTGAATGATGTTTAATATTGATATCACATCTTTCTTGAAATAAAGTTGCAACAGCCACTAAATTGTTTAATCGAGCATTGATTGATTCCTGTTCAGTTTTAATTAAATCTTGAATTTTATCAACCACTTGTTCAAAAGATGGAACTTCTGTTGCCATTGGTAAGGAATAATGAGTTAATTTACCAGTATTCCGGTTTTCTATATGCAAATTTTGTCCTTGTCTACGTACCCAGTAAACAATTAATCCTTGATTTTGAAGTTCGTTACAGAGGTGGATCAAAATTCCATCGCCAGAACAGACCAAGATTTCTTTAACTGTTGGATAAGAGCGTAAAACACAAGCACCAAGTGCGATCATTTTTGCATCAGCACTGTCTTTACCTCCAGGCACATGGACAAGTTGATAGCCACGATTGTATAGTTCAATATCTTGCTTGCCAATACTGGGATTTCTCCAGTTAGCAAATGCAATTTTAACTTGGAGAGGATACTTACAGACACTGGCTAAAAACAATTCGGAATTAACATCTAATTTTAAGTTTTCTGCATCTAAAAGCAGAAGTGAGATTCCTATTTCTAATTGATGTTTTCTTTCAGTTTTTTGTTGAAATTTTTGGATAAATTGGCTGAAGGCAGCAGATTCTAGCCAATCAGGTGATAATATAGTTTGCAGCAGTTCTTCAGCTAATGTAAGACTAAAAGAGCCAAGACTCTTCTCTGTGATTTTTTCTTTTGGCAAGTCTTTTACTAAAGGAACTTCTGTAGTTTCGGCTATAGATACTTTAGTATGTCCATTGCTGTTAGCAAGCAACTCACCTTCTAAGGAACGAGGGAATGCAGGCTCAAGAAATTGTTTACCACAATTTTTGCAGAGGTAATTCTGCTTGTCATTCCGACGACCATTTTTCCGATATAAAGTAGATTCGCACCGAGGACATTTCATTTTGTGATTCAGGTGGTCTAGAGCAGATACTTGCCTCTAAATATACCGTATAAAAAACGACTGTCAACATCACTTTGAATTGCCCAACACAGGAAAAACTCAAAACAAGTGGAAATTAAATTTAACCCCTAATTTCTGCAAGACTATGTAGTAGCTCTCTGAATAGCTAGAATTTTAGAAAAACTTCAATTAATACGGGCGAAAACATAGTCACGGGTGCGAGAATCCACGGGGTTAGTAAAGATTTTATTTGTAGTACCAAATTCAACCATTTGAGTAATGCGATTTTGATTACTGTAAAAGAAAGCCGTAAAATCAGATAGGCGAGTAACTTGCTGTATATTGTGAGTAACCATCACAATTGTCAACTCAGAGCGTAAGTTATGGATCAGATGCTCAACTTTCAGACTACCGACAGGATCAAGACCTGAACAAGGTTCATCCATTAATAAAACGTTCGGTTTAACTGCTAAAGCACGGGCAATACATAGTCTTTGTTGTTGGCCGCCAGAAAGCTCTAAAGCAGATTTGTGCAGCTTATTTTTCACTTCATCCCAAAGTTCGGCAGCTTTGATGGCAGATTCAACGATTCCATCTAATTCTACTTTTGGATGCCATCCAACTAATTTCACCCCATAGGCAACATTATCGTAAACGCTCATGGGAAAAAGATTTGGCTTGGGAAAAACCATACTGACTTGGCGACGTAAGCGATTGATGTTGACACGACGCTCATAAATACTTTGTCCAAAAAATTCTACTTTTCCTTCAACCTTCACTTCTCCTTCTAATTCACTCATCCGATTTAACGATTTAAGAAAAGTAGACTTGCCACAACCACTAGAACCAATAATTGCCGTGACTTGGTTTTGGTAAATATCCATTGACACGCCTTCAACTATCTTTTGAGTGTCGTAAGAGAGGCTGAAGTTTTTGACTCTGATAGCTGGAATTAGTTTACTCATATTCCCAAAACGTGTGAAATAAAAGTTGACGAAGTAAGGTAGTACAAATCAGCAGCGCTGTTTCACTATGTTACTCCCAAAAGGAGATATTCATAAAACTTACGTAGTTATACAGTAGTCATACAGCAGATAAGCTGTTATTAGTAGATCTAAATATTTATATTAAGACTATGCTCCAAAAATAATCTTTTATAGACTTTTTATACCAGCTTTGGTCGATTGATCTATATGCCATCCCTTCCAATTAAAAAAAATTGGGGCTGGTTCGACTTAAAATAGCTATGTATAAATGAAAAAAATATTAATATCATATACACCTCATGGTGAGGAGCTAGTTTATCTAATAAAGATAAATTAGTAATTATTTTTAAACCGCACTTTATGAATACCCTCTACTACCAAATGGTTCGACAAAAATCATTAAGTTAAGTAAGTCGGTAAGAATAAATCAAACTAGATTAAGTAATGTAAAAAAGATTGAAATTAGTTTGTAGTGAGGGCTACCCTACGGGAACGCTTCGCGAACAGCCCTCATTTGAGGACTTTAGTCCTCTCTACGAGACGCACTCGCGTTCACTACAAACCTTTAATTATTTACGCCGCTCTACTTACACTGGGGCATACCTTAACCGAAACGCCCTGAAATGTAGTCGCGGGTACGGGGGTCTAGTGGGTTATTAAAAATTTGCTCTGTAGCGCCAAATTCAACCATTTGACCAATCCGACTTTCATCGGTGCTGAAGAAAGCCGTAAAATCAGAGATACGAGCGGCTTGCTGCATGTTATGAGTAACGATCGCAATTGTCAACTCAGACTGCAAACTATGAAGTAGTTCTTCTACTTTCATAGTAGCGATCGGATCAAGAGCCGAGCAAGGCTCATCCATCAGCAGAACTTTCGGCTTGACTGCTAAAGCACGGGCAATACATAATCTTTGTTGTTGACCACCAGAAAGCCCTAAAGCTGATTTATCCAACTTATCTTTCACTTCATCCCAAAGAGCAGCACTGTGAAGTGCAGATTCCACAATCTCATCTAATTCTAATTTTGAATACCTGCCTGCTATTCTCATACCGTAGGCAACATTTTCGTAAATGCTTATCTCAAAAGGATTCGGTTTTTGGAACACCATACCAATTTGGCGGCGTAACCGATTGATATTGACACGAGGAGCATAAATATTTTGACCAAAAAATTCTACATCTCCTTCAACTTTTACAGGCCCTTCTAATTCGTTAATGCGATTAAGAATTTTGATGAAGGTAGATTTACCACAACCACTTGGCCCAATAATTGCGGTTATTTGATTCTGATAAATATCTATTGACACCTTTTCAATTGCTTTTGTTGTGCCATAGTAAAAGCTGATATTTTTAACTTTGATAGCTGGTATTAGGTTACTCATGCTAATTCGTAATTCGTAATTCCTAATTAATACACATAAAACAAGGCTTTATCCTAGCGGATTATCATCTTAATATCATACTTTGCCAAGATACAAAACAATGTAAAAGATTATTGATTTTACTTCAATCTTCTCTGTCTAATAACTAAGCGAGAGAGAATGCTGATACATAAAATTAAGCCAAGTAGAACTATAGAAGTAGTCCAGACTAATTGATTTTTTTGCGGGTCGGGGTCGTTGTAGAGGTTAAAAATCAATACTGGTAAGGAAGCTGTTGGACTTAATAATCCTTCTGACCAATCTAGACTAAATAAAGCAGTAAAAATTAAGGGTGCTGTTTCACCAGCAGCACGAGCTACAGCTAATAAAATGCCTGTAGTAATTCCGGGAATTGCAGCAGTGACAACAATGCGAAGGGTAGTTTGAAAGCGAGTTCCGCCTAAAGCAGCAGAGGCTAAACGTTGAGATGTGGGAATCAGTTTTAAGGATTCTTCTGTTGTCAGTATAATTACAGGTAGCATAATTACGGCTAAAGCAAAACCGCCTGCGATCGCACTAAATCCTTTAGTTACCAAAACTATCACACCGTAAGCAAATACGCCTACAACTATTGAAGGCACGCCTGTTAGAATACTGCTGATAAAACGAACAATACTAGCAATTGAGTTGGTTTGACCAAATTCTGCTAAGAAAATTCCTGTCATTATTCCTGTGGGAATACTTAAAATAGCACCAATTACCACCATGATTATGGTTCCTAAGATGGCATTGCCAAAGCCATTATCAATAACTGCTTTGACAAACATATCTGATTTAAGTCCAGATATTCCTTGGATGAAAATTTCCCACAAAATTGATAATAAAGGAATGAGTGCTAGACCTGTAAAACCAAAGGCGATCGCATTCATTCCATAGGTAAATATTACTCGCTTTGTTGGCAAAGGACTGCATAATTCTCTCGCCAGAGATTCATCAGTTTCTGACTGAATGTAACCACTCATATTTTTTAGGAGTTTTAATTTGTAAAGTTTTTATTACATTGAGATATTTGTATTAAAGTAGTACTATTTATTTTTTCTGCCAACCCATTTAAGCAAGAGTACAGCGCCAATATTTACAGCTAGAGTTAACCCAAACAAAATCAACGCCAAATAGCTTAAAGCGCCTATATGCAAACCCGGTTCAGCTTCGGCAAATTCATTAGCTAATACAGAGGGAATTGTATAACCTGGATTGAGTAAAGAAGCACTAATTTGAGCAGAGTTGCCAATTACCATAGTGACAGCCATTGTTTCACCCAAAGCACGCCCTAAGGCGAGCATTGCTGCACTCACTATTCCAGAAAATCCAGATGGTAACAAAATCCGAAAAATTGTTTCCCAACGAGTACCACCCAAAGCCATAGATGCGCTACGTAATTCTTTAGGGATAGCTATTAAAACATCACGAGTAATTGCTGCCATTGTGGGCAAAATCATGATGGCTAGAATAATTCCAGCAGTCAACATATTAGTCCCAGAAGGGTCTTCTGTATTAAATAGTGGTATCCATTTAAAAGTGCTGGCTAGCCATTTTTGTAGAGGTTCTAGAACTGGAATAAAAACAAAAATCGCCCACAAACCAATAATAACACTGGGAATTGCTGCAATTAATTCAACAACAAATGCTAAAGTGGTTCGCAGCGATGATGGTAAAAAATTTTCACTCGTGACTAAGGCTACTGCTATTCCGACTGGGATAGCGAAGAAAATAGCGATCGCACTACTTACCAAAGTTCCATAAATATAGGGTAATGCACCAAAAAGCTGATTACCTGTATCCCAATCTTGACCCCACAAAAACCCCAATCCAAACTGCTTAATGGCTGGTAGAGCTTCGTGTAAAATTACCCAACTCATCAAAAATAGCACTGCAACGGTAATCACGGCAAAAAAGTATACTAGCCGTGTAAAACCTTGGTCAAACCAGAGATTTGTGCCGCCAATAGCTGTTAGATTGAAATCTTCATCGCCTTGATTGAAATCATGTGATGAATTTCTGTCGGCTGGTTCCGATGAATTTGCCATTATAAATCAATAAAATAGATTTTTTTATTGCTAGTAGAGTGAGTAGTTAACTCAACTTTTTAAGGGAAGAAAGTAGTAATATTCAAGACTTAAGCATAGAAACCCTAAAGTCTTGATTCACCTAAAGCGTGTTTTCAAATTACTTGCTTAGTTTTTTTAATTTTTATATCCGCCTAAATGTTCCGATAAATTTGAGAACTTTAAGAGACTCTTAGCCCCCTTTTTTAAGGGGGTTGGGGGATTTATTGTGTATAAGTCCTAAAAATTGTAAATTAAGGTTTGACAGAGTTATTCACTGTCTGAAGCACCCGATTTGCTACATCAGATGGAATTTTGGTGTAGTTAAGGTCATCGTTATACTGTTGACCGTCTTTCAATACCCAATTAATCCATTTTTTTATAGCATCAGCTTTAGAAGCATTAGCATACTGTTTGTAAACCATCATCCAGGTAAGACCGACAATCGGATAACCTTGTCCTGGATCTCCTACGAAAACGCGGTAGTTGTCTGGGAAAGTGACAGTTGATAAAGCTGCGTTTGCAGATTGTAAAGAAGGAGCAACAAATTCTCCTCTCTTATTTTGTATCAGCGCTGATTTCAGATTGTTTTTGACAGCGTAGGCATATTCTACATAACCAATAGAACCAGGAGTACGAGATACTAAGGCTGCTACGCCTGGGTTGCCTTTGCCTTTGAGGACGTTTGGCAGAGTCCATTTGGGAGCAGTGTTAACTCCAACTCTGCCTTTAAAATAACCGCTAGTAGCACTTAAGTGGTTAGTGAAAATGAAAGTTGTACCGCTACCATCGGCGCGAACAACAAATTTAATTGCTTGATTTGGTAGATTGACACCCGGATTATCAGCTTTAATTTTTGCGTCATCCCATTTAGTAATTTGACCTGAGAAAATTGCCGGTAGTGTAGTGCGGGATAATTTGAGATTATTAACACCTGGAAGATTATAAACAACAGAAACAGCACCGCCTGCTGTGGGTACTAAGATTACACCGTTCTTGACTTTAGCGATTTCATCATCTTTCATTGCAGCATCACTACCACCAAAGTCAACGGTTCCAGCAGTGACTTGACGAATACCACCACCGCTACCTATTGCTTGGTAATTAATTTTCAAGTCTGGATACTTGTTTTTGACTTCACGAGCATAGCGTTCGTAAAGCGGAGCCGGAAAAGTTGCTCCTGCACCGTTCAAAGTTTCAGCTTGTGCGATCGCACCAAAAAATGGACTAAGTGCAACAGAAGCTGTCACCACTGAAGTAGCGACGACACGATTCAAGATGGTGGTCGAAAAAATCATATAACCTCTGACTTAAAGGAATACTTTCC
Organism: uncultured Nostoc sp.; assembly: GCF_964245575.1. Classification (GTDB taxonomy): domain Bacteria; phylum Cyanobacteriota; class Cyanobacteriia; order Cyanobacteriales; family Nostocaceae; genus Nostoc. Next base: position 785 of record NZ_CAXTNP010000133.1, on the reverse strand, counting down.
TGCTGTAATTCCAGCCTTAAAATAAGTTAAGTTTTTTTTGGTTAACAATGAATAAACAACGGATTAAGCTGTGTTTAAATCTTATTTATAAATGTCTTACGTGACAAGCATAAACACTATAACTATCAGCAAATTGAAGAGCAGATTTTCCTTGAGCGTGAAACATATTTTCTTCGTCAAAAAACAACTTACAAGGGCGATCGCAGATTAGACAAACCTTTTAAAATTGGAATACAAAACCACAATGTTGCATGAAATTTTGAAGTATGTTCCATTTTTTATTGTCGTGTTGAAGGTCAAGAATAGTAGCGACTGTTTGAAAAGTCAAGCGACGCCGAATAGCCCGTCGTAGACATCGCTTTGTTTGTGGAGATTTATGAAAGCGATGCGTACGCACCTGTGTACTTGATCGCGGTGCGACAAAGTTTGAAGTACTCCAACACGACTTCGGAGTACCTCAACACGACTTTCAAGTACTTCAACACGACTTTCAAGTACTTCAACACGATTTTGGAGTACCTCAACACGACTTTTAAGTACTTCAACACGACTTTCAAGTACCTCAACACGACTTTCAAGTACTTCAACACGATTTTGGAGTACCTCAACACGACTTTTAAGTACTTCAACACGACTTTCAAGTACCTCAACACGACTTTCAAGTACTTCAACACGATTTTGGAGTACCTCAACACGACTTTTAAGTACTTCAACACGACTTTCAAGTACCTCAACACGACTTTCAAGTACTTCAACACGATTTTGGAGTACCTCAACACGACTTT
>NZ_CAXTNP010000132.1:0-21137 GCF_964245575.1 uncultured Nostoc sp. | reverse complement strand
CCGAGTAAAAAGGCTCAACTGTCGAGTAAAAAGGCTCAACTCTCTATAATATCGAAAAAGTAAAACTACCGTAACGCAAAGGTTTCAGCGTCAAATTGATAGTTGCCAAAAAATGGATAAAGTCAAGCTTAGATCGCCCAGGCTGTTTAAACAATTTGCCTTTGCAAGCCACGATTCGTTAGGAGGTAAACAGCAAAAGTTCCTACCCAGTGACTAGCTGCATAATGTTCACTTACAATATCTGCTAGTCCATGCTGACGATGATGAAGGGCAGCAGAGCGAAGTGTTTCTATGCGGCGATCGCAAACCAACGCTTTTGTCAGCTTAAAGCATTGGCCCAAACCCTTATAATTTCGTCAAATTCCAAAAGTTTTCAATCTGTTTTCCCTCTACTGACTGTAGGTAGATTCCAAGTAAATGAGAGAACATCCAAAATAGTATTACAAATATTGATAATTTCTGATTGCAGATGAATATACTGTGTGGCTGTTCATGGAGATGGAAAAATGGTTTTTATGGAAAGTAAGCGCTTACTCTTCGTTGCTGACTTTTCGTCTGTACAACTTGAGAAAGACTTTTCTCAAACTTTAGTCCAAATACCGCCTTCACCGCATTGTGAAGTTTGTGTAATTGTTCCAGTTCGCAATGAAGCTCAGATGTTGGCAGCAACCCTTACTGCCTTGATACATCAAGTTGATTTAGAAGGACAGCTTTTAGATCCCAAACGCTACGAAATAATTTTGTTGGCAAATAATTGTAGCGATGATTCAGCAGCTATAGCCCGGAGTTTCGCGGGGCAACATCCAGATATAGCACTGCATGTAGTTGAAAAAACTCTGCCACCTGCAGAAGCCTATATTGGTCGAGTGCGTCAGATTTTGATGGATGAAGCATATCGCCGTTTGTCTAGTTTAGGACGCACAAGGGGGGTAATTGCTTCAACTGATGGAGACTCGCAAGTAAGCCCAACTTGGATTGCTGCCAACCTGTACGAAATTACTTGTGGTGCTGATGCTGTAGGTGGGCGAATTCTCACTGATCGCGCCGAGCGCTCCAATCTAGACCCCTACACCAGAGCTTGTTATCTGCGCTATGTAGGCTACCGTTATTTAATTGCACAGTTAGAAACTTACCTCGAGCCCGACCATTATGACAGCTTTCCTCGCCACTATCAACACTATGGAGCAAGTTTGGCAGTGACAGCAGAAATGTACGCACTAGCAGGAGGCTTACCGCCAGTACAGACTCTTGAAGATGTAGCGTTTTATCGGGCTTTAGTGCGAGTAAACGCTCGTTTTCGCCACAGTCCGTTAGTGCAAGTAATAACTTCGGCAAGACAAATCGGACGCGCTAGCATTGGTATGGCGAACCAGTTAAGTCAGTGGGCAGAAATGGGACGGCAACAGCAATCATTTTTAGTGGAGTCAGCGGCGGCTATCGAAACTCGTTTTGTTGCACGTCGCCAATTACGAGTGATGTGGTGCTGCGCTCTCAATGGCGATCAGCCAAATCATCCCAGCGTCGCATCTTTGGCAGAGATGCTGGGAGTTTCAGCCCAATGGCTTGTCGAGAAATTAACGCAACCTTATTCCTTTGGTGAGTTGTTTGAACTAGTCGAAGAACGCCAGCAAGAAGAACAAACTTGGGCTTCGCGCTGGAAAGACGTGGATATCAAACAAGCAATTGGGGATTTGCGCTTGCGTCTTAAAAGTTTGCGTCAGTAATTGCTAAGGGGAAGCGTTACCCGAAAGTAGGGCAACGCTTCAAAATAAAAATATCCCATTGCTTTTTAGGTAGCAGAGAGCAGGGGGAGGAAAAGTCCTTTTGATTCGATAAATTGGATAATTGATTTTTTGGAGTTCGCCTACAATAACGCTTAGGGAGATTCAAAGCCGTTTCTTCCAAAAGGTAAAACTAAACACCAAAAAATAAGAATCATTTTATTTCTCAGACTCGCTCGAATAAATCAAGTCGATATTCTTCCTCACGTTGACCTTTTAAATGCCGCAGTTTATTCTGGGTCAACTCAAAAAACGAGTCATGAACTTCATCTCCGCTCAATGGATAATTAGGGACATAGAGTGTCCAATGAACTAAAAGTAGATGTCCTCCAGGTTCCAAGTGTTCTAAAATACACTGCTGTACTTTTTTCAGGTCTTCCCAACTCCAGTAATAACCAACTTCCGAAATCAAGGTCAAATCAAACATTTCATCAGGATATTGCTCTGGGACAGGCATAATCTGGAACTTAACATTGGAGAGATGCTGACAGCGCTCTTTTGCTTTATCCTGCGCCAGTTTTGATACATCAACCGAGAGGAGTGAGTCACAACGCTTTTGCAATTTCTCAGTTAAAACGCCAATGGAACCGCCGATTTCAAAGGCAGAGCGATAGCGCTCTTTAGGTAAAGCTGCGATTGTGGCAGCATATTTGTTAGCTTCGTATTCACTCGTCTCGAACTTCCACGGGTCGGGGTTTTCGCTGTAGAGTTTATCGAAGTAGCTGGGTGGTAAAGAATCAGATTGTGACGGGTTCATAGGTTTTCCTCTATATAAACTTCCCAAGGACGAGTGAAGTTCGCTAACATTTCCGGAGTCAGGCGAAAGCCTTCCGGGTCATCGTCAATTAAGTTTGTAATTTGGGAACGATAAGCAGCGATCGCTTGTTGTTTCAACTCCGCTACTGCGCTAATATTTAACCGCCAGGTTGTCACTTCCAGAGATGCTGGCAAACTCCCCCGTTGCTTCCAGTCCCAATCCCAAATAGGATATTCAATCAATCGGGGGGATAAGTGCAAATCATCTAGCGCTGCTTTAATTAACTTCCACGTCGCTCGGTGGTCTGCGTGAGGGTCATATCGCCACGGTAAAAAGATAATTTGTGGGGCGACTTCTGTGATATAAGCACGACAACTAGCTACTGCACTTTCATACTGTGTTGTAATTGACCCATCTTGTATTCTCCAGAAACTGACAGCATTTCCCTCTACACCTAGCAATTTCATTGCTGATAGCGTTTCCGCTTCCCGCAATTCCCGGAGTTTATCTGCGGGATATTTCAGAGAACGAGGGTGTGAAAGTGTACCATCACTGATGACTAAAACTTGCACATCACAATTTAAAGACCGTAACAGAGCGATCGCACCCCCACAACCTAACGTCTCATCATCAGGATGGGGTGCGACGATTAGTGCGGGACTACAAGTGAGTTCATTAATTGAACGCCAAGGTAAAACACTAGGATTGCTTAGTGGTAATCTAATCAAGCCAGATTTATTCATCATTCCAAAGTAAATTAGCAGGATTACTTTCACCCAAGACATACTGCCCTACATTTGCCAAGGCTGCATCAAAAGCAGGTTGGCGCAGATATAGAGTTAAATCTCGAATGATGCGTTCCATCGGATTTGGTGGCATTAAGCCACGAGTCCCAACAGAACGTTCGCACAACTGCATTACATCAATGCAAATTTGTTCAATTGCTGTCCTCACCATGTTTGCATAGGCAACGAGTTGGTCTGCTTGCGGGTGGACAACTGTGGGATAGCCACCAAATATAGGTGCATACGCTGCTACCTTATCCGCAGCCCCCCGCAGCCAGAGATTACCACTTTCAATGGCGATCGCCATTCTGCCCAGTCGTTCTTTTTGATATGGATCGTTTGTATATTCCAACTCTTGGAGATACTGCCGAGTCAGGTTAAACACTGCTTCTGCCCCACCTAGTTGCACAGCAGCAAACCGAATCACCCCAACAGATAACCAGGGCTGTCGATAGTAATCTCCTGGTTGGCCAATTAAGGCGCTCTGATCCAACTCTACACCGCTAAAATCCACTTTGTAACTAGCAGTAGCTCGCATCCCAGAAGGTTGCCACCAACTTGGGTCACTAACTGTTGTAACTTCGTCCATCGGCACAATGCATATTTGCCAACCGCCGTCTGGCAATACTCCATTAACGAAAGGACGTTCAACATACCCTGCACCAGTACAAAACGTTTTAGAACCTTCCAACCGATAACGTCCATTCTCACAAGCAATTATCTTGACACCATCTGAGGCTTCGGCATTCCAAACGCCAAATATTTTATGACGCTCACGCGCATCGCGAGCATATCTTGTGATTTGTTCTCCAGTACCAAAGGTCTGAATCAGTTGCAGGGCGTTGATATGTCCTTCATAAATTCGCCCAACTGCCAGATTGCCATGCCCTATCTGTTTTAATAGTATTAGAAGCTCGTAGATAACACTAGCATCTATTCCTGCACCCCATCCGCCTAATTCTTTCGCCAATGGTGCAGCCAACAACCCAGCCTTAGCAATTAACTCAAACTCTTGCTTGGGAAAAGCACCATTGTAATCTATTACACTGGCATTATTTGCACAATAATCAGCAATTTCTGTGGCACGTTTGAGATCCAGAGTCATGTTGGAATCATGCCATTTTGGAATGACGACATTCTGTGGTAGTTGGATGCTAATAACCCACTCCTTTCTATAATCTTTCTTTATGCATTGTTGATAATAATGAAATTAAGTCAGTTAATACCTCTATCTTTTGTGTGATTATATACTCAATAAAAAGGAGGAAAATTTCCAGAACGAACTTTTTATTTATTCGCAACTGATACAACGCCTCATCCGCGTCCTGATGCTAGGACGTTAGTTGAAGGTGGGTATATTTATCAATAAAATACAATAAAAGGTAACAAACCTATCAACGTCGAGCATTTTTATTCGCTACTGTCAATCCTACTAAAGAAAGAGACTGATGGTAATGCAGCTTGGATTGCCTTGTTATGTCAGGTTACAACGCAACTAACTAAGTACAGTTTAGTTTGTCTGTCTTCAAAAAGGGACGGAAATCAAGCCGCAGTCATCACGTCATGTGGAGAGGAATCATTAAGTGTTTGACTTCGGCTCCTTGATAAAACTTTGACGAGAGATTTCTGGCTGCACTCAAAAGGGTATGCTTAAAGATTCTATTGATGAATGCTTTTATCCCTTCTGCCAAAGCCTGTTTGTTTATAAAATCTGAAATCTTAAAGCCTTTTCAGTTTTACGTAAAAGCGTAGCGTTTTTAATCTAGGGAACGCATTAACACATGCGGCCGACGCATTGGCATTGCCAGGACTTACGCAAAGGTAACGTATTTCCGTCATTGCGAGCAAAGCAATCTTATCAAGACTGGGATTGCAACTTTTAGAGACGCTACGCGAACACTACAATGCGTTTCGTACCCTACGGGAACGCCAAAGGCGAAGGCAATGACCAATCATCGCTGCGTAAGTCCTGATTGCAAGGGTACGCATTAATAATGCGGCCGATGCATTGGCATTGCGAGGGCACGCATTAACAATGCGGCCGATGCATTGGCATTGCAAGGGCACGCATTAACATTGCAAGGTATTGCATTGGCATTGTCAGGGCACGCATTAACATTGCAAGGTATTGCATTGGCATTGTCAGGGCACGCATTAACATTGCAAGGTATTACTTTTCTTTAATTGGCTACGAATTAACCATCACTTGTGCTTCAAGTTTTACCCTAGCTTCTGCTTCCAAAAATCCAGCGACTTGAGCCTCAATTTCATCCCGGACAATTTGGCGATACTCCAAGAAATGCTCAATTTGGGCACAAACAGCTAAGTAGCTACTCACCCCACCCGGATTATGCTGATACATGTTCCACAAGTTGCGCCAGAATTGCCAGCGCGTTTGACGACGGACACCTTGGCGCCAGCAAATGATCAGAAACGCTCGGAGTACTTTCCAGTTCAATGGTTTCTTGGCAGCTTTGCCCTTTTTCGGGTAGGTTGCTTCGCCCAAAAGCCGGAAATGTTTGTATGTACGCTCCAAAAACCGCTCTGGCTCATACAAATCACAAAACGCCTGCACATATTCACGAGCGATGTCTTCTAAAGGTCGAGTTGGGACAAAGTTCATCAACGTGGTTTGGTTGATATTGGCTGATTTATTGCGGAGTCGTCCTTCCTTTTCTAATCTATGCCAAAGCGCTGTATCTGGAAGTGCTTGCAGCATACTAAATAAGGCAGTGGGAATTGCTGTTTCCTCGACAAACTTGACAATTCGTGCGCCGGCTCCTACTTTCTCGCCATCAAACCCAATGATAAAGCCTGCCATGACTCGCAACCCTGAGCGGGTAATTCTATTTACCGCCTCACTGAGCGAGTCTCTGGTATTTTGGTATTTCTGAGTGAAAGTGAGACTTTCTTCGTCTGGGGTTTCAATTCCCAGAAAAACGGCTCCAAAATTACACGCTACCATCAAATCCATCAGTTCTTGATCTTGGGCTAAATCAACTGAAGCCTCTGTGGCAAAGGAAAAGGGATAGTTATGTTCTACCATCCAGGGCAGAAGAGACTTCAAAAATAATTTGACATTCCGCTTATTACCGATGAAGTTGTCATCCACCATAAAAATACTGCGTCGCCAACCCAGTTTATACAGATAATCTAGTTCTGCTAATAGTTGTTCTGGGTTTTTGGTGCGGGGTTTGCGACCGTATAGCACAATAATGTCGCAGAATTCACACTGGAAGGGACATCCACGGGAAAATTGCACTGACATCTCCGCGTATGCTTCAAATTCTAGCAAGTCAAAGCGAGGAGTTGGAGTATTGGTAACATCGGGTTTTTCACCGCCAGAGCGAAAAATGCCTGTGCGATCGCCCCGTGCGATCGCTGCTACAAATAAGGGTAGGGTGATTTCCCCTTCGTCCAATATTAAGTAATCTGCTCCGGCGGATGTCATTTCATCTGGTAGGGCTGTCGGGAAAGGGCCACCCACAGCTACCCGTTTACCTCTGCGTTTTGCTTCTAATATCTGAGAGAGTAAATCCTCTTTTTGCACAATCATCGCCGACATAATAACCAAATCTGCCCAAGCCCACTCTGCTTCCGTACAGACGCGAACATTTCGATCTACTAACTTATACTCCCATTGTTGAGGTAATATCGCGGCTACAGTTACTAAGCCTAAAGGCGGTAGCATTGCTTTACGGTCTAATAAAGCCAGTGTTTTTTCAAAAGACCAAAAACTTTTTGGAAAACGGGGGTATAGAAGTAAAACATTCATATTTGACGTTTATAAACCTTCATCTTGGCTGCTGGTTGAATTTACATACAATTTAGCCACTCTGACAACACATTAGAGGAGCTTTTGTATCCAGTAACTGTAACCTTTACTATGACTGATTTAGACATAACTGTGTTATTTTCAATCCTATACAAGGTGTATTTGCACTTTCAAGCTATTTAGACGGGCTGCAACCCGTCTTTATTTATCTCTAAATCATTTTAAAATCTCGTAAATCTCGTTTACAGGTAAAACCAGGAAATGCTCTTTCATTGGGCTGCTGCCGCGAATTCGGAAGAGGGCTAAGATTGTACCTTGTATGATTAGGAAGCGCTATACCTGCGATCGCTTCCCTATTTGAAGCGGGTAATAAATTATTGCTTGCGATCGCAAAATTATTCGATTTAGGATAATTTTGCGTGAGTTAGACGAACCTCTCCTTGCCTTGAACTAAAGTTCAACTCTGTCCCTCTCCGATGGGCAAGAGGGACAGATTTTATGTAGTAAAACCTCTTAGAGGTCTTTTTATTCGACTAATTATGTGGATGCCATGCGATCTGTCGAACTCACGTTAGTTTAACAATCAGCCTCTGAACATCCGCGACGAGTTTTTGAACTCTGTTAATGAAAAATATCTAACGATTTCTGAATTTACAGGGGTCAGCGTGTAGTAAAATTTGCTCACCTCTGTAAAGTGAAACATAACTTTAGACTTTTTTGCTCAAAATCTCCGAGGACGTCAATCAGTTACCTGATTCACCGGATTCCGAGAAACCAGACATTAAAGAATAGAAGAAAAAGTGCAAGGTGACAACCCAATTAGCTCTCAGAAGATAGTGGTGTAAAGCTAGTTGGGTTCACAGGGGTGACTTCAGAAGCGTAGCGGTTAAAGTCCCTAACGTTGAAAGTTAAGATATGGGTTAGCCCGTTGACTAACATTGAGGCTACAAGCCTAGCATCGTGGACATTTACCCTCATTACCCCATACTGTAAAATTAATCGCTTCCACTCTGGATAAATCTCAGGTACATCTGGCAGTACCAAGAAGAAACCTTCTAAGCGCTCCAGTTCCGTCCTAGCTTCAGCTATGGTTAAGCCTAAGCCGTTCCTTTGGGCAGGTCGTGTTGCACTTCGCCAAAACTCTATGAGGTTTTGCGAGGTAATAAAAAGCTCTAACTCTGCTCCTCGTAAAGCTGAAATTGCGTTCAGTGTATCTGCATACATTGGGTGGTGTGGCTGTACGCTTAGTAGCAATAAGTTGGTATCGACAAGATAAGTCACTTAAATATCTTCGGACTCCTCATCATCGTATATTCCTGCCCGACTTAAAGCATACTCTGATAGTAAGGGCGTATCTCGCCTATGGCTCTCTGCCCATTCCCGAAAAGCTGTTATCCACTCAAGAGCCGTTGCAGTTTTGTAAAATGGCTGCTCCTGTTTTGATTTCATCAACTGCTCAAGCAATGCATCTAAATGTGGCTTAACCACTTCAACAGGGAGCTTAGTTACGTTTGCTAACACCTGCACAACGCCTTCTAACTCTTCTCTGTCAACCTCTGAGGGTAATGGTAGTATTTGATTATTATTGTTGACCACGCTCGTAGCTCTCCATAAATAATATCGTATCTACTTTCTTCATTCTCAGGTAATTTTGGAATGTAGAGTTAAGTTTTTCCAAAATGTCTTTAACTGAAAAAATTCTTTCCCAATTACCCGGCGATGTTTTAGGAGGGTTGCGCCAAGGCGATCGCATCTTAACATCTGTGCGCGAAAACACCGCACCTGTACCAACGTTAGTTAAAGAAAGCCAACAGCCTTTAGGAGTTGCAGACTTCGATGTACTTATCTGCGGTGGCACTTTAGGTATTTTAATTGGTTGCACCTTAGCGGTGAAGGGACTGCGGGTGGCGTTGATGGAACGGGGTATTTTGCAGGGGAGGGAACAAGAGTGGAATATTTCTCGCAAAGAATTAGATGTGTTTGTGGAATTAAACTTACTAACAGAGGAAGAATTAGAGAGTGCGATCGCCACTCAATATAACCCAGCGCAAGTTAGTTTTGCTGGCGGTACAGAAGTTTGGGTAGAGGATGTTTTGAATATCGGCGTAGATCCAGTTTATCTACTAGCTACTTTGAAAACCCGATTTCTCGCCGCAGGTGGAAAGTTGTTAGAAAACACACCCTTTACGGAAGCAGTGGTTCATCCAGATGGGGTGATGGTAAATAACCAATTCAAAACTCGGTTGTTAATCGACGCAATGGGACATCTTTCACCGATCACTCAACAAGCACGTCAAGGCAAAAAACCAGATGCACTGTGCTTAGTTGTCGGAAGTTGCGCCCAAGGTTTTGCGGAAAATAACTCAGGCGACTTGTTATTATCATTTACATCTTTGCAGAATCAATGTCAGTACTTCTGGGAAGCGTTCCCAGCCAGGGATGGCAGAACAACTTACTTGTTTACTTACATGGATGCACATCCCCAACGCTTGAGTTTAGAAGCTCTATTTGAGGAATATCTGCGTCTTTTACCAGAATATCAGGGAGTGGAGTTGAGCAAACTGAAATTTCAACGAGCGCTATTTGGTTTCTTTCCCACCTATCGCCAAAGCCCCATCAAAACCCCTTGGAGTCGTATTCTACCAGCCGGAGATAGCAGTGGTAGTCAATCTCCCTTGAGTTTTGGTGGTTTTGGGGCAATGGTGCGTCACCTGAAGCGTTTAACGTTTGGCATTTACGAAGCACTGGAAACAGAACAATTATCTGCAAAGGACTTAGCACTACTGCAACCCTATCAGCCAAGTTTGACTGTTACCTGGTTGTTTCAAAAGGCGATGAGTGTTGGTGTAAATCAGAAAATAGCCCCAGATCAAATTAACCAACTACTCTCGGCGGTATTTCAGGAAATGCAACAGTTGGGTACACCAGTGCTAAAACCATTTTTACAGGATATAGTGCAGTTTTCGGCACTAACACAAACACTGTTAAAAACTGGTTTAGATCATCCTGTATTAGTTGCCAAGATAATTCCGCAAGTAGGTTTGGCAAGTTTGTTAGATTGGATGTTACATTACAGTAATTTAGGTGTGTACACTGCCTTCTTTTGGCTAAGTCCAATGCTAGAAACATGGATTAAGAATCAACCAAAAGAACAACAATATTATTGGCATCGTTTGATTGATGCCTGGAAGTATGGTTCTGGCGGTGATTACTCAGATGAAACTTAGAATTTTAGCTGTGTGAGGATAACATGATTGAACGCAAATCTTTAAGAATCAAATACTTTGCGGTGCTGATTGGATTCCTGCGCGATCGCCAAGGTTTTCTAGAGGAAATTCGCCAAGGTACGAGATTACCAAATAAAATCATTTCTCTGCTAGTTTGTAGTTCCTTATTTATTGCTGCTTATGGCGGAATCATTGGTGCATACCATAGTTGGATGCAAGCTTTGTCTTCCGCCATTAAACTTCCAGCCCTTTATTTAATTACACTCCTAATTTGTATCCCGACGTTGTACTTTGCTAATGTTATTTTTGGTTCCAAGCGGACTTTTGCACAGCATTTAGCATTAGTATTAACTGCGGTTTCAGTCACGAGCGTACTTTTATTTAGCTTTGCACCAATCACACTGTTTTTCTTAATTACCACGAAGAATTACCAATTTTTAATTCTGTTAAATGTCTTCATCTTTGCCATAACTGGATTTATTGGTGTTTCGTCTTTATATCAAGCTACGAGTTTAGTTTTAGAACAAGATAATGAAGGTAGCAAGACACGCCAGAAGATTTTACAATTTTGGCTATTTCTTTACGCTTTCGTAGGCAGTCAGTTAGGATGGACTCTCAGACCATTTTTTGGCACACCTGATTCGGCTTTTCAACTATTCCGCGAAAGAGAAGGTAATTTTTATTTGAGTGTCATTAAATCTATTGGCTATCTCTTGGGAATCCATTAAATATTCATTAGTAATTCCACAAAATATACAATAGATAAAAATATGCAGAACAAGGAAAAGTTTGGAATTCAACAATTGGGTGTCTTGGTTAATTTACTCCGCGACCGCCAGGCGTTCTTAGAAGAAATTCGTCATGGAGTAAGATTACAAAATAAAATCAGTTCTCTATTCGTCTCTAGTTCCATTTTTTTTGCCATTTATGGCGCAATTATCGGCGCATCTCACAGTTGGGCACAAGCATTATCTGGTGCTATAAAACTTCCAGCATTTTATTTATTAACACTAATTATTTGTTTTCCCACTTTGTTCTTTTTTAATGTTTTGTTTGGTTCCCGTAGCAGTATTCAACAACATTTCGTTGTGTTGCTCACATCTGTATCAGTAATTAGCGTACTTTTATTCAGCTTGGCACCAGTTACGCTATTTTTTCTGATCACTACACCCGATTATTATCAATTTTTTAAACTTTTAAATGTGTTAATTTTTGGCATTACAGGTATTTTTGGCGTTAAATTTATTTATGAAGGAATGCAATTACTTTCTCAACAAGATGAAGTTGGCAAAAAAACCCGCACCACTATTTTAAAATCCTGGTTATTGCTTTATGCCTTTGTTGGTATGCAGTTAGGATGGTTTATCAGACCGTTTTTTGGTGCCCCTGACTCTAAATTTGAATTATTTCGGGCGGTGAAAGGCAACTTCTATCTGGATATTGTAGCGGCGATTTATGAAATTTTAGGTTTGCACTAATTTAAGATTTATACAAATACGCTTGATGTTAGTAATATTTTTGACATTTGGGCGCGAAAACTGGGGACGGCATTAACAGAGGACATCATAAGTGACTGGGATAGTACTGCATTTACTAGATAGGGTTAACTAGAGTAAAAAATTTCTCTGATGACTTGTAACACTTTCGCCAACAGTGTTGGGGCGTGAACTTACCTCCTCTAGAGTCAAAAAATTATCGGATTGCATCCGAAATCAGTTTATTTGAAGATGTAGAATAATTTGTCGGCATAGAGAAGTAAAATCATGAAGCGAAATTTATTTAGTGTAATTGCTCTTTTAGCAACATCTACTTTAGTAGGAATTAATAACCCTGCGAATGCTACAGCTAGCAGTTATCAGAAAAGCTGTAACCATATCTCAGTTTTTGGAAACGTTCTATCAGCTAGTTGTAGCCGAAGCAATGGTTCGTTCAACAAAACTTCAATAGAGTTACGGGGGATTGAAAATAATAATGGCACTTTCCAAGTGACTGACCCTGGTAAAGCTAGCAATTATCAGTTCAGTTGCCAGAATATCCGCATCAGAGGAAACTATTTAAAAGCTGCTTGTAAAAGAAGAGATGGCAGACTTCAGTGGACTTCAACAGTCTTGCAAGGAATTGAAAATATTAATGGTGTTCTGAAGTATACCAGCAGTCCCTGAGTCGAAGTAAAACCGACCTCCAAAATGGCGAAGCTAAAATTCTTGCTAGGGTCAACAAAAAACCTTTCATCAAATCCATAAAACTTGTGCATTTTGGTGAACATCTAGCCACCGATAAAAAAGTGGTTGATGTAAAGTCGGAAAATCCAGAGATATCCAGCAATCGATTAGTATACGAATTGATTACGGAATTAACAGATTTTACAATTCCCCGCGTTGGTCACTTTGATCGTGCTACCATCACAATGATTATCGACGCTGCGACGGGAGAGACTTTGAGTAGTGATATTTATGCTCCTGCGGGTGCATTTAAATCTAACCATCACGCTTTACCACCTCGTGAGCAATGGAAAAACGAGTAAGGGGTATTAGTAGCATTGGATGCTGTTTGTTAGTTTTTACTTACTAACCACTGCTGGTGTTTTAATCTCACTAGACCAAAAAGTTTTTTAGGTAATTAAACTATAGAGTAGGGTAGCACAGCTAGCTTTGCTACCCTACGACACTGCATTGCATTCTCTAACTGAGTAATGATATTTGGAGTTATAAAACTCCCAATACGCTACAACTGAAAAACCCTCTGCTAAACCTGTGAAAAAACGAGTAACACTCACCTTCCCAAAACGCGCCGTGCAAATGCCAGTCACTTACGTACTGGCTAAAGAGTTTAACGTCGCCGCCAATATTATCCGCGCTCAAGTTGCCCCAAATCAAATTGGCAAACTGGTAGTGGAACTATCGGGAGACATCGATCAATTAGATGCGGCGATCGAGTGGATGCGATCGCGCCATGTTAATGTTTCTCATACATTAGGCGAAATTGCGATCGACGAGGATGTGTGTGTCCACTGTGGCTTGTGTACTGGGGTTTGTCCTACCGAAGCCCTCACCCTCCACCCAGAGACATACAAACTCACATTCACGCGATCGCGTTGTATCGTCTGCGAACAGTGTATCCCCACCTGTCCTGTACAAGCAATCTCCACTAACCTTTAATAATCCAAAATCTAAAATCCAAAATCCAAAATTCATATCAGCCCAGCTTAAACACATCCCCTATTACACCACTATCACCCACCAGTCTAGTTTTTGCTGGAGAGTCATAAAGTCATAAACTACCAATAGCGAAGGTATGCCAGCAACATCCTGAAACAGCGTCATTCCCTCAGCGTGATCTTCCCGATTTCCATAGGGAATATCTTGTACAAAATCTGGATTGCTGAAGACATTTTCTGGCAAGTTAACGCCATTTATCCAGCGATAAACTTGCACGGGCCCATCTAAATCCATCGTTGGCCCAGCTAAAATCAACAAATCTTTTCCATCTAGACACAAATCCCGGATTCCCAAACCATTCAACCAGATAAAATGCTTTTTATATAACTCCTTCGCTTCTCCAATTTGCCGTAGTTTCAGAATTCCAGGGCTAGAATCTTCTAACTCAATTTCCAGCACTACAGCCCAACCCCGCAATACAGGGCCGCGCAAACCCAGAAAAATGCGGTTTTGATAAACCCCTATTCCTTCAATATCAAAGCCGTTATCTTTTCCCGCAATTGCAGCCTTGATAAATAAGCCTAAATGGGCGTCATCTGCCAAAGCTGTCATTAGCAAATTACCCTGGTTCGTCACCTCTAGTTTAGCGGCATTCAATTGCACATCTGGATTTTGGGGATGTGGGCAAGATGAGAATAACTTACCATCTATCAAAGGAATCCGTCCTAAAAGATAACGGTTGGGTTCTGATTCAATTTTTGTCAGCCTTTTAAAGTTTTGTGCATCGGTTTTATCAGGTTTAGGTTTTTTGCGTTTGTAACTATGAGAACCAACAAACCATAAGTAATAATCTGTGTAAGCAAGTCCTTCTATATCAATTTCTTGGTCTTCTGGCGCAGGTAAATTGATAAATTCTGCTACCCGAAATTGTTGATTATCTGTAAAATTATCAGTATCAATCAAAGAGAGACGTTCAATAGTTGAAGTTTCATCTGACCCCAGCCATAAATATTTCTGGTGTGTTAGCAGCACTGCTGATAGGTCTTCTCTATGTTCTTTAAAATTATCTACAAAAGTTAAGAAAACTTGATTGAGCAAATTTGAGTTTGACATTTTATAATTGCAAAAAAAATGATGCTATCATAATAAATGATCTAATATCATGCTAAATATTTTTATAAACTATCATACATATAAAATCGCCAGGCTAAATCTGCTCTTTAGACCTTTGATAGATATTGGATGTTTCTATAAGAGGATGCAAGCATTGCTTATAAGCATACTTTATAATACTCTTTGAAGAAAAAATATTAAAAGTAAATACAAATTTTTAACTGATGTTATTATGCAATAACATCATGAGGTAGTAATCAAAGATCAATTATGAAATTAGCCACAGAACCCACGGTAAAAACTCTAGGGGACTACGCCTACCAAGCGATTGAAAAACACTTTAAGAAAACCTTGAAGTGGGAAAAATCAGTAAAGAAAGATGAAGATCCAGAAGCGCTGCACCAAATGCGAGTGGGAATGCGTCGTCTACGCACGGCTGTAACTCGGTTTGGACTAGCGGTGGATGTACCAAAACCAGTCAGTGATAAAAATATCGGTAAAATAGCCCGTCGTCTTGGTAATTTGAGAGATTTAGACGTACTCAAAGAAAGTTTAGAAAACGATTACAAACCAAACTTACCCCGCAAAGAACAGGAATCTCTACAAACAGCTTTCACAGCTTTGGCGAAACAACGTGAAGATGTACTATCGAGTGTACAGAAAACGTTAAAAGATGAATCTTACAAATCTTTAAAAGATGCATTAGACAAGTGGTTAGAGAAACCCAGTTATCAACCTTTGGCATCTTTTACCATTCAGCAGATATTACCAGATTTACTTTTACCAGAAGTCAGTAACTTCTTACTGCATCCAGGTTGGCTAGTTGGCACGCAATTTGTGGAATCAGAAGTGATAATCCAGAAAAAATGGAAACCAGAAAAGATAGAAAAACAATTAACAACAGAAGGTGAAATTATTCACAGTTTGCGAAAAGAAGCTAAACGTATACGCTACCAGATGGAGTTATTTACTGACTTATATAGCGAGTCTTACGCAGCTTATCTTACAGAAGTGAAAAATATCCAAGAAATTTTGGGTACGATGCAAGATAGTGCTGTCTTAACTGACTGGCTTACAGATGTCTTCAAGTCAGAAATTCAGACTGAGTTGCCTACCCTTGCTACTTTGTTAACTGAAAATCGTTACCAGTCGTGGCAGAAGTGGCAACCCTTGCAAGAACGGTATCTGAAAGTTGAAACTAAGCATAGCTTTCATTTAACAATACTGCACCCGCTTTCAGGAGTACTAGGTTAAAAGTTTCTCTTTATTGGGAAAGGATTGGACTAACGAGTAAACAATAAAATAGGAGCCTATAGCAACAAAAGATAAACACTGCTCTGGGAATCTGGACAATATAGGTATTTTTGGCAGAATGCAAGCCTGAAATTAATACACATCTCCAGAAATTAAATATGCGTTATCTAGAACCCTTGTAGAGACGTAATAATGCTATGTCAAAACAATTCTTTTTCACTCCTATGTCTAATCTAATAGTGCTTTCTAGCATTGCTCCCCGCTTAGTTTGACCGGGGAGCGCCTTACAGTCGCAACCTCACCCCGTATTTGCTGGGAGCAAACACTCGCCTCTCCAAAGCATCGGCTATCCATTACCTGGATCTTTCTTAACATTTGCGAAAGCGATCGCTAAGTGTGTGGTTTGTGTCTCAAGTATTAATGTGGATATAGACACAGCACAATAACTTGCATTAGAGGAACTACTAATGAACCGCTCGAAAATAATTGCCATTCTTACAGGTGCGATTTCTGTCATTTTAGCGATCGCCTATCTCATCTTAGTCCAACTGCTGGACTACCGGGACATGAAACCCGCCCCTATCAGCCAATTTGACCAAGCGCCTGCGATTATTTCTGTTTTTTCACAGGTTGACAAAATTACCGCAGTGTGAATCACATTTAGCTGAATTATAGAGACGCTATCACTAGCGTCTCTTATCATTTATATCAATAAATAAAAATCAATGGTGACTATTGATTAAGCCAATAGTTAATTCATAGATAAAAAGCAATAGCTATTATTAATTAATAAAATACTCTATTGTATAAGATTTATTTAGAGTATTTATCTTATATTTGTTTAAATAAAGTAATTCACTTTTGACAGATATAACGGTAAGCTGTTTTTAACAAAAAAAACAAAGATAAATTTGTCTTACAGTGTATTGCTGGGTTAGCTGGGATCAACGTAGGTTGACTCAAACCCCCAAATTTTTGATGACAATATAGAGGTAAATTGATGGCTCAGTTTCTACTTGAGACTGTTTGGCTAGTTCCGTGCTATGCCTTAATAGGTGGCTTGTTAGCCGTGCCTTGGTCGCCGGGGATCATTCGGAAAACGGGGCCAAGACCGGCGGGTTATGTAAACTTGGTGATGACATTTTTGGCGTTTGTACATAGTGCGATCGCCTTACAAGCAACTTGGAATCAGCCAGCCCAAGAAGTATTTATTCCTTGGTTATCGACAGCTGGTTTAGACCTCACCATTGCTTTGGAAATATCCTCAGTGAGTGTCAGTGCTTTAGTTGTGATTACTGGCTTGAATTTGCTGGCGCAGATTTATGCGATCGGCTACATGGAAATGGATTGGGGATGGGGACGCTTCTATTCCTTATTAGGATTATTTGAAGCGGGACTATGTGCCCTTGCTCTATGTAATAACTTGTTCTTCAGCTATGTAATTTTGGAAGTCCTGACGCTGGGAACCTACCTACTAGTCGGCTTATGGTTTAGCCAGCCGTTAGTAGTCTCAGGTGCGAGAGATGCTTTCTTAACTAAGCGGGTAGGAGATTTATTCTTACTAATGGGCGTCTTGGCATTATGGCCCTTAGCCGGAACTTGGAGTTATCCAGAACTAGCCAAGTGGGCGGCTACTGCTAACGTCAACCCGACAACAATGGCACTGGTAGGTTTAGCCTTAATTGCCGGGCCGATGGGTAAATGTGCCCAGTTTCCCCTACATCTGTGGTTGGATGAAGCGATGGAAGGCCCCGTTCCCAGTACGATTTTGCGGAATTCGGTAGTAGTAGCTAGTGGTGCATGGGTGCTGATTAAATTGCAACCAGTGTTAACCATCTCGCCCATAGTTTCCTCGGCTATGGTGTGCATTGGGGTAGTGACAGCGTTGGGTGCTTCTTTAATTGCGATCGCTCAAATCGATCTTAAACGCTGCCAATCCTATTCTGTCAGCGCATACATGGGTTTAGTATTCATCGCTGTGGGAGTGCAACAATATGAAGCAGCGCTATTGTTAGTACTCACTCACGCCATATCCGCAGCCCTGTTGGTGATGAGTACTGGGGGAATTATTTGGAATAGCATCACCCAAGATGTTACCCAATTAGGCGGATTGTGGACACGTCGCCCGATTTCTGCGATCGCCTTTATTGTCGGGACTTTGGGATTAATTGGTTTTCCACCTTTAGGTAGTTTTTGGGCGTTGATGGAACTAGCAGATGGGTTATGGGAAACCCAACCTTGGTTAGTGGGAATAGTGATAACGGTAAATGCTTTAACAGCCGTGAGTTTAACTAGAGAATTCGGTTTAATTTTTGGTGGTAAAGCTACACAAATGAGTCAGCGATCGCCTGAAGCACACTGGCCAATGATTCTGCCAATGATGATTTTACTTGGGGTCAGTCTACATCTTCCTTTAGTGTTGCAAAGCTTATCACTTTTACCAAATTGGGCAACTCTCAATAAAGATGTCGCACTGCTTTTAATTTGGTCGAGTATTTTCGGTTGCAGCATCACTGGTGTGATTTATTTCAGCAATATTCCTAAACCGATTCGTTTGCCTTGGAAAGGTTTACAAGACTTAATCGCATACGATTTTTACACTCCCAATATCTATCGGATGACCATTATTTTTGGAGTTGCCAAAATTTCCCAACTGGCTGATATGATTGACCGCTTTGTAGTAGATGGCATCGTTAATTTGGTTGGTTTATTTTCGCTATTAGGTGGCGAAGGTCTTAAATACAGTACCTCTGGACAAACCCAGTTTTATGCCTTAACCGTTCTTTTAGGAGTAGGTGTTTTAGGAATGTGGGTAACTTGGCGATTTTGGGGAATCCAGTTTTTAAATTTGGTTTTTCAAATTTCGACACTTGGGTAGTAGTAACTATCCTACTAAAAGTTAACAATTTAATATTTTGATAAGAATTCCATGAGCATACAACATCCCCAGATAAATCTTTCCAGAAGAAGTTTATTCAAATTTGGTGCAGGTGCGATCGGTACAGGTGTATTGACAGCCGGACTTAGCTCAAACTTACTTGCAGCCGAAAACAAAGCTCCAGTAGAAGATGATATTACCCCTGATAAAGCACTGCAAGAGTTATTAGATGGGAATGATAGGTTTGTGAAAAGGAAACGGCGCAATCCCAATCAAACTTATTCACGTTTGGTCGAAGTTGCCAAAGGTCAAAAGCCCTTTGCTTCTGTTTTAGGTTGTGCGGATTCACGAGTTCCTTCAGAGATTGTCTTTGACCAGGGACTTGGAGATTTATTTGTCTGCCGCATAGCTGGGAATATTGCCACAACACAGCAAATTGGTAGCTTAGAATTTGGCAGTTTAGTATTAGGTTCCAAAGTCATTATGGTAATGGGGCATGAAAGATGTGGTGCGGTAGATGCCGCGATTAAAGGTGTTCAAGTACCAGGACGAATTGGAAGTTTGCTTGAGGCAATTCAACCAAGTGTAGAAAGTTCAAAAGGAAAACCAGGAGATAAGTTAGAAAACGCTTGTAAAGCAAATATCGCGGCGCAAGTTGAAAAATTGAAATCATCTTCAGTTTTATCTGAATTAATCAAAGCAGAAAAGCTGAAAATAGTCGGTGGTTATTACGATTTAGATACTGGAAAAATCAGCGTAGTCAGTTAGCTTTTTGTCCTTTGTCATTGGTTATTGGCTAAGAGTCAGTCATAAACGGCAAAAGACCAAAGATGAAGGACAAAGGACAAAAGAAAAAGGACAAAATTACCATGTTAAGTGTATTGATTTGGCTTCCAATTTTTGCCGCTATTTTCATAGCAATATTACCTGTAAGTATCCCTAAGAATCGCATTCGTTTAGCAGCATTAATTTTTTCTGGAATAGTTCTCTTCTGGAATCTTTTTATCCTGCTAAAATTTGACATCAGCAATCCAGGGATGCAATTTAAAGAGTATTTACCCTGGAATGAAACCCTTGGCTTGAGCTATCAATTAGGTGTTGATGGGCTTTCTATCTTGATGTTGGTGTTAAATAGTCTGCTCACCTGGATTTCTATTTACAGCAGTAGTCAAGAAACTGAACGCCCCCGGCTGTTTTACTCCATGATTTTATTAGTGAGTGGAGGAGTCGCAGGTGCTTTTCTAGCAGAGAATCTGCTACTATTCTTCCTATTCTACGAACTAGAACTAATCCCTTTCTATTTACTAATTTCCATTTGGGGAGGGGAAAAACGGGGTTATGCTGGGATTAAATTCCTGATTTATACTGCTGTTTCAGGAGCATTAATTCTGGCAACATTCTTGGGTATGGTGTGGCTGAGTGGTTCTACTAATTTTGCTTTTGATGCAGTCTCTACAGAAAACCTGTCAACAGCAAAACAAATCCTTTTACTAGCAGGGATAGTATTAGGTTTTGGGATTAAAATTCCCTTGGTTCCCTTCCATACTTGGCTACCAGATGCTTATGTTGAGGCTTCAGCACCAATTGCCATTCTTCTCGGTGGTGTGTTGGCAAAGCTAGGAACCTATGGACTGCTGCGATTTGGGTTGGGTATGTTTCCCCATGCTTGGAGTATTATTGCACCGACTCTGGCAATTTGGGGAGCAATCAGCGCTATCTATGGGGCGGTAATTGCGATCGCTCAAAAAGATATCAAGCGCATGGTAGCATACAGTTCCGTCGGTCACATGGGCTATATCTTGCTAGGTGCTGCCGCCAGTACTCCCTTAGCACTCGTTGGTGCAGTCGCCCAAATGTTTAGTCACGGTATCATCCTAGCAATCCTCTTCCACTTGGTGGGAGTTGTAGAATCTAAGGTTGGTACGCGCGAGTTAGATAAACTCAATGGTTTAATGAGTCCCATACGCGGTTTACCCCTAATTAGCGCTTTACTAGTTTTAAGTGGTATGGCTAGTGCTGGTATTCCCGGTTTAACAGGATTCATCGCCGAATTTATTGTCTTTCAAGGTAGTTTCTCTGTCTTTCCCATCCCGACGATTTTGTGTGTAGTTGCTAGTGGATTAACCGCAGTTTATTTTGTCATCCTCCTCAACCGCACTTGTTTTGGCAGACTTGATAACTTCGCCTACTATCCCAAAGTCCTTTGGTCTGAGAAAATCCCAGCTTTAATTTTGGCAGTTTTCATCATCTTTTTGGGAGTACAACCTACTTGGTTAGTGCGTTGGAGTGAATCCACAACTACAACAATGGTGGCTGCAATTCCCTCATTAGAAAAAACCGTAATCTCTGAAGTAGCCCTGAAATAGCTTACAGGTTATAGGTTACAGGTTATAGTTTCTTCCTCTATCC
>NZ_CAXTNP010000131.1:0-21304 GCF_964245575.1 uncultured Nostoc sp. | reverse complement strand
TGTTATTTCGGCGTACGCATTTGTTATTTCGGCGTACACATTTGTTATTTCGGCGACTGCATTTGTTATTTCGGCGTTCATCCTGAAACAACTGACAGATACAGATAAATGGGTATATACGACTCCGATTTGATTGCGTGAAAAAAACTCAGTACACCTTTATTCCTTCTTCCCAGTCCCCAGCGATGCACTGAGCGCAGTCGAAGTGTCCCCAGTCCCCAGTCCCCAGTCCCCAGTCTCTACGAGTAATTCAGGAATCAAATCAGATTGCTATAAGTAATTAAACTCATCATCCAGCCCTTGATTGACTGATAAATAGCTGTAAAAAAGCCAGTGTTAGTGTTGCCTGACTATATCGAACTTGCTTTGTTGTACTACCTTATGGGTAGCTTTTTGCGGTTCAGGCAAAGATGTAGATTTTTGTAGACTTGAAAACCCATACTTTAATAAGACTTGTTCCCCTTCTCGTGAGAGGATATACTGTGCTAATTTCTCTGCCTCTGGATTTGCACCTTTAACGACAGTTAAACTCAACGTTACATTCTTTGCCAATTTATCTGGTAATTCTACAATTTGCAGGTCAGATGCAGCTGCCACTGATGCCAAAGCAGTTGTGTAATACACTATAGCTACATCTGCTAGCTTGTCATCTTTGAGAATATATTTAAAGGTATCTACATTATTAGGAGGTGTAATGGATGTGGGAGCGCCACCCACCAGACGTAAAGCTTTACCATTTAAAATCTTAAAGCTACCTGGTTTGATACTGTCAGCCTGTTGAAATATCTCTTGAGCGTAGTCCCCAGAAGAGTCTTTAATGGGTGTTGAGGTTGCTAACTTTATATTAGGGTCTAACAACAAATCCAACAATTTATCTGTTGTTACTTTTAACCCTGGTCTTACAAGAGCTACCATACGCGTTTGACTGAACTTTATCACCCGACCGCTCAAACCTTGATTAAATAGTTTCTGAGGATTGCGAGTACTTGCACTAGCATAAACATCTGCGGATGCTTTTTTTGATGAAAGTTCTTGCTCTATACGTTCTCGTAGTAAACCACAAGGACCAGATACTTGTGTGATTGGAATGCCATATTTGACGGTAAAGTTCTTGGAAATTTTCCCAAAGGCAGCCTTCAAACCGCCAGCATTATACAAGGAAACAGCCCAAACCTGACTAGGCAGCGTGACACCTAACATACCAGTAATCAGTGATATGGCAAATAAATACTTTTTCATAACTTTTTGTACTAAAGTCGATACTACTGCGAGGTTACAAATATCACATTATTAAGCCTGCAAATTGTAGCGATCGCTACTGCTTTCCAACTATTTTGGTAAAAATTGTAGAGTATTCTAAAAAATAATCTTGAATACCCATAATGAGTGTTCTGACTTTTCACGGGATGTGGAAAGTCAGCCCTGCTAACAGGGTTACAACATATTCCCCCAAACTTTGAAATATTAGCGATTTCAGCAGTTGATCAACCCAGAAAATTAGAGATTTATCAGAGATTATTGCTAGCACACCAAGACAATTCAGCAATGATTACTGCACCCACATATCAAGGTAAAATGGGGCATCCATTGTTATCAGCAAGAACTGCATAATCTTGGGTAGTAACAGATTACTAACAAAATTCCCGACTTCTTAGAGAAGTCGGGAATCAGAGCATTTCGATTACTCTTTCGCAAACCCAATCAATCATCAGTTGGATCATCAATCATTTCCGGTGTTAAAGCTGGGTTACTTTTACGTTCTTCTGGTGATTGCTCCCGAATGACATCATCTATTCTCGCAGGGTGTTTGATTTTGTCCAGCACTTCTGGATCTAGTTGCGATGGATCGCCTTCTGGACTAGACTTTTCAGCTTGACTAGGAACTGTTTCCTTATTCATCATTATTTCCCCAAACTTATACGCCAAGCTTAAGTTCTTTTGTGATCAGGTACACACTATCTTGAGACTTAATTTCACACAGTGGTGGGTAAGAAAAGCGATAGCCCCTTGTAGACCAAAGATGATTCACTAAACTAAATAGCCTCTACTATAGGACTCATCTTTGATTGCGTGAAATACACGTAGGGTGCGTTAGCCTCTGGCTAACGCACCATCAGATAGTTTGGTGCCGTACTCTTGGCGATAACACACCCTACATATACTTAAATTTTTTCATAAATCAAATCGGATTCCTATATAGGACTCATATTTGATTGCGTGAAAAAAACTCAGTACACCTTTATTCCTTGTTCCTAGTATTGAGTCCCCAGTCTCTACGAGTAATTCACCGAATCAAATCGGATTGCTATAGCTAGGGCATTATGTTAATTTACGTACAATTATTTTTCATTAGCCAGGAAGAACGCAAAAGTGCGATCGCTTCATCTTTTTGTTTGGCTTCGACTTCGATCCACGGTGCTTGGTAGTAAACGTTGGGCATATCGGTAATCAAGTTGCTGTGTTTCCTGTCGTTGAAAGCTTGCTCACCATTGGAAATATGGACTAATTGCCAATCTGGATTTGTCCAAGTTTCTCGCGCTGCGTAAAACATGGATGCTACACTCGGATGATCGTAGCTATCTAAGTTTTCGTGGCAAATATGGTGATGGGCATCAAATACCATTGCTACACCAGCTTGCTGACATACTGCTAAAATTTCGTCGGCGCTATAGGCGTATTCATCGTTTTCTAGAGTCAAGCGGTTTTTGATGTTTTCTGGTAATTCGGAAATTACTTTTACTAGTTGTTCAGGACGTTGAGATTTGCCACCATGAATATTCATCAATGACCAAGGCGATCGCGGTAAGCCTAGTAAGTCAAGTATACGTGCATGTCCTGCTAGATTATTAATACTTGCCTGTACCACTTCGGGAGAATCAGAACTCAGCACTACATATTGATCTGGATGCAACACCATTCTTATGCTCAATGCATTTGCTCGTTGACCGATTGTTGCTAAATCAGCGCTGATTGTCTCTAATATATTTGCGCCGATTTCGTCTTCTAAGTCACTGAGGGGAAATATTGCAGATGACATCCGATAAAGCTGAATTTGATTCTGCTCACAAAAGGAGAGAGCGTCATGCAAGCGCTGCAAGTTATGCCGATACAATTCAGTTAGGGCACTTTGGCGATCGCTAAGGGAAAGTTTTAAGTATCGGGTGCGCGTCATTGTCCGAAAGCGCACTTGTTTGTCAGAGGTGATGCAAACTAGCCCTAAATGGGGCAGTGTACTTTTTTGGGACTGCTGTGCATTAGGTAAATTTGGAAACTCGATTACGGTCATTAACTAATACTAACTGTTGCTTACTTTGAGCCATTTTTCAATTTAAACAAGTTTTACCACTAGCTTACAAGTACCTAAAGAATGAAGTCTTAAGCCTTAGACGATGTTTGAAAAGTTATAAGGGGTAAAATTTTATGCCAATCGTCTCGCCATAATTATTGCATTTATTACGCCACGGTTCATCCAGCCAATCGACGGTAGCGCCGACGCACGATAAAACTGGCTCCAATCAAACCTATGCTAATCAGTGGCGTCACAGTTGTTGGTTCTAGAACTTCTTGAGGAACTTCGATAGAACCGCTTACTAAAGCCTGACCCGTCAAAGTAATAGTTGATCCCAGATTAACTATGTCTTTTTCAGAGAATAATAGTGTGCTTGTAGCATTTTTGAATATGCCTTCACCATCGGTGATATTTACGACGCCAGAGCCTTTCGCAGTTAGATTGTCAAAATTCACTGAAGCACTAGCATCACTTGTTCCAAATAACTTGTTAGTATTACTACCAAATACAATGTATCCCTGTGGGAAACCTTGGACGCCGAATACCTCTGGATTGTTATTAAAAGTCAGATTTCCATTGGCATCAAGCACGGAGTATGTTAAACCCTTATATAGTCCTAAATCATACGGGGCATCATCACTCAAACCTACCTCAGATACCTGTGAAACATTGCCTGAGATTGGCTCAATGTTAACTGTTGTGCGATAGTTGCCAGTAAATGGATATATGGTTTGTGCTGTAGCTCTGATTGCATCTGAACAAATGCTAGTGAAAGTGAGAACCAATGGAACTAGCCACACCTGAAGTGAACGTAGTATCATTTCAAACTTCTAACCTCAAAAACTATTTATTTTGATAACAAGTCGAATATTCAATTTTCGGAAATATGCTACTTTTACAAAAGTCTTTCAATTTGGGTCAATTATGTAAATTGTTCTCTAGAGGAGAGAACCTAAAGATTTTGAAACTAAAAAAATAATCTAAACTGACCCTACGGCATTACAGGTTACAAGATTTAAAGTGCAGTTGCAATGAATAATCCTTTGATAAACTTGTCAATTTTTTATTAGTACTAGACTGCCCTTGTAGTGAATTTAAGAATCCTACAGGTTTATTTAGGATGGCAGAGCAAAATCTTTTGTCTTTATAGGACTCATATTTGATTGCGTGAAAAAAACTCCATAAAGAGCGCAGGTAGAAGAAAAGATAAATTTCTTAGGGACTTCCAGAAAATAAATTATCCAATTTACTCAGATAATATTTTGTTGTCTTCCCCAAGCTTTGAGCTCCCTGCTCCCCTACCTACCCAGCGATGGGATATTTTTTTAGTTGGAAGTCCCTTAACTGAGGCAGCAAGCATTGCCTCTATCTGAGGAATTTAGTTTTCAAAGAAGCACAAAGTGTGCTTACTACAAAATTAATGACATAGACTACTAAATTCTTTCTTCTAAGTAGCGAGAAATTGCACTGTCAAGCGATGGCATAAATTCACCTCGGCTACTACCAAGAACGCTGTAAGTTGGGCGGAGAGCAGTAAAACCAAGCTGTTCTGTAGGCAAAGAAATCAAATTGGTGACACTGACTCCAGCTTGTTTAGCCGCTAACCGTGCTAAATCAGCCCAGGCGATCGCACTCTTATTCGCCAAATGCCACAGCCCATACTCGCCGTCAATTAATAAATCTAGGCTGGCATGAACTAAATCTGGTACATAAGTAGGTGAAACAATTCCATCCTCTGCGGCAACGAAATTATTACCAGCACTAAGCTGACGCAGAGCGATCGTGACAAAATTATACTCATCCCACGGGCCAAAAAATGCACTGGTGCGAATCACCAGCGATGCAGGATAAGCCTGCAATACCAGCTTTTCTGCCAAAACTTTGCTGCACCCATATACATTGAGAGGGCCAACGGTATCAGTTTCGACATAAGGATTAGACACAGCACCGTCAAATACCAAATCTGATGAGAAAGTTAATAGTGGTACGTTATGTTGAGCGCAAGCAGCAGCTAAAATCGCTGGGCCTTCAGCGTTCACCTGTAAGCAAAGATCAGGTTCACGTTCAGCATCGTCCACCCGCACGTATCCGGCAGCGTTCACAACCGCCCACGGCTTCAAGTGGGTAAGCGTTGCATCCACTGAGGCAGGATCGGTAATATCCATCTCTTGACGCGTCAGCAGGTGATATGAAATTCCGCGCACTTCGCACAACCGAGCAAAAGCCTTTCCGAGAGTTCCTCTTGCACCGACGATCGCCAAAGGAGCTGATGGGGATGTTGCTTGAGTTTTCCTTGCTCTGCTTTCCCCACTGCAACTTAGTCCAGGGTATAATAGGCGCTCTTGTCGATGCCACCAGCCTGGGGTATCAAGTAGCGGGTGATCTGGTTTATGCCCATTTGCTAGATCCTGCACCATTTTAGCGATCGCTGTTGGTCGAGGATGTGGCGATCGTAAATCAAATATTCCTGGCTCATAGTAGCCGTGAGATTTTGTGACTAAACTATTCCAATCGTAACTGCCAAGCAGTGCCCAAGCAGTGACAGCACGGATATCGACACCCTCAGCTTGTAATTCCTGCGCCGCATTCCACACCTCATAAAACCAGCGTAGCTGCTCCTCACGGGTGCAGCTGATATGAGCTTCGCTGACAGCAAGAGGCAGATGATAGCGTTCCCATGCCTCTAGTAGCAATGTGTGCGGGCCTGCCAAACCCTCAGCACAAACTCTCACTGCCTCTAAATCCGCATACTTATCTCGTCCATTACCGCCATGCGTCCAAGCTGGATAGTTTTCTATGTGTTCATCCAAAAAGCGTTCGCTGGTTAAATAATGGTTAATGCCGATGATGTCAGGGGGACAGGTATTTTGCAAAAATCCCTCAAGTTCAGCCTCGCTGATACCACAGCTACGCAAGTAACCCCACATTGAATGAGTTGGGTTGATTCGACCACACAATAAATCAAAGCTCAACCAGCGACGTTCGTTCTCAAATTCTGCTTGATATTCTAGCTTAGGTGTACTGTAAATCTTACCTAAATCCTCGGTTTGGACTAGTTGGGCGCTGGCGTTGATTTCCCGGATTGCCTTCATTGCCAAGGCTACTCCGCGACACTCTCCTAACAAAGCACGGGCGAAAGTTAAATCATCCCGCCCGTGAGGATACCAGTGACCATACATTCCACTGAATCGCGCCGTTGTCAGTGGCTCGTTTATAGGTGTGTAATGTGTAACCCAAGGATAGCGTTCGGCAACCGCACGGGCGAATGCAGCTAGTTTCTCTGGAAATTCTGGGTCTACCAAACTCGTATCACGTGGGCCACTACCATGATGCACTAATCCCACAATCGGACGGATGCCGAGTTGGCGCAAGCGCCCCAGTCTTTCATCTGCCCACGACCAATCAGCATTTTCTAATCCATCAGGTGCTATCCTCTCCCACAGTACAGGGTAGCGGATAGCTTTTATCCCTAGTTCTGCAAACAAATCTAAATCATTTAAACGCGTTGCATGACCGTTGCGTTCCAACTGGTCAAGATACTCTTCACCCACACGATTAACTGTACACTCTACACCAGCCCACACTTCCAAGGGGAGTTGTGAATTATTCTCTCTAAAGACGTTATTCATCACGTCTTTACTCAAGTTAGAGACAAAAGTCATAATTTACACAACCATAGCTTCTATTACCTTTCTCAGGACTTACGCAAACAATAGCCGAAACCTTTTTTTCAGGTAGGGGCAATTCATTTTTGCATTTTGATAACGCAGATATAACATCTACCATTTGCGGCTCGTTGACCACAAAAGCATCAAGAAAAATGCAGAATTCAAAATCAATTAGTGGAATACTCTGGCTCAACACTTTTTTAGTAACCACTAAATCATCTGCCAGTTATATAAAATTGCCAAGCTAACTTCTATAGAGACGCAATTCATCGCGTCTCTACTTTAAAAAATCGTAGGCTGGGCAGTACCTGCCGATAAGCAACATCAATAAACTCAAGCCTTAACCGCTATTTGTTTGTATGTTGCCAAAGCCTGTGCCACACAATGATCCATGTTGAGATACTTGTATGTAGCTAGCCGCCCCACAAAATGCACACCTGATGTTGTTTCAGCCAGTGCTTTGTATTGTTTGTAAATTTCCTGGTTTTCAGGACGTGGCACTGGATAATAGGGGTCGCCCTCTGCCTTGGGAAACTCATAAACAATACTAGTTTTGGAGTGTTCCTGTCCGGTTAGGTACTTAAATTCGGTAATACGGGTATACAGTTGTTCGTTGGGATAGTTAATTACTGGCGCTGACTGAAACACAGGGGTGTGATGCGTCTCATGTTTGAAATCCAGTGAGCGATAGGGTAGTTTCCCGTAGCGACAATCAAAAAACTCGTCCACTGGCCCAGTGTAAATCATCTCGCGGCAAGGTATGGCTTTCTCGATTTCGCGGTAATCGGTGTTGAGCATTACCTTAATGTTCGGATGATTTAACATATTGTCAAACATCCGGGTAAAGCCGTACAGGGGCATTGCTTGGTAACTATCTGTGAAATATCGGCTGTCGCGGTTGGTACGAGTTGGAATTCGGGCAATTACTGTTTTGTCAAGTTCTGAAGGATCGAGTCCCCATTGTTTGCGAGTGTAGTTTTTGAAGAACTTTTCGTAAAGTACTTGACCAACTTTACTAATTACTACATCTTCAGAAGTACGGATGTGTTCTCTCGGTTCTGCAACCGACTGAAAAAACTCTTCCGCCTGGAATGAATTGAGGTTCATTCCATAAAGTTTATTAATGGTGTCAAGATTAATGGGGATGGGAACGAGTTGCCCATCTACGCTAGCTAGAACGTGATGCTCATAAGAACGCCAGGGAGTGAAATGGGAGAGATATTCAAATACTTCGCAAGAACTGGTATGAAAGATATGGGGGCCGTATTTATGTACGAGAATCCCGTGGTCGTCGTAATGGTCGTAAGCATTGCCACCGATGTGGTTGCGCTTGTCTACAACCAATACTTTTTTACCGGAATTTCTCGCCAAGCGTTCAGCGATAACGCTACCAGAGAAGCCTGCACCAACAACTAAATAATCAAATATAAAGTCTCTGGTAATAATGCTTGGTGCTTCTAGGGTATCTATTGAAATGGGAGATTTCCCACTTTTACCATTAACTGTAGTAACTGTAGTATCCTGCGTGGCAGCGATCGCAGAATCTATCAACTGCATCATCGATCCCCAAGTCCGATCCCAAGAAGTCTGCTCTAAAACAGCATCTACGCGACTCAACCATGCTGATGCTGGGGTATCTTCTTGCAATGCCTGTTCTGCGGCGGCGACAAACTCTTCAGTCGTGTCTGCAATTCGTACTAGCTTCAAGTCTCCATAAGGGCGCATCACATCTCGAATCGAGGTAGAGACTACGGGTTTACCTGCGGCTAAATACTCTGGTGTTTTAGTCGGGCTAATAAAGCGTGTTGACTCGTTTCGCGCAAACGGTAACATCGCCAAATCCCAACCCGCCAGATATGCAGGCAAGTCTTTATAGTCTTTACCACCGAGATAATGAATATTTTCATGCTGTGGCAGAACTGCTGGGTCAATTTTCACAACTGGCCCAATTATGACTAAATGCCAATCAGGGCGAGCCTCGGCAATCCCAGCTAGTAATTCAATATCCATCCGCTCATCAATTACACCAAAGAAGCCAAGGCGGGGATGAGGAATATTTGCTTGGTCTGCTGGTTCTTCTTTAAGGGTTCTTCCTTGTCCAAAGTGGGCTACATCTACACTACTGGGAAATGCATAAACGTTTGGATGCTGGTTTACTTTACTTTCGTAAAGGCTTTGTCCCCCTGTAAATACTAGGTTTGCCCGACGAAATAGTTCTGCTTCGTAGTTTTTTAAAGTAGGGGATGCTCCCTTAAAGGCAGACAATTCATCCATGCAATCGTAGATCACAGCTTCAGCTTCTAAGTGGCTTGTCCATGCGATCGCCATTGGTGTATAGTACCAACAAATGTACTTAGAGATATTATGTTCTGCAAATAACCCATCAAGCAGTACTTTTATATCTGCGTTTACTGCTTCTTCACTTAAACCTTCGGGTAAATATGGAACAACAACTATCACTCCACTTTTGTCTTCACTAACGTCCAATCGCCCCAATGGTTCCCGGCTAAAAATTGGCTCTTCAATAAAGAAAACTCTCTTTTTTTGAGCGCAGCGACTCAGAAGATGTTGTGGTCTTTGATAAACAAAATTCCAGCGCAAATGAGATAAGCAAACTATATCAGGCGTATCGGTAAAAGCTTTTGTTGACCGAGAGTTTTTGTTGAATGAGGATAAATTTCTTGATGTCCCTAGCGATTGCGATTTCACTGTTTCGGATAATTTTGCTTCATTTAGTGTTGGTGACACAATATGACTTACACCGTTGTTTTGTACTTGCACTTTATTGCTTGACATAGATTATTAACTCAACTTGCAGAATGTTGGACTAACAAGTTTTCTTTTTCGTAAGAATTAATCTTATTTATTCACTTTTTTTAATTACATATTCATCTATCTAGATATAGGAATTAAAAACTTATCTATTATTCTTAAGTATTAAAATTATAACGTTAATCATACTTAATTATATGTCCAATTTAGCTAAATATATAATTAGATATAAGCCTTTTGGCGTATATCGACGTTATTTTTGTAAGTAAAGATGAGAAGAAAGGAGATTAAAAATATAAATACGGGAGCTTACTTAAGTATCTACTAGAGATGTTTTATAGTTACTGTTCAGAAATATCTGATGATGTCCAGTCCAAAAATTATTAATATAATTATGATATCAAGCTAGTTTAGGCAAGGCTTCCACTATATTTATCCTTCAACTAATAGGACATTAACAATTCAAAATTCACGCATTAAAGACATTAAAATCTATATCTAAGTAAGTGGGTCAAATTAAATATAAAACCTCTGATACAAATACGCTAGTAAGGGCATGGCAATGCTATGCCCCTACGATAAATCTATATGTATCAAGGTTTTCGTGAATTGGTATTAATCCTTGGAAATCAAATTGATTTGCAGGCGATCGCCTGTGGTGTCCAGGTGGGGCCTTGGCAATATGGGCCATATTGCGTCCAAATGAGTTTATCCAAGCACATTCGCCGCGCATCCATGTTCGCCGCCCAGGCATGGTAGACAATGTACTCAGTCTGACCATCGGGGCCCACAACGATTGAGTTGTGTCCAGGCCCTTTGACACGATCGGCAAGCGATGGCTCCGCCAACGCCAGGGGCGAACGCAGCACCCGTGGCCCCGTTTCGTTACCGAAATCAGAGTAAGGCCCCATCACATGATCCGCAACTCCATAATCTACACCGTAGTCCTCAGTTTCCCAGCGCCCACCACTATAAAAGCAATAATATCGACCTCCATGTTTACGGACACAGGGGCCTTCTAAGGTATGCCAATCAAAATGTTCACCATACATCAATCGGTTGGCTAAAAATCGTTGCCAATCGGAACGCGCCCGTAAGACGACTTTCCCGACACCGCAGAGTTTCGTCATATCTTGGAGTCGGTCTACAAAGAGGGCAGTGCCAACACGCACGCCGCCCTCAGTGTCTAAAAAATCACGAGCATAAAATAAATACCACTGACCATCATCATCACGGAATGGGTGGGGGTCGATGGCGAAGGAGCAAGATTCCGGGTCTACAAGTGGCTCACCAACATCTTTATAGGGGCCCAAGGGAGTATCGCTCGTGGCAACACGCAACTGATGATTCTTGTCCTCGTGTCCTACAGAGTAGTAGAGGTAGAACTTGCCGTTGCAATAAGCAACTTCCGGGGCCCAAAAATTATCGCCAAGGGAGGGGTCTGGCCGTAACAGTGCGTTACCAACAAAATCCCAATTGATGAAATCGAGAGAGCGTAATAAAGGAAAGACACGCAGTTTGTTAGAAGAATCCGCTATTTCGTCTACCATTCCTTCTGCTTCAGCTGCACCAGTGCCGATCGCATAGTATACACCCTCAAATTCCCAAACAAAAGGATCGGCAAAATAGCCTTTGTAGACTGGATTGGTATAAGTTAACATCTCGGCACTCGCTATAGCGTGTTAACTCAATTCTTTAGGAAGTGCGATCGTAAAAACAACTATCTTTATGCTGGTTCGGACTCTTGAATTTTCCAGGATTACTGAATTTGAGTATGAATGATTCTAAACTCCTCTACAAAAATGCGAAAGCTCTAGGACTTACGCATTCATAGGAAAGACAAAATATAGATAGTTTGAAAAACCATATCTGTCGTAGGGGCACAGCAATAGTATGCCTGTAGGACGTAATCTATTTACCTGAAAATAGCTGTCAATGTGCAATAGCTTATTAGTACTTGAAATTCACGTAAGTTTCAACCTTCTCCTTTGGCAACTGTTCCACCACCTGACACCGGAGCATCTGCCTTAAATTCTCTGGTAGGCTCTCATAATAATCTTGTTGGAGAGTCAAATCCACCTTCGGCGTGTGCAACCAATGCATAGCATAGCCCATAACTACCATTGGTCTTGGCTGATTAGTCCGATTTGGTGAACCCCGGTGCAGCGCCAATGGTGTCCGAATCATCGCATCCCCTGGCTGCATATAGAAAGATTCCATCGGAATTTCACCACTGGCAATTTTCCTTAGTCCCTCTTCACGCGGCAAGATATGCGTACCACGCGCCATCTGGAACGGGCCGTTATCTGCCGTTACTTCCACAAGGGGAAAGTTGACTGCTAGGGCGTAAAGTGGTGTTACTATTTGGTCAGAAAACAGAGGGCGATAGTCCCGGTGTATTTCTTGATAATCCGAACCTTGTACTGGGAGATCAACTCCCAACTGAACCATCATATATTCCTGAGAAAATACTCGCTCAAGGACACCCATAATCACCGGATTGGCGAAAATTTCCACGTTGGCAAAGGGGGAAACCCAAGGCAACGTTAGATAGTAGCGGGCAATTTCACGGGGAGCCAGCCCACCTGGTTGATTTTGGCGCTCTTGAAATAAGTTTTCAAAAGCTTTTGTCCACTCGCCAATTAATTTGTGATCAAAAAGACCGCGAATCACACAAATTCCGTCTCGATTCAGTTCTTGGGCAAATCGGTTGAGGTCGGTAGCTGTATAGCTAGCTACTTTGCCTATACTTTGAACCATTTTCTTTTCCTCGCCAATTCATCATGTTAAAGTCGAATTTAAAGCAGACTCTCAACAGCACTTTTTGCAATTGTTCGTCGATAATAACGCATTATTTCTATAATTGGCTTGTTAGTTTTTGTAGACTTCGATTATCCAAATCTCTTTGTAGATAAGGCTTTATTTTGTGGTTGATAGCGCAAACCTGTTGATTAGTTTCTAGGGTTTTCCTGTTGTGAGGTAAGGGGCTAAATCAGAAATACAGCAATGGTTCTTAAGCTAGTTCACTGCCCAAATTGTGATATTATAAATGTAGTAAGAGGTGAAAAAACTACTGAAAGTAAAGAGTGCTACCTTTACCGCTAAGATGGCAGTTTCCGCCTGAAATTCATACTAAGATGCTAAAGGTTAGCTGCAACTTTGCGATCAGGCATGAAAATAATTTATAATTAAGTTATGTAACGAATATTTAGTGCAAAACCGGAGCGGAGGAAACCTCCAATTTGGATTTTGCAACACAGACCCCACTACAAAACTTGCTGCGACTTGACTGAGTGTTTGCCCAACGTCTTGTTAATTGCTCTTGACTTAAACCCCAGAATTAGTTAAAAAAGCTTCCAGGATTATAGTGCAATACAGTTAATTTGCATAAACGAATTAAACATAACTCTTGTGGGGTGAGACGGAAAGCCTGCCCAGTATATGCAATTGAAATGTAGAATACCTACTTTTTTCCTGCCGACTTAGCAAATATCCATTACATGTGTGCCATAATGTCACGAGCCAACAGTCTATACCTAATTTTATAGTCCCAATACTAGGGCGCTTCATGTATTTTCTGTTTACTATTATTAAGCGAAAAATAGTGGTATGTAAGTACAAATATAAAGTTATATTGCTTACAGAGGAAGGAGAAGAAAAAACTCCTGGAATGCCTCAAAATAGCCTAGTTTAGTCTAAACCGAAGGCACAAAAAAATTTGTTCTATTGTAGTTACATTAAGAGGTTTTAATGAAGTTGTTGGATATACAAAAGCGTAAGGTTGAATTACCCTCCAATACAGATAATCAAAGGGTTTCTAGCTTCCCAGAAGCTGGCTATCCACGTCCACAGTTACAGCGATCGCACTGGCTAAGTTTAAACGGTCTGTGGAAGTTCGCATTTGACGATCAAGGGCGATGTGTTCAACCAGGCGATATCCAGGCGTGGAGTCATCATATACAAGTTCCCTTCGCTCCCGAATCTACCAAAAGTGGTATTGGTGATACAGGTTTTCATCCAAACTGCTGGTATGAGCGAGAATTTGAAACGCCTGAAGGTGACGGCAGATTATTACTGCACTTTGGGGCTGTGGACTATCGCGCCCGTGTATGGGTTAATGGTCAATACATGGTAGAGCATGAGGGGGGACATACTCCTTTCACGCTGGATCTAACCGCAGTTTTGAATGATACTGGCATAACTAAAGTAACAGTCTGGGCCCAGGATGATCCTTGTGACCTTGCCAAGCCTAGAGGAAAGCAGGATTGGCAATTGGAACCGCACGGTATTTGGTATCCTCGCACCAGTGGTATTTGGCAAACAGTCTGGATTGAGCGTGTGGGTAGAACTTACATCGATCACATCCGGTGGAGTCCCGATTTCGAGCGGTGGGAAGTTGGTTGTTATGCTGCGATCGCAGGTGATGCGCCTGATGGTATCCAAATCAAGGTAAAACTGAGCATTGGCAATACCGTGCTGGCAAACGATACCTATGAAG
The DNA here is from genome assembly GCF_964245575.1 of uncultured Nostoc sp. Classification (GTDB taxonomy): domain Bacteria; phylum Cyanobacteriota; class Cyanobacteriia; order Cyanobacteriales; family Nostocaceae; genus Nostoc. Next base: position 7,077 of record NZ_CAXTNP010000131.1, on the reverse strand, counting down.
TGTTTAACGGAGAAATTGGCCGCCGCATCTCTCTTTCCGATCCAGGTATCGACGACTACCGCAATGAATTGCTGTGGAGTCCAGAAAAGCCAACTCTAATGGATGCCCACATTGAACTTTGGCATGAAAATCAACTATTGGATGAAGTTAAATCCTATACAGCAATGCGGACTGTGGGGATACAGCGCGATCGCTTTATGCTCAATGGTCGTCCTTATTATTTGCGCTTAGTTCTGGATCAAGGCTACTGGCCCGATTCCCTAATGACAGCACCGGACGATGGGGCATTGCGGCGCGATGTCGAACTCACCAAAGCAATGGGTTTTAACGGAGTCCGTAAGCACCAGAAAATTGAAGACCCACGATTTTTATATTGGGCAGATGTGCTGGGGTTGTTAGTATGGGAGGAGATGCCCAGTGCATATCGTTTCACACCTAAAGCAGTGGAACGCACGACGCGAGAGTGGGCTGAGGTGATTAGGCGGGATATCAGCCACCCCTGTATCGTAGCTTGGGTAACGTTTAATGAATCCTGGGGAGTTCCGAATCTGGTTGAGACTGCGGCTCACCGAAACTACGTCTTGGCAATGTATCACTTAACTAAAACTCTCGATCCGGGCCGCCCAGTGATTGCCAACGATGGCTGGGAAAGTACACATACAGATATTCTTGCTATTCATGACTACGACACCCACCCACAACGATTAGCTCATCGCTATGGGCCAGAAGTGAAGCTATCGGATTTATTAGACCGGAAGCGTCCTGGAGGGCGCATCCTGACACTGGATAACTTTCCGCATCAGGGACAGCCAGTCATGCTGACTGAGTTTGGTGGTATTGCCTATGCTCCTGTTGATAACCCCAATGCAGATAAAGCTTGGGGATATGAGCGTTCCTCCAATATTTCCGAGTTAGAAATGAAATACGCTTCTCTGCTCGAAACGATTAATGATGTCGAGCTGTTTAGCGGATTTTGCTACACCCAATTTACCGATACCTTCCAAGAAGCTAACGGTTTATTATACGCCGATCGCACACCTAAATTTCCCATTGAGGCGATCCGCGCTGCGACCCTTTCAGGACAAGGATTATGTACTCCCACAAGCTGTTAAAGCCGGATGGTCGCCCACTGACCTTATACAGTCGATACCCGATTGCTGAGAATATCATAGCCACTAGCCCGAGTAATGAACCAGTGCAGGCAAATCCCCACCTGCGCTGGCATCCTTTGCGCGGCGAATGGGTTGCTTATGCTTCTCACCGTCAAGGGCGGACTTTCATGCCACCTGCGGAGTATAATCCTCTCGCACCCACTACAAAACCGGAGTTTCCTACAGAACTTCCTAAAGGTAAATATGATGTAGCGGTGTTTGATAATCGCTTTCCTTCAATGGCTCAAGGCGCACACGATCCGCCGGAGTGTATTGTGGAAACATTACCTGCGAATGGGGCCTGTGAAGTGGTGGTTTTTACTCAAAATGCCCAAGCTTCCCTTAGTTCTCTGGAATTAGAACACCTTGATTTGCTCTTAGAAGTGTGGGGCGATCGCACCCGCGTATTGGGAGCAAATCCCCAAATTCAGTACGTGTTGCCTTTTGAAAACAAAGGTGTAGAGGTGGGTGTGACATTGCACCATCCTCATGGGCAAATTTACGCCTATCCTTTTATACCGCCTGTTCCGGCGCGGATGCTGTCAATGCAGCAGGAGTATTATGAAGAACATCACCGGGGTTTACTGCAAGACTTGATTCAGAAGGAGATTGCAGACAATCAACGGATTATTTACCAAGATGAGTATGCGATCGCATTTGTGCCGGTATGCGCTCGTTACCCCTATGAAGTTTGGATTGCACCTAAAGAGCCAGTTGGCACTTTTATGGAACTTACTCCCGAGCAACGTTGGGGACTTGCTAAGGCATTAAAAACTGTCACTCTCAAGTATGACGGCTTGTGGAATCGCCCATTTCCTTACTTGATGGCTTGGTTCCAAGCGCCAACTGACGGTTTAGCGCATCCCGAAGCGCATTTACACGCCGAGTTTTTTCCACCATATCGGACAAGCGAAAGGCTAAAGTATCTGGCGGGAACTGAACTTGCAGCAGGGATGTTTGCCAATGATGCTTTACCTGAGGAGAAAGCGAAGGAGCTACAAGCAGTGAGTGTCAATTTGCAAATGCCAATTTCTGCATAAAGGGAAATGGCACTAACAAAAGGTGAAATATCCTCAGGGCAGGGTGTAGGGTGTAAGAAAAAAGCAAGAAAAATAGAATGCTCGTGCAAATATTGAAAAACTTCTTGATCGCTACACCCCACACCCGATATCCCACACTCAAAAGTCTTATAAATAATAGGTTTGCCGTTATATTAGTGCCATTTTGCAGAAAGGGAAAATAGGCAAACCAAAGATATGGGGTTAGCATCAAACCAACCATGATATATTAAAGGATAAAGTAACATGAAAATCAGAGGAATAAAACGCGGTCAAAATATAGAAATATTAGAGCAACTAAATAACATTCCTGATGGAACAGAAATAATTATAGACTTGAAATTTATTGAAAAGCAAATACCCAAACCAAAACTACATTTAACAGAAGAAAAGAGATTATTTAAATTAAATAAATTATTTGGGGTATGGAAAAATAAACCAGATTTAACAGAAATATTTGTAGAAATTGACCAACAACGTCATACTTACCAAGGTAGAAGCATAGACTCAATTGATAATCAGGATAATGGCTAATGTATCTGTTAGACACTAACATTTGCATTGCACTTCTTAAAAAAAACCCCCAGCGAAAAAACTTAATCGCTACTTTAGCCAATGTTATCTATCAACAATTATAGTTGCGGAACTTTATAAAGGCGTTTACTATTCTCAACAGGTGTCCAATAACCTGGAAATTTTGCAGCAGTTTACTGACCTATTACCCATAGAACCATTTGATTTAGAAGCAGCTATTGAATTTGGCAAGATTCAAAGCGAACTCAAAAAAATTGGTAAACCAACTGGAGAATTAGATGCGTTAATTGCTGCTGTTGCTCGTTCTCGCAATGATATTATTGTGACTAATAACATCAAAGATTTTACTAATATTCCTAACTTACAATTAGAGAACTGGTTAGAAAATTAGATATAGATTAGTTAATAGGGTGCTTTATGCCATATCAGGATTATTAAGTAATCGTAATCCGGCGGTAATTGCAATCGCTAGTGTACCATTTGGAATACCAACCTCAGACAGACGCAGACAGACGTAGATAAATTTGATAATTATCTGTATCTATCAGTGTTTTTCCTATGAACGAAGAAGTCTCCAAAAAGCTAGAGTTAATCAGGCAAACCTTGCGTGAAACCGAAGTGCAAGGCGTGCGTTTGCGGGGTACAGACTGGTTTGCTTGGGCTACTGCTGGTGCTTCTAACACCGTGCTACTGACTGCTGAAACTGGTGTAGCAGAAGTATTAATAACTACTGAAGATGCTTGGATATTGACAGATGAAATTGAAGCGCAGCGTCTTAAGGATGAAGAACTGCCTGCTAATTTTAAGGTGCATGTGAACCCTTGGGCTGATGGTGCTGCCCGTGAGGCTTTTGTTCATGATGTAACTAGTGGCAAAAAAGCAGTTAGCGATCGCCCCATCTCCAATTTAGAAAAACCATTACCCCCATCTCTGCAAGCTCATAAACGAGTAATGATGTCAAGTGAATTAGAGCGATATCGTCAAGTCGGGCAAAAAGCCAGCGTTGCAATGACAGAGGTACTCAAAGCCGCCAAGCCAACTTGGACAGAATATCAGTTAGCAGGTGCGGGTGCAGAGGCATTATGGGCGAAAGGCTTGCATCCAGCGCTGACACTGGTAGCGGGTGAGAGGCGTTTACCGCTATACCGTCATGCTACAGCCACAAGAGAACAGATTGGACGGCAAGCGATGCTGGTGTTTTGCGCTAGAGGTTACGGTTTGTATGCAAATCTGACTAGATTTGTTTGTTTCGGTGGGCTTTCAGACGAACAGGCCGAATTGCATTCCCATGTGCGCGAAATAGAAGCAGTAGTTTTGAATTTGTGTCAACCCGGAACCACTCTTGATGCAGTTTATCACGCGCTAGCTCAGGCTTATGAACAGCATGGATTCCCCAATGCCATCCGGGAACATCACCAGGGAGGAACCACTGGATATTTAGCGCGAGAAATCGTAGCAAATCCAACCACTACTGATACTTTGGCAGAAGGTATTGCTGTCGCTTGGAACCCTAGTTTAGCAGGGGCAAAGGTTGAAGATACTTTTGTGATTCTCAAGGATGGAAAATTGGAAAATCTGACTTTTGATCCAAATTTTCCTAATCTTGAGGTAGAAGGAAGATTACGTCCTGTACCTTTATATAATTAAAAATTATGGATTTTCAACAAGTATTCGGTAAACCACCTGAAACTCAAGCCAGTGCGCCAGGAAGAGTAAATTTACTGGGCGAACACACTGACTATAACGATGGGTTCGTTCTTCCAACTGCGATTCCTCAAAGTACGACGGTACAGCTAGGTTTTAGTAACGATGCCTGCGGCGGGCTACGCCTACGCCAACATCACTTTTACTCGGAAAATTTAAACGAGCAAGTGAGCATTTTAGATATCAATGATCAGCCGTCTGGATTTGCAAGTTATATTTTTGGCTGTATCGAAGTTTTGCAAAAAGCAGGCTACGCAATACCATCACTTTGTGTGTACGTCAAATCGTCAGTTCCGATGGGTTCGGGTTTGTCTAGCAGCGCAGCTTTGGAAGTGGCAACCCTTCGGGCATTACGCCAACTTCTGAACCTTCCCATTGATGATGTTGAAATCGCCCAATTTGCCCAGCAAGCAGAAATTCAATATGCTGGCGTGCAATGCGGCATCATGGATCAGATGGCTTCTAGTTTGGCTGATACTGAACATATCTTGTTTTTAGATACTCGGACTTTAGAACGCCTGGTGATGCCTTTGCCTGACAACGCGGAGATTTTGGTTATTGATAGCGGTGTACCGCGCACACTTGCAAGTAGCGGTTATAACCAGCGTCGGGCTGAGTGTGAGGAGGCGGCGCGATCGCTCAAAGTGAAAGCATTGCGAGATATTACTGATGTTCATGTAACAGAAGCATTACCCGAACCATTACAGCGTCGGGCCCGTCATGTAGTTACAGAAAATAACCGCGTCTTGGAAGTATTGCAGGGAGTAACATCTGAGCGCTTTGGCGAATTGATGAACGCTTCCCACGCCAGCTTGCGAGATGATTACGAAGTTTCAGTACCAGCCCTAGATAGGTTGGTAGAGATTTTGCAGAAAACAGAAGGGGTGTTTGGTGCAAGACTGACGGGTGCAGGCTTTGGGGGGGCAAGTGTAGCTTTGGTTAGATCGGGTCAGAGCAAAAGTATTGCAACTCATGTCCTTGAACAATACAATCAAGCAAGTTACAATGGACAAATTTTAGTTCCTTCTTTGGGATTAACTGATGCAGCTTAAACTTGTTTATAGCGCGAATTGATTATCCCCGATGGATTATACTAAATACTCAGTGTATTCTAATGTACAATATTGCTTACGAAAACTTGGTAATTAGAGATTTATAACTATGGTAGCATTAACACAATCAAAATTATTAACTAAGGAAAAATTAAAAATACAGATTGCTGAAAACCTTGAAGAACTCAAGCTCCATGCAGACAGTTGGAATCAGCTTGTTTTTGAATCTACTCAACAGTTACCAATGACATCCTATGCATGGGTATCATCATATTTTGAACACTATGTAGAAGTTGACGAATCATGGTTTTGTGTATTTGCTTATAACGATTCGGAGCTAGTAGGTGTTTTGCCGCTAATTGTAACTCCACAGCGGTTCTTTGGATTCAATTTTTCGTTCTTAGTTACACGTAGGTCTTCGCAATCATGTTCGCTTGATATTGTAGCCGCATTGAGGCTTGAAAATATAGTTATTCCAGTCCTTATTGATGCTGCGAGGCAATTTTGTCCCCATCATCTGGGCATGGTATTTAACCGTTTACCGGATAATTCACCGACTATTGCTGCTTTAGAAGGGATGTCAGATATTATCCTCATTAAAGAGCTTGATTGGATGATGGGAGCTCACTTAAAAATAACTGGCTGTTTTGATGAATATCTAAAAAACCTCAGTGGTAATTTAAAAAGTACTATCAAAAGGTCGGGAAAGAAACTTTATCAACTAGAAGGCGTGAAAACTATTTTCCTCAAAGGAAGCGACGCCACTGAAAAACATTTACCTCAATTAATAGAAGTGGAAGCTGCCAGTTGGAAAAGAAATAGAGGAAAATTAATTGCAAGTTCATCAACAGATATATCATTTTACACAAATCTTACACGTCGATTATCAGAAGCTGGTTGGCTTGAATGGCAATTACTTGAAGCTGAAGGTAAGACAATCGCGATCAATTTAGCGATTAAGTTGAAGCGTTCAACCATTATTTGGAAGCTGGCTTACGATGAGAGTTATTCCAAATTTTCTCCTGGCACTATACTTTTTGAGCAAGTAGTTAAGTCAGCTTATGAGGATAAAGTTGACGAGATTAATTTAATTAGTGATTATCCTTGGTATGACAATTGGAAGATGGATAAACGCCCACACTATAATATACAAGTATATTCGCATCAACCGATTTCTTTGATGTTTGGATTCCTGCCTGCATATGTCCTCAAAAAGCTTAAAATGCTTAAAAGACAATTTACAAAGCGGTATCAAGTTTTTAGTAATTAAGAATAATAAGAGATGATTTATAAAGTAAACTTTAAGTTTTAGGGTGCCTTATAGCAACGCTTAACGCACTGATAAATGTGGCGCGTTACGGCTAATCCTCACTCTTTTAAACTCCCAAATCCTTGCGTAGCCGTAACACACCCTACAACTTAAGGTTTACTTTATAAATAGGCTTTATCCAAGCGTATTGGTTGATAAATAATATATTTAATTCAATTTTTGTCTACTATTTTAGGATTTATGCACGCTATAAACGAATCATCCTTACAGGTAGAGACAGCAATTGAATTTTAAAGGGGACTGGGGAC
>NZ_CAXTNP010000130.1:20525-21694 GCF_964245575.1 uncultured Nostoc sp. | reverse complement strand
CAGTACCGTTGCCGATGATAGTGTCATTTTCTGAGAGTGTACGAATAAAACCTCCAGTTAAAATATCAATACCAATTGCCACAGATGCATTTAACTCTTCCCCAATTAAAGTATCGGAACCTCCTGTGCCGATGAAATTGGGTGGAACAGTAAGTCTAGGCATGATTAAAATCCTCTCAATTAGTTGCGTCAACTTTTAGATGAAAAAGCTCCCCAGCAGCACTGGGGTGGATTAAAGAATGTCTTGACTCCAGAGGGACATTACCTGTGGCTATGCGAACACCATGCAGCAGAGTATAGTTGTTTTTTAGGCAAAACCTACGCAGTATTCACACAGGTGGGGTTTCACTGATTCTACATATAGCCAGATGAAATATTTTCGCCAAGTTTATTATCTTAGGATCACAACTGAGAGTTGTCACTCCGTTCAGCTCAAAGATGGAAAAAACATCAGGAGTATAACTTGAGTCTTACTATGGATTTAATTTCTTTGTTCAACCTAAATACATTTATTGAATTATTACTGGGGATTAGTTTGAGCGCGGCGGCTGGCTTTCGAGTATTTGTACCACTGCTAGCATTGAGTGTGGCTTCAGTTTTTGGACATTTTGATTTGCCGACTGACTTTGATTGGCTGGAAACACCTCAAGCTGTAATTGTCTTTGCAGTCGCTTGTTTGCTGGAAATTACTGGTTATTACATTCCTTGGTTGGATCATCTGCTGGATATTGTTGCCACACCTGCGGCATTTATCACCGGGACAATCGTAACAGCTTCTGTTGCTCCAGAGATGAATCCACTGGTGCAATGGACGTTAGCTTTAGTTGCTGGTGGTGGAACCGCAGGATTAACTAAGGGATTAATGAATACATTGCGGATAAGTTCTACTGGCGTTTCAGGTGGATTAACCAATCCTATTGTGTCAACCATTGAGTTGGTCATGGCAATCGGACTGTCTTTGCTGGCGCTAGTTTTCCCAGTGCTAGCAGGAGTGACTGTGATTGGTTTTCTAATAATAGCTATTCAAAAAATCTGGAATTTCTTCTTGAATAAACCATCTTCTCAAAGTAACGAAACCGTCTCTCCATCAAGAGAATTGGGATAAGTACTTATGAATTGGTTTCAGAACTGCGACGCCGAATAGCCCGTCGTAGACATCGCAATTATAA
>NZ_CAXTNP010000130.1:0-20425 GCF_964245575.1 uncultured Nostoc sp. | reverse complement strand
TTAATGAGTCTTTTATACTCGCTGACGAGTCTTTTAGCTCCATTAATGAGTCTTTTATACTCGCTGACGAGTCTTTTAGCTCCATTAATGAGTCTTTGATACTCGCTGACAAGTCTTTGATACTCGTGAATGAGTCTTTGATACTCGTGGACGAGTCTTTTATACTCGTGAATAAGTGAATGTTATTGCAAGGGTTGCGATGTCTACGACGGGCAGCGTCCTATGCACCCTGCTAATTTAAATATTACAGCCGTTTCTTGACAGATAGAACACATTAATTTAGCCCCACTCCCCATAACCTGCGATACACTAATCTGGTAAATATCGCTACAGAGTTGGTGAGGTTTGCAGATGACAAACGAAGAACTGTTGCAAATTATTGAAAAAGCTGCCAGGGAAAAGGTAACGCATCTAGACCTGTCTGGTAAGAAACTGAGCAGCCTGCCGCCAGAAATCAGCCAACTCTCCAACCTGACAACGCTAAACCTCGTATAACAATCAACTCAGCAGCCTGCCGCCAGAAATCTGCAACTCTCCAACTTGACAATGCTAAAGCTCTCTTGGAATCAACTCAGTAGCCTGCCACCAGAATTCAGCCAACTCTCCAACTTAACTGAGCTATACCTCGATAACAATCCACAATTAAGTTCGCCACCGCCTGAAATTGTTGAGCAGGGAACGGAGGCAATTTTGACCTATCTTCGAGCCAGGTTAGAAGGTAAACAATAATATCTTTCTAAGCTGCTAATCGTTTGCTCGTAACAGCACTATTGCAGGGATTATAAACGTATATTTAACTAGAATTAAAGTATTATAGCGATTATTGTTTGGATACCATAGGCGTTAGGGGCGTACAGAAGTGCGCCCCTACAAAAGATACATCAGTTTAGCTATAAATTAATATCTACCGCTTTACGGCTATTAGAAAAATGAGGTTTAAAGACTGGGCGACTAGGGTGCTACTAATCTCGCTGATGTTCATGGCTTTAATTGTAGTGCTGCTAATTGGACGAGCGACAAAATTACACAATAATCCGACAACATCCCATATATCCAATCCACGGGTTATGACCTTCAGTCAATATCCGCAGGTGCAATTTCAATCAGCGAAATACCCAGAAAAGAAATCTCAAAATGTTATCAAGTCCCCAATCAAGATTAACAAGCTTATAGCAAGGTATGTAACCACTCAAGCTTTTGCACAGTACAGACCTAGTTATCAAGTTGCTTCAGTTGACCCAAGTAACTATGGAGAACGGTACGTCCAAGATGTTAACGGCGTTCTTGTCAACAATCAACCAATTATCGTCCTCCATGAAACTGGTTATTCTGCTTCCAGCGCCGTTAATTTCTTTCAAGTAGCCCATACTGATGAAAGTGTACAAGCAAGTTACCACGCTTTAATCAAGTTAGACGGAACAGTGGTTTATCTAGTACCGCCAGAAAAGCGGGCTTTTGGTGCAGCTAACTCAGTATTTGAGAGTTCCGAGGGAGTGGAAACTGTACAGACTAATCCGAATTTACCTGCGTCTGTGAATAATTTTGCTTATCACGTCTCTTTGGAAACACCGCCAGATAGTTATGACGCTAGCAGCCAACAAACCCATAGCGGCTATACGGAGGCTCAATATAATTCTCTTGCTTGGTTAATTGCTCAAAGTCAAGTCCCAGACGATCGCATCACTACCCACCATTTAGTAGACCGTTCTGGTAAAAAAGTTGACCCGATAAATTTTGATGGTAATAAATTTCTGAGCTTACTTAATACTTATCGTCAAATTAAACCAATCTATAGAGTGAGTAAATAATTTAACGTGATTGAGTTTGACAAACCTCTAAGAGCCTTGAACTAAAGTTCAAGTCTGTCCCTCTCCGACTTGAAGAGGGACAGGTTTTGCGTAGTCAAACCTTTTTAGAGGTATATTTAACCAAACTATTTGCTAAAGCTATAAATTTGCTGCGTCTCCAGGCGATCGCTAATCGATGAAGGCAGTGTACCATCTGAAAATGTCTGTCGATCAAGTTGGACTTGTAAATTACTCAAGGGATCACAACCAGAAGAAATCAGAAATTCTATTTTCTGGATATAAGGCAAAGTTGCTAGGTTGTCCAGAATTTGGAAGATAGCCTGTATATAAGGATGGCCATCCTGGCGATACCAATCACAGCTAGCAACTTTTGGCTGATCAAAACCCAAGTGTACTGTCAAAGATGGCTCGTCAAATATAGCGATCGCTAAGGGACGCGCTTCTTCCTGCAACAATAAATCATTACTTTTCGCTAAGTGTCGCAGTTTTTCTAAGCGTTCATAACGTTCCGTCACAGCTTCCGGGTCATCTTGCCAATGGATTGCTACTGTTACTAAATAAGTCTGTAGCAGCATGTGACCCAGCTTTTTCGCCTTTGTCGCCAGGTAATAGGAATTGTAGTCATTGGCCTCAATTAACAATGGAACGCGATCGACTACTTCCATCCCGTAGCCCTTAACTCCAGCAATTTTACGGGGATTGTTAGTAATCAAACGTATCTTTTTAATCCCCAAATCCATGAGCATTTGTGCCCCCATGCCGTAATCTCGCAAGTCAGCCGGAAATCCCAAACGCTCATTTGCCTCTACTGTATCCAGTCCCATATCCTGCAATGAGTAGGCTTTTAGCTTGTTAATCAAGCCGATTCCCCGTCCTTCTTGACGTAGGTATACAACTACACCTTTACCCGCAGATTCAATCATTTTGAGTGCAGCTACAAGCTGCATCCGACAGTCGCAGCGCAAGGAACCTAAAGCATCACCAGTTAAGCATTCTGAGTGCATTCGCACCATCACTGCCTCATCTTTGAAGTTCGCTGGATCGCCCTTGACAATTGCAACGTGTTCTGTATTATCCAGGGTATGGCGGTAGGCGTAAATTTCAAACTGGCCAAATTGACTAGGCAGCTTAGTAATCACCTCACGATACACGAGGCGATCGTGCTGTAGGCGATAACTAATTAAATCAGCAATACTAATGATTTTTAACTTGTGACGTTTCGCATATTCGACTAACTGCTGCAACCGCGCCATTGAACCATCGGAGTTTTGAATTTCACAAATTACTCCTGCTGGGTATAGTCCTGCTAGTCGGGCTAAGTCCACAGCCGCTTCCGTATGTCCTGCGCGTTTGAGTACGCCTCCAGCTTTAGCCCGAATTGGGAAAATATGACCAGGACGACGTAAATCGGTAGCTTTGGTGGCTGGGTTGAGAGTAACCTGAATAGTGCGGGCGCGGTCTTCTGCTGAGATGCCAGTGGTTACACCCAATTCTGGGCCAGCATCAATGCTAACAGTGAAGGCAGTTTGGTTAGTATCTGTAATATTGCTTACCATCAAGGGTAAGTCTAGCTCGTCTAAGCGATCGCCTGTCATTGCCAAACAAATCAGCCCTCTAGCTTCCACCGCCATGAAATTAATTATGTCGGGTGTGGCAAATTGGGCAGCACAAATTAAGTCGCCTTCATTTTCTCTATTTTCATCATCTACCACTACAATGACGCGGCCAGCTTTTAGGTCTGCTAAGGCGGCATCAATCGAATCAAATTTAAAAGCTTGGTTAGTATTAGGCTGTGACACAGAAAGATTTCCAGCTACCAACGTAAATTTTTTTAACAATTTCTTCTTTTAGATTGTAGCTCCTTTATAAGGCAGAGAAGTAGACTAGCAATGATTTGATAAGGTGGCAACAATTTTTGCCATTATAAAGTGCAGCGACAGTAAAAGATGAGGAGGATGAGGGGGATGAGGAGGATGAAGAAAAATTTACTTCCTTTGCTCCCTCATCTCCCCCATCTCCCCCATCTCCACCATCTCCCCGTTTAGGGCGTTTTGTACGCTGTGCATCTAGTCGCTGATATTGTTGATAGCTGATAACGAATTCACCATTCATGGGATAAGGATTTCAGATCATGGGCAAATTTAGACGCGTACCCGTTGGGATTGTTGGCGCGTCGGGCTATGGCGGAGTACAGTTAGTACGGTTACTGATGGATCATCCAGAAGTCGAACTGGTTTATTTAGGCGATGAGAGCAGTATCGGAAAATCCTTCGGGGATCTCTACCCGTATCTGGCTCATGCAACTTCTCTGCTAATAGAAGCAGCAGAACCAGAAATAATTGCTCACCGATGTGAAGTAGTTTTCCTGTCTTTACCAAATGGTCTAGCTTGCCAAATCGCGCCCAAACTGTTGGAAAAAGGATGTATTGTAATAGATTTGAGTGCAGACTATCGGTTTAGTAATTTGACAACTTATACAAATTGGTATGGCATTGAGAGAAGCGATCGCACAATTGCAGCTACAGCAGTTTATGGATTACCAGAACTTTATCGCGATCGCATTGCCGAAGCTCAACTCGTTGGCTGTCCTGGTTCATATGCCACCGCTAGTCTTCTTGCACTTTCGCCACTCTTAAAGCAAGGCTTAATCAGGCCAGAAACAGCTATTATCGATGCCAAATCTGGTACATCTAGCAGTGGACGGCAACCTCAAACTAATTTATTACTAGCTGAAGCAGACAACTCTATAGCAGCTTTCAATATTGGCCGTCACCGTCATACCCCAGAAATTGAGCAAATTTGCAGTGACTTAGCTGGTCACGAACTCATGATCCAATTTACACCGCACCTTATCCCAATGGTACGCGGTATTTTGGCAACGGTATATGCCACAATGAGCGATCCCGGTCTAGTACGAGACGATTTAATCACAATTTTCTCAGCCTTCTACCGCAACTCTCCTTGGGTGAGAGTCTGCGGTAGCGGCGTTTACCCCCAGACCAAATGGGCGAACGGTAGTAATCTTTGTTACATTGGTGTAGAAGCTGACCCGCGCACAGGTCGCGTGATAGTCATGTCAGCAATTGACAATCTAATTAAAGGACAGGCGGGCCAAGCGATTCAGTGTCTAAACCTGATGATGGGCTGGGATGAAACTTTGGGGTTGCCCAAGTTGGGGTTTTATCCGTAAATCAGTTAGGAGTTAGGAGTGATGAATTATGAATTAAAACTCTTAACTCCTAACTCCTAACCCCTAACTCCTAACTCTACTTCGGCCCTAACCCCACAACACCAGCATAAACGGCGCGATCGCCTAGTTCATCTTCAATTCGCAGCAAGCGATTGTATTTTGCTACTCGTTCACTGCGACACAGAGAACCTGTTTTGATTTGACCGGCACGGGTTGCTACGGCTAAATCAGCGATCGTTGTGTCTTCTGTTTCGCCAGAACGATGGCTAATTACTGAACGGATACCGTTACGAGTTGCCAAATCAATTGTTTCTAAGGTTTCGGTGAGAGAACCAATTTGATTGAGTTTAATCAAAATGGCATTAGCGGCTTTTTCCTGGATGCCTCTTTGCAAGCGAGTAGCGTTGGTAACAAACAAGTCATCGCCTACCAATTGCACCCGCGAACCTAACTTCTGGGTGAGCAATTGCCAACTTTGCCAATCTTCTTCGTGCAAGCCATCCTCAATTGATACAATAGGGTATTGGTCAACCAACTGTCCTAAATAATCAATAAATTCAGCCGGGGCGTGAGGTTTACCATCGTAAACATACTGACCATTCTTGTAAAATTCACTAGCGGCTACATCCAACGCCAAAGCTACTTCTTCCCCTGGCTTGTAACCAGCTTTCTTAATGGCAGCAACTAGCAATTCCAAAGCTACCTGATTGGACTCTAGGTTAGGGGCAAAACCGCCTTCATCGCCTACACCAGTGAGCAACCCTTTTTCATCCAACACCTGACTAAGGGTGGCAAACACCTCTGCACCCCAGCGCAATGCTTCCCGGAAGGAAGTTGCGCCAATTGGGACAATCATAAACTCTTGAAAATCCACGTTATTTGATGCGTGTGCGCCACCGTTAATCACGTTCATCAACGGCACTGGTAGCAAATTCGCTAAAGGGCCACCCAAATAGCGATATAGAGGAATTGCTAAAGACTCAGCACCAGCTTTAGCTGCTGCTAGGGAAACCGCTAAAATCGCATTAGCTCCCAAATTGGATTTGTTAGCAGAACCATCTATAGCGATCATTGTCCGGTCTAGCAATTCTTGGTTGAGGGCATTCAAGCCTAACAATTGTGGTGCAAGTGCTTCCTTGACGTTTTGTACTGCTTTGAGTACGCCTTTGCCCCCATAACGGCTTTTATCGCCATCACGCAGTTCATGAGCCTCAAAAGTGCCAGTAGAAGCACCACTGGGAACCTGCGCTAGTCCTACAACACCGTTGGCTAAATGCACTTGGGCTTCAATTGTCGGTCTACCGCGTGAATCAAGAATTTCACGGGCTGCGATCGCCTCAATGGTAGTATCTTCAATGGCAGTATATAGAAATTTACTCATCTGTACTTTCTCCTTTGTTCGAGTGTGTTACACATCCAGTCCATCTGCCTAACCCAATGGCTAGCATAGGCGGTTAAGAGACTTTATTGGCTGAGATTAAAGAAGATTTCCATTATATGGATAGGGATCAACGCCAAAAATGGGTAAGACAATGTTTATCCTGCCCTTTACTTCTTTCCCTGATGGCATTTTTACCTTCAGACTTTGAGCTAGGTAAAATATTGGCAGAGAATAACACTAAATCAATTACAGAGAAAAGGTCAATATGCGATTACTACACACAATGCTACGGGTGGGCAACCTTGAAGAATCCTTAAAGTTCTACTGTGAAGTTCTACGAATGAAATTACTACGCCGAAAAGATTATCCAGGGGGAGAATTTACCCTAGCTTTTGTTGGCTACGGCGACGAAAGCGACAACTCGGTGATAGAACTAACCTACAACTGGGGGGTAGAAAAGTACGAATTTGGTAATGCTTATGGTCACATTGCCCTTGGTGTTGACGATATTTACGCTACGTGTGAGGAAATCCGCAATCAGGGCGGTAAAGTCGTGCGCGAACCAGGGCCGATGAAACATGGTTCGACAGTAATTGCTTTTGTGGAAGATCCAGATGGGTATAAACTTGAACTGATTCAACTGGGAACTCAAGGATCAGCAGTCAAACAGGAATCGCAAGAGCAACTTGTGAGTCAGTAATTTTCATAAGGGTTACAAAAAAATAAATTATCCCCTAGTAGTCCACCACACCAACTTGAATGGATGAATAAGTTTGTAGTAAGGACTTTAGTCCTTGACTTGAGCGCTCAAGCTCTCACTACAAACTAAGTATTGTTATCTTGCCAGAGTATTAGGGTGGAATGTCACTTACTTAAGCTGGATTTAGATTCCCCACTTCTTGAAGAAATCGGGGATCTGGGCAGCAAGTTTTGCTCAAGAGATATATTTGAAAAGTTGAAGCAGACGGGGGAGATTGATTCTTCCTGCACATTGGCTGCCATCTCATCCAGGTAAACCCAGATGCGCGATACTTTTCGCTTTTTGCCTCCCCTTTTTAGGCGGGTTAGGGGAACTTCTGTGCGTAAATTTTATTAGTATTACCCGCATACTGTCGTTGATGAGCAACACTAATAGCGACGCCGAATAGCCCGTCGTAGACATCGCTCCAATATTACTATTTGGTAAAGTCCGTTCAGAACAGTGTTTTCGTTTTAAATTAGAAAATAGGTAATGGATTAAACTATCACTAATTACCAAGCCAACAATTGCCACTGGAGATACACGCGGATATACGCTCAGAATGTTTGGATAATTAGGGACTAGGGAAGAGTTTTCCAATACCCAGTCCCCAATACTTCGGCTTACCTCGGCTTCGCCCAACTCTTAGAGAGGCTTCGCCCTAAGCGTAGCTATGCCGCAGGCTTTACGGCTACGCTCAGGACAGACCCGGCACAAGTTGCTCAGTACAAGTCCCCAGTCCCCAAGCCCTAAACTAAAAATCAAAATTCCAAAATTATAAAGATGCAACCTACAGATCCAAATAAATTTACTGATAAAGCCTGGGAAGCGATTGTTAAATCTCAGGATATAGTCCGGGCTTATCAACAACAGCAACTAGATGTTGAACATTTAGTTATCGCCCTGTTAGAAGAACCCACTAGTCTAGCAATACGTATCCTGGCTCGATCTGAGGTTGATCCAATCCGATTGCAACAGCAGCTAGAAGCTTTTACCCAACGTCAGCCGAAAGTTGGTAAAAGCGATCAGCTTTACCTTAGCCGCAATTTAGATATTTTATTAGACCGAGCCGAGGAAGCTAGAGCCAGGATGAAAGATTCCTACATTTCCGTGGAACATATACTCTTGGCTTTTGCTGAAGACGATCGCGTTGGACGAAAGATACTCAAAGGCTTTAGTGCGGATGCAGCTAAACTAGAAGCTACTATCAAAGCCATTCGCGGTAGCCAAAAGGTAACAGATCAAAGCCCAGAATCCCGCTATGAAGCCTTACAAAAATTTGGCCGAGATTTGACAGAACAGGCAAAATCTGGAAAACTCGACCCGGTGATTGGGCGGGACGACGAAATTCGGCGGGTAATTCAAGTATTGTCTCGTCGGAGCAAAAATAACCCTGTATTAATTGGTGAACCTGGAGTAGGAAAAACTGCGATCGCAGAAGCTTTGGCACAGCGGATGGTAAATGGTGATGTTCCCGAATCTCTGAAAAACCGCCAACTCATCTCTTTAGATATGGGCAGTTTGATTGCTGGAGCCAAATTGCGAGGAGAATTTGAAGAACGCCTGAAAGCAGTCCTCAAGGAAGTTACGGAATCTAACGGTCAAATCGTCCTGTTTATTGACGAATTGCATACTGTAGTCGGCGCCGGTTCCACTCAACAAGGGGCAATGGATGCGGGAAATTTACTTAAACCAATGCTGGCGCGGGGAGAACTGCGTTGCATTGGCGCTACTACCCTCGACGAGTTCCGCAAACACATAGAGAAAGACGCCGCCTTAGAACGCCGCTTTCAACAAGTATTTGTGGATCAGCCAAGTGTGGAAAATACTATTTCCATTCTCCGGGGATTGAAAGAACGCTATGAAGTGCATCACAACGTCAAAATTTCTGATTCGGCTTTGGTAGCAGCAGCAACTCTGTCAGCGCGTTACATTAGCGATCGCTTTTTGCCAGATAAAGCCATTGATTTAGTGGATGAGGCAGCAGCACAGTTGAAAATGGAGATTACCTCCAAACCAGCAGAATTGGAAACCATTGATCGCCGCCTCATGCAGTTAGAAATGGAAAAGCTGTCATTAGCTGGTGAAGAAAAGGGTATCCCCCAAACGAAAGAGCGTTTGCAGCGAATTGAGCAAGAAATCGCCAGTTTAACGGGAAAACAGAAAATATTTAATGAGCAATGGCAAGGTGAAAAGCAGATATTGGAGGCGATAAGCGCCTTAAAGAAAGAAGAAGATGCACTGCGAGTGCAAATTGAACAGGCGGAACGTGCTTATGATCTGAATAAAGCTGCCCAACTGAAATATGGCAAATTGGAGGGAGTACAGCATGATCGCGAAGCCAAAGAAGCGAGCCTTTTAGAAATTCAAAACCAAGGTTCCACGTTACTGCGAGAACAAGTCACTGAAGCTGATATTGCGGAAATCGTTGCTAAATGGACAGGAATTCCTGTCAATCGCCTGTTGGAATCAGAACGGCAAAAATTACTGCAACTAGAAAGTCATTTACATCAACGAGTTATTGGGCAAGAAGAGGCTGTAGAAGCAGTAGCAGCCGCAATTCGCCGCGCCCGTGCGGGGATGAAAGACCCCTCTCGTCCCATTGGTTCATTTTTGTTCATGGGCCCCACTGGTGTGGGTAAAACTGAACTCGCCCGCGCTTTAGCTCAGTTTCTCTTTGATTCTGATGATGCATTGGTGCGCTTGGATATGTCTGAGTATATGGAAAAACACTCAGTTTCTCGCCTTGTGGGAGCGCCTCCAGGATATGTAGGATATGAAGAAGGCGGTCAACTTTCCGAGGCGATTCGCCGCCGTCCTTACTCAGTGGTGCTGTTGGATGAAGTCGAAAAGGCGCACCCCGATGTGTTCAATATTTTGTTGCAGGTGTTAGATGATGGGAGAATTACTGACTCTCAGGGGAGGACGGTAGATTTTCGTAACAGCGTTATTGTCATGACCAGTAACATTGGTAGCGAACATATCTTGGATGTATCTGGTGATGATTCCAAGTATGAAACAATGCGGAAGCGGGTAATGGAAGCTTTGCGATCGCATTTCCGCCCAGAATTTCTCAACCGTGTCGATGACATTATTCTCTTCCATACCCTAAATCGCACGGAAATGCGGCAGATCATCCGTATTCAACTCAAGCGGGTAGAAAATCTCCTGCGCGAGCAAAAAATCTTCTTTGAGATATCCCAATCTGCCTGTGATCACCTTGTCGAATCAGGCTACGACCCAGTTTACGGTGCCCGTCCACTCAAACGGGCAATTCAGCGAGAAGTAGAAAACCCCCTCGCCACCAAGTTATTGGAAAATACTTTTATCTCTGGAGACACGATTATCATTGATAAAAATGAAAATGGTCTGTCTTTTAGCAAAAAAGTGCTGGTGAAGGTATCAATGCCGCAAACTACTGTCAAGTTGGTTAAGTCAGCACCAGAATCGTAAAAGTTAATACACCGTCAATAAGATGCAAATAAAACTAGATCGCCCTATTTTTCTGATTCGTCAGGTGAGAATGGGCGATCTAGTTTGTATTTGAGTACAGATATTACTGGGTAATTCACAATACAGCTAATAAAATAGCAAGAGCAGATTTCCTGTCCTGGAGATTCCTATTATGAAAGTAATCCAAGCTCTTGCTCGTTATTTCCCAGATAAATGTGGTGGTATTCAAGTAAACCTCAACGATTTACTGCCAAAATTGCGTTCGTCGTATGAAATTGATATCCAGATAGCAGCAGCTAAAAACGGTTCTCTACATGATGAGACTTACAAGTACAACGATGTAGAAGTTTATCGATATCCTGTATTCCCTGTACCTAAAACACAACCGAATCACGGTCAATTTCCTCATGGAAAATTTGAAGATTTTGCTAATTGGCTATCTCACCAAAAAGCAGACATCTACCATCAGCACCATTGGGAAGTATCTTGTGGATTGCCTCATCTACGTTTTGCAAAAGAATTAGGCTTGTCAACGGTAGTAACAATCCATTATCCTCTACCCTTATGCCAGCGAACTACTTTGATGTTCAATGGACAACAGGCTTGTGATGGCAAAATAGATGTGGTGCGTTGTTCCCAGTGTGCTGATAATTTGAGCAGAAAGCTACCTGCTGCAATGGTAAAAGGTTTTAGCTATCTGCCCATGCCGATTTTGAGCCGCGTAGGGTTGCCTGTCAGTGCCTATCTTCCTGCAACAGTTGCCGAGGGCAACTTAGGACAGTTTGTGCGTCCTTTTGTGATACCTGGTTATGTTACTGCCCGCAAAAAAAGTCTGCTAGAAATGGCAAAATTTGCTGACCGCATTATAGCAGTGTGTGATTGGCTTTATGAAGCTCTACTGATTAACGGCATTCCTGAAAAAAAACTCGAACTCTCTCGATACGGAAGTTTATTAGCTACACAAGAAAAATCGACACAGGTAAAACAGCAATCTGGCACTTTAAAAGTAGTTTTTTTAGGACGCTGGGATATATATAAAGGTATTGATATCTTAGTCCAAGCAGTTAAAGATTTACCTGCGGTGATTCCCATTGAATTGATAATTCATGGCATAGCGCAAGATGAACGATATCGCAAAACTTTATTTAACCTGATTGACAATGACCCTCGAATTCGTGTAGAGAAACAACTAACTAGAGTTGAACTTCCCCAGGCTCTAGCGAATTACGACATCCTAGCTGTACCTTCCCAATGGCTAGAAACTGGGCCAATAGTAGTCTTAGAAGCCCATGAAGCCGGCCTCCCTGTAATTGGTTCTAATTTGGGGGGTATTGCGGAACTCGTAAAACATGGCATTGATGGTTGGTTAGTACCTGCTAATGATACTAAGGCTTGGACTGAAGCTTTGCGGCAGTTAGCAACGGATGCAAATTTACTGTCCCAATTGCGCCAAGGTATTAAACCTGTTCGCACGCTAGATATGCAAGCTACAGATTTAGTAGACATATATAACAAATTGCAACAGTAGTTTATACAGCATTTGGGCTTGATAGTAGTGAAATCCGAATAAAATAAAGAGGCATTCCTGACCTCAAAATAATTGAAAATCGCGGAAAATTGATCTTCAGAATTATTTCTGCAACTAAAATAGGCGGATAACCATGCTAGAACAAGGCACTATCAGTATTCATACTGAGAATATTTTCCCGATCATTAAGAAATCGCTTTACTCAGATCACCAAATCTTCTTGCGGGAACTGGTATCCAACGCTGTAGACGCCATCCAAAAGCTGAAAATGGTATCCCGCGCTGGAGACTACGCTGGAGATATCGGCGAACCAGAAATTGAAATTGCCATTGACAAAGATAAGAAAACTCTCTCCATCTCCGATAATGGTATCGGGATGACCGCAGATGAAGTTAAGAAATATATCAATCAAGTTGCCTTCTCTAGTGCTGAAGAATTTATTCATAAGTATGAAGGCAAATCAGATCAACCCATAATCGGCCACTTCGGTCTTGGTTTTTACTCTTCCTTCATGGTGGCGCAAAAGGTAGAGATTGATACACTGTCATATCAAGAAGGGGCGCAGGCGGTTCACTGGACTTGCGATGGTTCGCCAGCTTTTACCCTAGAAGAATCGCCACGAACAACTCGCGGCACTACTATTACTCTCAGCCTGCAAGGAGAAGAGGAAGAATTTTTAGAGCAGGCACGGATTAAGAATCTTGTCAAGACCTACTGCGACTTCTTGCCAGTACCAATTAAACTTGATGGCGAAGTAGTAAATAAGCAAAAAGCACCGTGGCGAGAGTCTCCGAGTAATCTGAGTCAAGAAGATTATTTAGAGTTTTACCGCTACTTGTATCCTTTTCAGGAAGAACCTCTGTTGTGGGTACATTTAAATACAGACTATCCCTTTATCATTAACGGGATTCTGTATTTCCCTAAAATGAGGCCGGATGTAGATGTTACTAAAGGGCAGATCAAGCTATTTTGCAATCAAGTTTTTGTTAGCGACAACTGCGAAGAAATTATCCCGCAATTTCTGATGCCAATGCGGGGTGTGATTGATAGTACCGATATTCCCCTGAACGTATCGCGCAGTGCATTGCAAGGCGATCGCACCGTGCGGAGAATCGGTGATTACATTGCAAAAAAAGTAGGCGATCGCCTCAAAGAACTTTTCCGCGACAACCGCGAACAATACATTAGCGCCTGGAAGGATCTTGGTACTTTTGTGAAATTCGGCGTTCTCAACGACGAGAAATTCAAAAAACAAATTGAAGATATTATCGTCTTCCGCACCACCGCCAAGCTGACAGAAAAAGTTGCTGCTGAAACTCCAGTAATTGAAG
The DNA here is from genome assembly GCF_964245575.1 of uncultured Nostoc sp. GTDB lineage: Bacteria > Cyanobacteriota > Cyanobacteriia > Cyanobacteriales > Nostocaceae > Nostoc. Next base: position 6,995 of record NZ_CAXTNP010000130.1, on the reverse strand, counting down.
TACAGTCTTCAGACGGGGATGCTTGGCAAGATGTGACTCCTTCACCCAGTTCTGAGAACTCAACACCCAGCGCTCCTTACACCACACTCAAAGAGTATCTAGAACGTAACAAAGAACGTAACGAAAACCGGGTTTTCTACAGCACTGATGAAGCAACCCAAGCTACATATATAGAACTGCATAAAAATCAAGGCTTGGAAGTCCTGTTTATGGACTCCTTCATCGACACCCACTTTATCAACTTCCTAGAGCGGGAATATCAGGACGTTAAGTTTACACGGGTGGACTCCGACTTAGATAATACCCTGCTGGAACAAGACAAAGCTACGGAAATTGTTGATCCCAAGACGAACAAAACTCGGAGTGAGACTATCAAAGAGTTATTTGAGAAATCCCTCAACAAACCCAAACTCAACATCCGCACCGAAGCTTTGAAATCAGACGATCCTCATGGGACACCACCTGCGATCGTGCTTCTACCAGAGATTCTCCGCCGTATGCGAGAAATGAACGCCATGATGCAGCAGCAGACAGTAGATTTTCCCGAAGATCACGTTTTGCTAGTGAATACTGCTCACCCGTTGATTCAAAATCTGGCAAATCTTAACCAAGGTAGTATTATTCAAGGTGACGGTCAATCACCTACAGATCAGTTAGTGAACTTGATTTGCCAACATGTCTATGATTTAGCGCTGATGTCTCAAAAAGGATTTGACGCTGAGGGGATGAAATCCTTCGTCGAGCGATCCAACGAGGTACTCACCAAGCTAACGGAACAAGCTAGTAAATAGTGCTGAGTGCTGTTAGCGGATAGCTAAGGTTGAGCCAGTGCTGAGTGCTGAGTCAGGAGTACAGACGCGATTAATCGCGTCTGTACAGGAGTTAGGAGTTATTTCTCCCCTGCTCTCATCTCCTTTCCTACTTCTGTTGTCTAAGACCTAAAATGGAAAGGCTGTATTAAAATAACAATCTGGAGATACTTGCTATGTCGCGTCGCTGTGAACTAACTGGTAAGAAGGCAAATAACGCCTTTGCTGTTTCCCACTCCCACCGCCGTACTAAACGCCTTCAGCACGCTAATCTGCAAAACAAGCGTATTTGGTGGGAAGGCGGAAATCGCTGGGTGAAGTTAAAGCTGTCTACCAAAGCAATCAAAACCCTACAAATTAATGGGTTAGAAGCAATGGCAAAAGAAGCTGGCATTAACCTGAATCATTACTAAGTAATGTATGATTTATATAACCTGAGGCTTTCGTAAGGTGGAATACAGGTGATTTGTAGGAGCGTACAGCTAGCTGTGCGCCTCTACTGGTTATTACATATTGAGTAATAGTAGTGCATCAAGTTTAAATTGATGGATAAGCAAGTTCGTAGTAAGGACTTTAGTCCTGATGTTCTAAGCACGCTTTGTGCTTACTACAAACTTTTCATTACTAACTTAGACATTGTAGTAGTGGTTCATGTCATTAGACCTCTTGCAAAATAATTCATGGTACAATAAAAGGTTTTAAAAATATGCTTTCTATCTCAATCAGACATACTAATGAGGTAACATAGGTTCTCAGTATAGATTTTGATATGCATTTTTTATAAAACTCTTGATGATACCACAAAATAATTATGCAATAGGTCTATTAATTTTTAGGGGTAAAAAGTTCGTAGTAAGGACTTTAGTCCGAGATTTTTAAGTACGCTTTGTGCTTACTACGAACTCATCAAAATTAATGACACAGACCAGTAGGCTTTCTATATTTTGAATACCGATGGCAGCAACAGAGAAATATGTATTTATTACACTACGGATAAAATCGAGTGTCTCTGAAGAAAGATGCTTACCAGTTCTTTTCTTTTTCATAACTAAAGCTAGGTGGCTCTGTACCCAAAATTAATTACGAATTACGTTAGCGTAGTAGCGTTAGCGAGTCAGAGGCTCCTGCGTCGCTAACGCTGCGCTATCGAGCGTCATTACGAATTATTCAGTCATAGCTGTTGTATCTGCTTTCGTACCCAAAGACGAAAAGCCTTGAGCGTTTCATTTCTGCCTGCTGTTGTACTTTGCTCCAGATATTGGGGAATCGTTTCAATTAGTTTAAATTTAGGAAAATTTAGGCTTTGTTGAGACTCTACATAATGCCCGTCTAGCAGAACATTAATTTGGAGCTTTCCTTTATCAAAACGCCAAAGCTCAGGTACTTTTAAAGCTTCATAGATATTAGGATGAGTACGAGAAGTAATATCAACTTCTAGAGCTAAATCTGGAGGAGGGTCTACTGTTAAATCTAGTCGCTTCTTGCCGCGAATCTTGGATTCATTTTTTATATAGAAACACTGATCAGGTTCTATAGCTTGAGCCATTACTTGGTTTTTGAAAGTGGTAGAACCAAGACATCTAAACTCAATATCTAATTCTTCCAAAAGCGCTTTGACTAAATCGCTAATAATTTCTTTATCGTCTTCATGTTCTGGCAGTGGTGCCATAATCTCCAGTATTCCCCTGTCATAAGCAATTCGTGCAGCACGATGCTCTCCTAAATCTTCTAGAATTGTTTCCAATTCCTGCCAGGTTACATCTCGCAGTAACACCCTTTGCCCTGGTGGAACATGGATGCGCTTTAATTCCAACAACATCATCTGCACTCCCAGTAGCTCAAATCTAAATTTAGCTTACTCCAGTTGATGCGACAATTGTTTGCTGCTTCATCACTAAATTATCGGATGCTTGGACACGCAGCAGTTAGTCGTCGGATCGCGCCTGCTTAAAAATCCCTTTATTGAAGTGTATGGGGCGATCGCTCCTAAAAAAGCGTAATTAAAAAAAAACCTCTGGAAACTCCAGAGGCTTTGGTTCCTGATTTAGTTTCTACTGCTTACTACAATTTGTCCTCAGTCATTTCCCGATAATGAAGGAAATTATTTCATTTAAGTAGTTACTTAAGTATTTGTGAACGCCGATTACCAAGGATTAATTCTTTGCCTGTGGCTGCGAACCAGGAATCGTTACATCTATTGGTGTCACCTTTGCTGCTAGCTGCGTCAATGGCGGTTTAATAGCAGTTTGATTACCCACCACTAGAGTCACGATCTTTTCTGGCTTGAGGTATTCTCGTGCTACTCGTTGCACATCAGCAGCTGTGGTGGCGGCGACGGCTTTTTGATAGCGAAAGAGAAAATCAGCAGGATAGCCGTAATATTCGTATCGCATCAACCGTGATAAGGTTTGGCTGGGGTCTTGAAAGTTGAATACAAAGGAGTTGAGTGTAGACTCTTTCGCAAAAGCCAGTTCTTTTGCTGTTACTCTTTGAGTTTGGATGCGCTTGATTTGATCTTGTAAGGCTTTGACAAACTGGACGGTAGCATCCGATCGCGTTTGTCCACCAGCAATAAACATGCCAGGATAGTCGTAGCGGGGACTCCACTGGCCATAGACAGAGTAAGCTAAACCTTGACGCGATCGCACTTCATTAAATAAGCGTCCACCAAATCCACTTAACACCCCATTCAATACATCCAGCGCCGGATAATCAGGATTGTCAAACCGTCCGCCTAAATGTCCGAGAAGCACACTACTTTGCGTCAATTGTGGCTGATTGACAAAAAAGACTCCACCTGCATTAGCTGGCGAAACATTTGGTAATTTGGGTTTAGCAATACCTGGGTTGCGGTTCCAGTCGCCAAAGTTAGTTTGAATCAGCGATCGCATTTTCTTGGTGTCAAAATCCCCCACAATCCCTAAAATCATATTATTGGGGTGGAAATATTGCTGATAAAACTTGAGCAAATCCTCACGCTCAACCTGATCCACCGTTGCATACTCTATCGTGCGAGAGTATGGACTATCTTTCCCATAGATCAATTTCTTAAATTCTCGACTAGCTATACTATCTGGATCGTCATTGCGACGAGCAATGCCACCCTTAGCTTGTGTCTTAGCTAAGTCTAGCTTTTCTTGAGCAAATACTGGCGATCGCAGCACCTCGGCAAACAGCCCAAACACCGTTTCTAAATCTTCACTGAGTGCGTCAAAGCTAGCACCACCTGAAGCTTCACCAATACTAGCTTCCACAGATGCCGCCCGTTGTTCTAATATCTCGTTTAGTTCATCACCCGAATGCTTCTTAGTTCCCCCGGTTCGCATCACCGCGCCTGTAAAACCAGCTAAACCGACTTTCTGCTGTGGTTCCAAGCGATTTCCTGTCCGCACAAACACCGTCCCATTCACCAACGGTAATTCGTGATCCTCCATCAAATAGACAACCAAGCCGTTTTGGAGAACAAATCGCTCATACTTGGGTAACTTAATCTCTGGTAGCGGTGGTAACTGCAACTCTGTATAATGCTTTGCCTCAGTCGTCGCCGCTAGGGAAAAATTACAAGTTAAAAGTAAACACGCAAAAACACCAACCAAAGCATAAATAAGCCCCTTTCGATTTTGAATCTTGAACATCCGCCTTTTATCCTTCACCTTATACCTCTGCATATTTCTCTACCTTTGCGCCCTCTGCGCCTCTGCGGTTCGTTTTTCTTAAGCTTCTTTCGACAACAGCTTACCAATCGTGCGATTTTCCGGCGTAAACGTCTCCTTTGCCACCCGCACAATATCAGCCGTTGTCACCGCCGAAATATCATCTAACTGCTTAAACAAATTCCGCCAAGAGCCAGTTTTTACCTCATATTCCAACAATTGTTGAGCCATCCCCATATTTGAATCAAGGGTGCGTAACAAACCTGCCCGTGCTTGGGTTTTCACCCGTTCCAAATCAACCATTGCTACAGGCTCAGTTTTCAATTTGTCAATTTCTTGGCGCAAAGCCACCGCTAACTCATCAACTGTATGACCAGGAGCCGTGAGAGCATAGAATAACATCAGGTTTGGGTACTTATCTCCAGGAAAACCGCTAAAACCTTGGGCATTTAGCGCCAAACGTTGTTTTTCTACCAAAGACTTATACAACCGTGACGTGCGCCCATCACTTAATAAACTGCCAATGATTTCATAGACGGCATTATCTGGATGAGTAATTGTCGGACGATGATAACCTTCTAAATACCAAGGTTGAGAAGGTAGTTGTAAAGTAACTTCCTGGGTTTGTTGTTGTGGCGGTTCTACCGGGATTTTTTCAACAGCTTTGGTTTTTGCTTGATAGCGACCAAAATAAGTTTGCGCCAGTTTTTTTACCTGAGTCGGGTTAACATCTCCGACAATGGCAATGGTCAAATTACTTGGTACGTAGTGAGTATCAAAAAACTTTTGGACATCTTCTGGTGTCAGATTGCGGATGTCTTCGTCATAACCAATCACCGGACGGCGGTAGGGATGAACTTTGTAAGCAGTATCAATAAATTTCTCCAACATCAGTCCAATGGGTGAATTTTCCACCCGCATGCGTCGCTCCTCTAAAATTACATCTTTCTCTTTATAAAACTCACGACGAATTACAGGATCAAGAAATCGTTCCGACTCTAGCGACATCCAAAGTTCCAGCTTATTAGCAGGAAAACTGTACAAATAACGGGTGGCTTCGGTTGAAGTATTGGCATTTAAACCCACACCTCCGGCTTGTTCGACAATTTGCCCCAATTCGTTTTGCTTGACAAGCTTGGCTGCTTGCGTTTCCACTTGCTTAAACTCAGCTTCTAACCGAGCAACCTCATCTTTTTTGCCATCGGCTTTTGCTGTTTTAATTTGGCCATCCAATCGTTCTAAGGTTTCTAATAAAGGTTTTTCTGCCTTGTAGTCTTCTGTACCAATGCGCGTTGTCCCTTTAAACGCCAAATGTTCCAAAAAGTGAGCTACACCAGTTTTGCCATCTGGCTCATCCACACCACCGACATTGGCATAAGTAATAAAAGAAACTACAGGCGCTTGATGTCGTTCCAAGACAATGAATTTTAGACCATTGTCGAGGCGAAACTCTGTTAACTCCTTGATAACTCGATTCAGATAAGGTTGGATCGAACTTTCAACTGTTGGAGTTTGAGTTTTTGTAGGTTGCTGCACTCTTTGGGGAGGGGGTGCAGTCTGAGTTTGAGCCAGAGCAATTTCTGGCAGCAATCCCCACCAGAAAACGATCAAAGCCAACAAAGCGACAAACAACCGCCCTAATATGATAGATACTTTATCTGAGCAATCCAAAATCGTTCGATGGTTCCTGAGCGAAGTCAAAGTCCCCAATCTAAAATCTAAAATTGACCGACTGATCTGGTTCATAAGCAAAAATTAAGATAAAGTTACACTACCTAAAAAACTAGGTACTTAGCAAAAAGACATTAATCTTGTATTAAGCTTGTTAGGCTTTTTTACTTGACGTTAGACAATAATGCTACAAATCCTGTTCCGCAAATTTCACCATAACTGTTATGCGAGTTTTTAATTCTTCCCCACCCTCAGAGGCTCAGACGCGCACCCGGATTTTACAGGCAGCACAACGATTGTTCGCCGCTCAGGGATTTGACGGCACTACCACCCGCGATTTAGCACAGGCCGCAGGTGTAGCTGAAGGCACTCTATTTCGTCATTTTGCCAATAAAAAGGCAATTTTGGTGGAAGTAGCGACGAGTGGATGGGTGGAGATTCTCACAGATTTGCTGACAGAATTAAGTGAAATGGGCAGCTATAAAGCTGTAGCTCAGGTGATGCGTCGCCGGATGTGGAACTTCCAAAAAAATGCCGATTTAATGCGCGTTTGTTTTATGGAAGTGCAGTTTCACCCCGACTTGCGCGATCGCATTCAATTAGAAGTCATTACCAAAATGAGCGACGTGGGCGAAGCATTCTTTCAAACAGCGATGGATAAAGGCATTTATCGCCAAATGGACGCCAAGCTGGTAGCCAAAGTTTTTTTAGGAATGTTTGCGATCGCAGGTTTTTCCAACAACACCCTCATGGAACCTAACGCCTCCCCCCAACAAATGCAGGAAATGGCAGAAGGACTCGCTGATATCTTCCTTAATGGTGTTTTAGCTAAAGATTAGGGATTGGGGATTGGGGATTGGGG